>NZ_KV800089.1:0-6224 GCF_001810135.1 Rothia sp. HMSC069D01
CCCCCCGCCGATGCACACGCATCGGCGGGCGAACTATCATTAAGCGTGAAATACACGCGGAGGTCAGCTTTCTACGCGAGCCGAATCTCCCACACTACGTAAAGGGGAACACGTGCTGCCTCAACGGCACCGTATGCGCACCAGCGCAGAATTCTCCCACGCCTTCCGTTCCGGCATCCGTACAGGACGTCGGAACATCGTTGTATCTACGGCGAAAAATCCTGGAAAAACAACCCAGGTAGGTTTCATTGTGTCGAAGGCGGTGGGCAACGCAGTCACACGCAATCTGGTCAAGCGCCGGTTGCGTGAACTTGCCGCGCTCACCTGCGCCGCGCATCCGGAAGGCTACGCCATTGCTGTGCGAGCGCTTCCCGCCTCCGCGAGCGCCAGCTGGGATCAGCTGCGCCGCGACTACGAATCGGCACTCGAGGCTGCTTTCGCTAAGCTCGACCTGCCTCAGAGCAAGGAGAAGCCGTGAGTCGTTCCCAGCGTGACCGCTGTGAAGAACGCTTCCACGCGCATCACAGTGGCACCTATAGCGCATCTGCCGAGACTCTGGGCCCCGACGAGCTGCTGGCACTAGCGCCTAACGAATTCGTGCGGCCGGAAACTTTCCTGCAGGCTCTCTACGTTCTACCGCAGAACCTGCTGATCGCGTGCATGAAGGCCTACCGCAAGGTCGTGTCCCCCCTCTACGGGGATGTGTGCCGCTACTACCCGACCTGCTCAGCCTACGCTCTGGAGGCGCTGACCACCCACGGTGCGATGGGCGGGCTTTCCCTGACGGTACGCCGTATTCTGCGGTGTGTCCCCTGGGCTACCGGAGGTATCGACCCAGTCCCGGAGGGGAAGCGTACTTTCGCTCCCGGAGCAGAACCGAAAATTATTCTGCTCAACCACCCCCATCTTTACACCCCTCACACCGGTGGTGACGCTCGCCCTGAGTAGGCGGCGCCTCCCACACAATGACTTAGCCGAGTCCTTAAGGAGTATTCCCGCGTGAATATTTTTGATTTGATTCTTTGGCCGTTTAAATGGATCGTCTCCGTGGTCCTGTGGCTGTTCCACACTCTTTTCACCTCGCTGGGCATGGACCCGGCGTCCGGCCTGACTTGGGTTCTGTGCATTATCTTCCTGACCCTGGTGATGCGTACCCTGACCATTCCGCTGTTCGTCAAGCAGATTAAGGCTATGCGCGGTATGACCGCGATGCAGGGCGATATGGCGAAGCTGCAGGAGAAGTACAAGGGCAAGAAGGACCAGCTCTCCCGCCAGGCGATGGCTCAGGAGCAGATGGAAATGTACCGTAAGCACGGTACGAACCCCTTCGCGTCCTGCCTGCCGATTCTGGCTCAGATGCCGATTTTCTTCGGTCTGTACCAGGTGCTGATGGGTGTTCCCACCGCGGCGCAGAGTAACGAGAGCGTGCTCATGCTGCCGGCTGATCTGGTGCACCAGTTCAACGACTCGCAGATTTTTGGTGCTCAGCTGTTCGCGACCATGCTGCACCCGGGCGCTGGTGACACCACCGCGACCGTTGTTCAGGCGGTCATCATGATTGTTCTGATGAGTGCGACCCAGTTCTACATTCAGAAGCAGCTGAGTGTGAAGAACATGTCGGAGGCGGCTCTGAACTCTCCGATGTTCCGTCAGCAGCAGATGATCATGTACATCTTCCCGATCATCTTCGCTGTTTCCGGTATTAACTTCCCGCTGGGTGTTATGTACTACTGGACCGTGTCGAACCTGTGGTCGCTGGGTCAGCAGTGGTGGGTTATCCGCAATAACCCGACCCCCGGTTCTCAGGCGGAGCGTGAGCTGAACGCTCGCCGTGCAGCGAAGGGCCTGCCTCCGATTGGTAAGACCCGTGAGCAGCACGAGAAGGATCTGCAGGAGGCTCGTGAGCGTGCCGCTGCGGGTCAGCGTCAGCAGCCGGTTGGTAAGAAGCGCCAGAAGCAGCAACGCAATAAGCAGAACGGAAAGAAGTAGTTTTCTTCCGTGATTCGGGCCGGGTTCTCGCCACGTGTGGCGCGGGCCCGGCGCCGTGTATGAGATACTTTTTACCCCTAGGACCCCCCTCCGAACACCCCGAGGATTATTGTGACTGAAGCTATGGAATATGAGGACGAGCAGCTCGTTGAGGAGCAGCTGGTAGAGGAGCCCATTGAGGGCGAAGAAGACGATTTTGAGGACATCGAGGAAGAAGGCGATATCGCCGCTGATTACCTCGAGGAGCTTCTCGATATTGTCGATATGGACGGCGATATCGATATTGAGGTGCGCAATAACCGCATCTATCTTTCGGTCTTCAATGACGATGATGACAATGAGGAACTGCGCCACCTGGTTGGCCGCCACGGTGAGGTGCTGGAGGCTCTGCAGGAGCTGGTGCGCCTCTCCGTCCTGGCTGGTAATGGTACCCGTTCCCGCCTGATTCTGGATGTTGCCGGCTACCGTGCAGAGCGTCGTGAGCAGCTGGAGAAGATTGCCGCTGATGCGATTGAGAAGGTGCGTGCTACCGGTCGTGATGAGCACCTGAAGCCGCTGAGCCCGTATGAGCGTAAGGTTGTGCACGATGTGGTGGCCGCCGCTGGCCTGTACAGCGAGTCGGAGGGCGAGGGTCCTCGCCGTCACGTGGTGATTTCTCTTCCCGAGGTAGGAGCCTAGTATGGAGACTTCGATGGTTACTCTCAGTGAGAGTGAGCGCGCCGCAGCGGAGGCTGTGTTCGGTGAGCGTCTGCCCCTGGCGGAGCGCTACGTGCAGCATCTGGCAACGACCGGTATTGAGCGTGGCCTGATTGGTCCGCGTGAGGTGCCGCGCCTGTGGGCTCGCCACGTGCTGAACTGTGCCGTGGTGCAGGAGTATATTGCGCCGAACGCGTCGGTTGCCGATGTTGGTTCTGGTGCCGGCCTGCCCGGTCTGTGCCTGGCGATTGCCCGCCCGGATTTGAAGCTGACCCTGATTGAGCCTCTGGAACGCCGTGTCATCTGGCTGAATGAGGTTGTCGAGGATCTGGGCCTGGAGAACGTGACCGTGCTTCGTTCGCGTGCTGAGCAGGCTGTGGGCGCCGTGGAGGCCGATGTGGTGACTGCGCGTGCTGTGTCCGCCCTGGTGGGTCTGCTGGACATCACTCTGCCGATTCTGCGCGGCACCGGTGAGCTGCTGGCTCTGAAGGGTCGTAGCGCCGCGGAGGAGATTACTAAGGCGAAGAAGAAGCTGAACCGTTACGGTGCGCGTGAGACCGAGATTCTCACCGCCGGCGGCGATCTGCTGGAAGAGCCGACGACGGTGGTTCGAGTTCGCCTCTAAAGGTTTCGTCCTGAATGGGCGGTACCGCCTGAGCTAGTGAATATGCATAGCTTACGCGGTACCGCCCATTTTTTGTACGCTGGCTTGCCGGGTGTGCGTGGCAATTGCATCCGTAGAGTACATAGAATGACCTCTCGCGTGGAGTATTAACCTGATGCCGGGTACCCTTAAGGAAGGATTGAAACCTTAGACTCTTCTACATCAAAGCCTGATGGTTCAGTAAGGGGTACCGAGCCCTTCAGGGCCATTCGGGCAGCACCAATGTTTCACGTGAAACATTGCAGACTTCATCACCTCGCGGAGTATGTTTCACGTGAAACATGTCGGGAATGAGTAGTGGCAGGGGAGTAGGGGAGTAGACCCGCCTCGCGCACAAATACCGCAGAGTATTGCCACGCGCGAGGCACCAGACGAAGCATCACCGTAGACACACCACCCGGAATATGGAAGGCACCCGATGACTCCTCAAGCTCAGAAATCTGTTGCAGATTTACTCCCCAAGCCTGTGCATACGCGTGTCTTCACCGTGTCGAACCAGAAGGGTGGCGTGGGTAAAACCAGTACCGCCGTGAACCTCGCAGCCGCGCTCGCGGAGGCTGGACTGAACGTCCTGGTTATCGATAACGACCCGCAGGGTAACGCCTCGACCGCACTGGGCATTGAGCACGGCGTGGATGTTCCCAGCGTCTACAACGTCCTGATTGAGGATAAGCCGCTTTCTGAAATTGTTCAGGAATGCCCCGATATGCCCGGCCTGTTCTGTGCCCCCGCCAATATCGACCTTGCAGGCGCGGAGATTGAACTGGTCTCCCTGGTGGCACGCGAGACTCGCCTCAAGAATGCCCTAATGGATTACACCGAATGGCGCGAGAAGCAGGGTATGGAGCGCCTAGACTATGTCTTCATCGACTGCCCGCCGAGCCTCGGCCTGCTGACTGTCAATGCCTTCGTTGCGGCAGAAGAGATTCTGATTCCGATCCAGTGCGAGTACTACGCTCTGGAAGGTCTGAGCCAGCTGCTGAAGAATATTCAGATGATTCAGAAGCACCTGAACTCCAAGCTGCGCATCAGTACAATCCTGCTGACCATGTACGATGCTCGTACCAACCTGGCATTCCAGGTGGCAGAGGAGGTGCGCGAGCACTTCCCGGAGGAGACTCTGGGGGTCAAGATTCCTCGTTCAGTTCGTATCTCTGAAGCTCCCAGCTATCAGCAGACCGTCATCACCTACGATTCTTCGTCGACTGGCGCTCGCGCCTACCGCGAGGCGGCACAGGAACTCTCGCGCCGATCCGCATAATCTAAATCTTTTGAAATGAGCCCTTTTGGATTGTCTATTGATGATTCAAAAGGGCTCATTTCATGCGGTATTTTCTGAGTGAAACCTAAGAAAACATCCTTAGTGAATTAATTATCAGGAATAATTCGGATGATGTGCCGTGCGGTTTTTACTCCTGCTTTCGAGTGCTTATTTCGTTTACACTAGATAAAGAAGAAAAAATGAGCGGGCTCGTCCGGGAGTCCTAAGGAGTAACGATGGCTGAAAAGCGACGCGGCTTGGGTCGTGGCCTGGGGGCACTGATCCCTCAGAGTACGAAGAATTCTGGTAATGCTGAGGCGAAGGCATCCGAAAAGACTGCGGCAGTAAAGACTGCACCCAAGAAGGTATCTACTCCGATTGAAGAGCCGATAACTGACGGCCTCTTTGAAATGGCTCACGAGGCCAAGCCGGAGAAGCAGCGCAAGAGCACTAAAGCTGAGTCTGTAGAAGCTAAGCCCGCTGAAGCTGCACCCGCTCAGGAAAAGCCTGTTGAAGCTCAGAAGGTAGAGGAGAAGGTCGAAGCTCCCGCCTCCTCGCAGGATGTTTCACGTGAAACATCGAAAAAGAAATCCCGTGTGGACATGGGTGCGGCACTGCGTAATACCACCCTGACTCGCCGCCCGGTGGACTTCTTCTTTGGTGAAGATGTCTCCACCCCGCAGGCCGCTTCCGAAGAGCATGGCGGCTTGGTTCCGGTTCCCGGTGCACAGTTTGCTGAGCTGAACGTTCGCGATATCCACCCGAACCGCAAGCAGCCCCGCACCGACTTTGATGAGCAGGACATGGAAGAGCTCATCCACTCGGTACGTGAGATTGGCGTTCTGCAACCGATCGTCGTGCGTCCCTCGCGCGAAAACGGCACCGAAAAGTATGAGCTGGTCATGGGTGAGCGCCGCTGGCGTGCAACCCAGGCGGCTGGACTGACCACCATCCCGGCGATTGTTCGTGAGACTGAAGACGGCGACCTGCTCCGTGACGCCCTGCTGGAGAACCTGCACCGCAGCCAGCTGAACCCCATTGAAGAGGCGGCGGCATACCAGCAGCTCATGGAGGAGTTCGACACTACTCAGGAGCAGTTGGCTAAGCGTATTGGTCGTTCTCGCCCCCAGATTTCGAATACGATTCGTCTGCTGAAGCTGCCGGCTCTGGTGCAGCGTCGCGTTGCGGCGGGTATTCTCTCCGCGGGTCACGCGCGCGCCCTGCTGGCTCTGACGGACCAGGCTCAGATTGAGACTCTTGCACAGAAGATTGTGAATGAGGGACTGTCGGTTCGCGCAACTGAGGAGCTGGTGAACCATGCATCCGGCGCTGCGGAGGTGAAGGAGCGCAAGGCTCCTCAGCCTCAGAAGCACCGTGAGCGCCTGGATTATATTGCGGAGGCTTTTGCTGACAAGCTCGATACTTCGGTGAAGATTTCGCTGGGTGCTCGCAAGGGTAAGATGACCATCGAATTTGCGAATGTTGAGGATCTGAACCGCATTATCCGCGTTTTGGACTCTGATTTCTTGGGCTAAATTTTCGCGTAAAACAATATTTAGCAACTGAAATCAGTTGTATATATAAAAAACTCTCGGTGATGTTTCACGTGAAACA
>NZ_KV800090.1:0-6054 GCF_001810135.1 Rothia sp. HMSC069D01
CCAGCACGCACGAAAACTCGCACGAACCAGACGCAGGGAACACGCCCCCTACAAAAACCGGGTGCACCTAACGGTGCGGCAGCTTAGTGACCCTCAGCTGCGAAACGGTCGATAGCCTCCTGGACCATCTTCTCAGCAGCAGCCAGGTCTTCCCAGCCCTCGCCCTTAACCCACTTGCCGGGCTCCAGGTCCTTGTAACGCTCGAAGAAGTGCTGAATCTCAGCCTTCAGCTGCTCCGGAACATCAGCCAGGGACTTGATGTGGTCGTAACGCTTGTCGGTGGGAACGCACAGAACCTTAGCGTCGCCGCCTGCCTCGTCGGTCATGTTGAACACTGCGACCGGGCGGGACTCAACCAGCACGCCGGGAACAACGTCAACGTCCAGGATCAGCATTGCGTCCAGCGGGTCGCCGTCCTCACCGAGGGTGTTCTCGAAGTAACCGTAAGCGGTGGGGTACTGCATGGAGGTGAACAGCACACGGTCCAGGCGCAGGCGGCCGGTCTCGTGGTCCACTTCGTACTTCACGCGGGAGCCGCGGGGAATTTCAATAGTGACGTCGAGTTCCATCGGAACCTTCTTTCTCGTGAGTTAGAGTCACTTTCGCGGCGACTTCGGCGCGCAAGGTGCGAAAGTTAGGTGTTGAACTCACCCATTGTAACCCGTTCACGCACACCGAAACCGCGTATTCGGCGCCAAAACCAGCGTAATTTACCACGCTCACACCACAGTTAACATTCCGCCTAGTCCCACGCCCGCCAGCGCACCCCGCCGCCACACCCGGCCGCCTGCCGGGCAGCCCAGATAGGGTTCGTGAGGGGTAGCAGGAGCGCGGCATGAGCATCCCAGCACCGGCGCGTAAATTCGATAGGCACCCCATCCGCCCGCTATGCTCAAAAGATGCCTTCCAACAAGCACAACACCCAGACCACCACCCTCACCCGCCGCGCCGCCCTCACCCTCGGCGGCATGTTCCTCCTCACCGCCTGCGGATCCGCCGCAATCGAACAGAAACGCCCCGAAGGTTCCGCAAGCCCCACCGGCAGCGCAACCGGCAGCCCCACCGGCACCGCCGAGGCGACCGCCTCCGCAACCCCCAGCGCCACCCCGACCCTCGCACCCGCACTGTCCGAAACGGAACAGGAACAGCTACGTGCCGCCCTCACCACGCTCTTCGCGGACGGCACCTACCCGCAGTACAGCCTGCTCGTCACCGGCATGGACGGCAACCTGCCCAGCATCAAGGCGGCCACCGCGCCCGCCGACCTGTACGCCGCCAACGCCGACACCGCGCGCGTGCCCGCC
The DNA here is from genome assembly GCF_001810135.1 of Rothia sp. HMSC069D01. Taxonomy (NCBI): domain Bacteria; kingdom Bacillati; phylum Actinomycetota; class Actinomycetes; order Micrococcales; family Micrococcaceae; genus Rothia; species Rothia sp. HMSC069D01. The sequence continues at coordinate 1,305 of NZ_KV800090.1, forward strand.
TCCACTTTTAAGGTGCTGACCCTGTTCGCGCTCAACCACTACGCAAACCTGCAGGCGCGCCTGCGCACACGCGTCACCCGCGACTCCGCCGGACTGTACCTCATGGCAGGCGGCGACACCCTGCTCGGTGCGGGCGCTTCCAACCCGAAGCAGATCGTCGGACGCGCAGGCCTGACCACCCTCGCCGAGCTGACCGTGAAGGCGCTTCTTCAGGGCGAGAAGCCGACCGCGGCGCTGCCCGTCTACCTTGACGGCACCTTCTTCAGCGGCCCCGGCGTGAACCCCGGCTGGGATGCCGCCGACGTGGCGTCCGGCCAGATCACGCCCATTCACCCCATTGCGCTCGAATCGCACACGGTGCCGGGCAAGTCCACCGCAAGCAACCCGGTACGCCCGGACGATGCGGCGGTTGCCGCCCAGCAGGCGTTCGTGGATGCACTCAACACCGCCGGTAAGGAGTCCGGCATGAGCTTTACCCTCGCGGAGCGCCGCACCGCCCCCGCGGAAGCAGTTGAAATCGCCGCGGTCGAATCGGCAACCCTGCTGGAGCAGGCACAACACATGATGCTCGAATCCGACAACGCCCTCGCCGAGGTGCTCGGCCGTTGCGCCGCCATCGCCGCCGGTAAGGAAGGCAGCGGCGAGGCGGCACAGCAGACCGTGCGCCAGGCGCTCGTGGATGCCGGCGTGAACATTGAAAACCTGGTGCAGGCGGACGTGTGCGGCATGTCCCTGACGGACCGCGTGACCGCCCGAACCCTCGTGCAGGTTGTGGCTCTGCTGAATGCTGATGAGCATGCGGAGCAGCTGATGAGCACGTTCCCGGTCGCGGGCGTGAGCGGCACCCTGTCCGGTCGTTTTGGTGCGGCGAACGCCGTGCACGCACGCACTTTTGTGCAGGCGAAGACCGGCACCTTGTACACGGTGTCTTCGCTGTGCGGTGTGGCGACCCGACCCGACGGCACCCGCCTGATTTTCGCGATTATTCTGAACGATCTGGGCGGCTCGGATGCACTACCTGCCGCGAAGGAACGCGTGGACGCGGCGGCGGCGGCGATTGCGAACCGTTCGACTGCGCCGAGTGCTTCTGCCAGCCCCTCTGCGGTAGCGGCGAGCGCTTCGGCGGCGCCCGCGGCGGCAGTTTCTACCGCGGCCGCGGCGAGTGCAGTCTCCTAGTGTGTTCACCCGGATAGCCCCGAAAGCTCCCTAAATCATCCCGTGTAGGTTGATTTTCTGTAGTGTTTCACGTGAAACCTGAAAATCAACCTCTCGGGTGAGGGCAGCGGCAGGTGCCAATAGGCTCCTCAACCGGGACACATGCCCACTTACCCGGCAGGGTTTCACACCCGCCTTGTTTCTCTCTCCTCCAGCAGAAAAGTCACCATGGACCTTACCTTCACCCTCGCTGATCTGACCGCAACCTCCGCCTGCGAGATGCGGCTCTACACCGAGCTTCGGGAGCGTGCGCAGAAGCAGTCTGCCCACCCGACCCACGAGAAGTTGGAGCGCGCCCGCGAAGCGTACCGCGAGTGCCTGCGGGTGCTAACCGAGGGCGGAATGGTCGGCAGTGCAGTAGTCGGCAGTGGAGTAGTTAGCAGTGAGCATGCGGGCGGCACAGCGCACCCGGTGCCCCTGGTGGCGATCTCCGCGGCGGGGCTGACCTACACGGTGGAGCTCGACCGCCTCGACTGCCCGGCTACGGACAGCACCGCCGAGAGCAATACCGCCCGAATCGTCTGCACCCCGCACCTGGGTGAGGCGGCGCATCGGGCACTATTGCGCGGTGCCCTGGTGGGGCATCTGCTGACCGCCGGTGCCACTGAGAGCGCCACCGAAAGTGCCAAGAATGCGGTGCGCCTCGATCTCTGCCTGGAGCACGGCGCGGAACCCGAATCGGAGCATACTGAGCACTCCTCCCCCGCTGGTCAACCTCACCGGGTTGATTCGGCACGTATTCTGCCGCTGATTCGCCTGCAGGAGCAGCGCCTCCTGCTGCTCACCGAGGCGCTGAACGAGGGCGTAGAACCGGCGGAACTTGCCGAGCGCATCCCGTATTTTCTGACCTGCGACGAGTGCCCGGCGTGTCTGAACGCGGCGGCATCTCTTGCCCTCGCGACCGACGCCCCGGAGCTCGTCACCGAAGACACTGCCGAAGATACCGCCGAAGACCCCGCAACTGAGGAGCACCCGGTCATGTACAGGGTGCCCGCCGCGGTGGAGAACGACAGCGAACAGTACCGCCTGCAGTGCCTGCTAGATGCCCAGCTCGCATCCCTGGAGGAGCACGCGGCGGAGCACGGCTGGGGTACCGGTGAGCTTGAGGCGGCGATGTTGCTGTCCATGACGAATTATCACCGCCGCGAGCGTGCCCCGTTCTGGCGTGAGCACATTCGCCGTCTGGAGGACGGCCCGACGGCGTGGGTGGCGAGCCGCGATTATGCGTACCTTGATCGGGTGCAGGTGCTTTCGGTGGAGCATGCGCATGCTCTTCTGAATACCCCCGCAGACCTGGAGGCGCTTGCCGCCGCCATGAAGGAGCCCGCCGAGGTCGAAGATGCCCCCGGCTGGTATCGTGTGCGCGGCGCGCAGGTGCGCCTGTTGCGTGCGCGAATTGAGGCTGACCCGAGCCTGGTGATTGCGCCCTCTGACCGTGCGGTTTTTTGTGCGTATGAGGCGGGGTTGAGCCCGCAGATTGCGCTGGACCGTATGGAGTCGCAGGTGAATTATTTCCGTGCGTCGAATCCGGGTGAGCGTGTGCCCGCTGAGTTGGCGGCGACGGGTTTCTTTGGCATGCGTGTGCTGGCGGTGGCGCAGGGCGGTTTCCGTGCCGGATCTGAGGGTTCTGCGGATCCCGAAGAGGCTGCCCCAGAGTCCGGCAAGTCGACCGGCGAGTCGGCTGGCGCAGAGTCGGCTGGCGAGTTCTTGGAGGTGCTTCTGCAGGAGCGCATCCGCGTGAAGGATGAGCCGCACCGTGCCCTGCCTTCGGGTATTGGTCCTGGCGATCCGGTGTCTACGGCGACGATTGAGGCGGCTCTGCAGGCTGATGTGCACGGGCTGCTGTTCAACGGCACCCTCATGCCGAGCGACCCCGTGCTTAATGGCCCCGTGCCCGGCGAGGATTCCAAGCCCTCCAATACCCCCTCCTCCCCCAGCACCCTGCCGAGCGTGCTCGATGCGGCGGCTTCCCTGACGGGGGTGGAGAGCGCCTCCGCGGATTTGCTGTTCCGCCGCGCGCCGCGCCTGAAGAAGGGCGCCTCAAACGCCAAAAATGCAGAAAATCTACCCCGTGAGGTTGATTTTTCCGGCTCTGACCTGCCCACGATGGATGCCGTGCACGCGGCGGTTCGCGCTCTCGACCATTCCTATGTGGCGGTTCAGGGCCCTCCGGGTGCGGGTAAGACCTTCCTCGCCTCGCATGTGATTGCGCGTCTGGTGGCTGAGGGTGCGAAGGTGGGTGTGGTGGCTCAGTCGCATGCGGTGATTGAGAATCTTATGTTGGCGTGCTGTGCCCGTGATGGTTTTGATGTTTCGCGTGCGGTGCGTCTGCGCGGCAAGTCGGTGATTCCGGACGCCCCGTGGTCTGAGGTGTCTGATTCTGAGCTGGTGGAGCTGATTTCTGGTGCGGGCGGCCTGCTCTTTGGCGGCACGGTGTGGGATTACGTGAGTGAGCGTCGCGTGCCTGCCGGGTCGCTGGATGTTCTGGTGGTTGATGAGGCGGGCCAGTTCTCGCTCACGAATACGGTGGCGGCGGCTCGTGCGGCGCGTTCGGTGCTTCTGCTGGGCGATCCGCAGCAGTTGCCGCAGGTCTCGACGGGTGTGCACCCGTACCCGGTGGATGTTTCGGCGTTGGGCTGGTTGTCTGACGGGGCGGCGGCGCTGGATCCTCGTTTTGGCTATTTCTTGGGCGAGTCGTGGCGTATGGATTCGGCGTTGTGCGAGCGGGTTTCGTGGCTGTCCTATGATGGCGCGTTGGCGAGCGCGGCGGCTACGGCTGGTCGCGCCCTGCAGGGTGTTGCGCCGGGTGTGGTGTCGTATCCGGTGGAGCATGCGGGTTGTTCGGTGCGTTCTGTGCAGGAGGCGCAGGCGGTGGTGGATTGCGTGCGCGAGTTGTTGGGTCGTGAGTGGGTTCCGGCGGCTGATGCTGAGCCGCGCCCGTTGACGGCGGAGGATTGCATTGTGGTGGCGGCGTATAACGCGCAGGTTGATTGTGTGCGTGAGGCGCTGATTGCTGCTGGTTTGGCGGATTCTTCGGGTGCTGGCGTGCGTGTGGGCACGGTGGATAAGTTCCAGGGTCAGGAGGCTGCGGTGGTGCTGGTGTCGTTGGCGTCGTCGCGGGTTGATTCTGGGCGCGGTGCCGGGTTTGTGCTGTCGCCGAATCGTTTGAATGTGGCGGTGTCGCGCGGTCAGTGGCAGGCGGTGTTGGTGCATTCGCCGTGGGTGGCGCGTTCGGTGCCGCAGGATGTTGAGGAGGTGCTGGCTCTGTCGGGCTTCGCGGGCCTGGTGGAGTAGCACCTAGTGCAGCCCTTATTCTGTGCTCTTCTACACTCCCCCGCCTGCTGCGTTGCGGGGGCGTCTTTGGTGCGCCCGCAACCGGGTTCAATCGGGTTATTTCAGGGTTCGGTTGGGCGGAAGCACCAAGACTGAATTTTAGTCATCCTAACCCTAATGTCAATACTCAAAATGAGGAAAGTTTTTCAACCAGTGTTCATGTATATGATTACCGTCTCTTATAGAATCTAAAGTATCGCGC
>NZ_KV800090.1:6154-40298 GCF_001810135.1 Rothia sp. HMSC069D01
GTCTCTTATAGAATCTAAAGTATCGCGCGACACACTATTTGTGCGGGGGGGTGGCTCCCGATGAGCCGCCCCGTGCATCCTCAACCACCCCGTGATGACCGACGGGCCCGTGATGACCGACGGGCCCGTCATGACCGGCGGGCACAGGCGAAAACAGACGAATACAGGCAGGCGCAGCCGACTGTCGGGGTATTCACTCATACGATTGCGCGCTACGAATTGCGCACAACGAACTATGCACGACGGATTGCACACCGCGCGACACCCAACCCCATCGTGGAGGTCCCCCATGAGTGTCAACACCGAGCTACTCAAGAATAGAGATTTTCGAAATACTCTCTTCGCCATTGGAGCCAACCAGCTCTCAGACTCGATGAGCTATATCACCACGCCCATCATTATTTTGGCGCTGACCGGCTCCCCCGAAGCTGCGAGTATCACCCTCTTCGTCGCGGGTGTTCTCGCCACCTGCGCCGGAGCAGTATCTGGAACATGGGTCGACAGAATCGGTCCCTCAAAGTGCCTGGCACTGTCCTGCATTGGCCAGGCGCTGTCCTGGGTCGCGATTCTTCTCTACCTCGTTTTCAACGTCACCAACATTTACGTTTTGGTGATCACGATTTCTCTCGCCGCCATCATTTCCACCTTCGACTACCCGAGTGAACAGTCCATCATCACCCGCGTAGTCCCCAAGGAACACCTGGGGTACGCCTCCGGTATGGGCGAGACGCGCGAGTCCACCGCTAACCTGCTGGGCGGCCCGGTCGCCGGCATCATTATCGGCTTCTCGACCGTGCTCATGACCGCAGTTCACGCGGTCGTCAACCTGCTGGCATTCATCGTCGCACCCAAGAGCTACGGCGCTAGTCGGCAGCCCGCGGAAGAGGAGGAAGGCGAGAAAACCAGCTTCTGGCAGGACTCAAAAGCCGGTTTTGAGTACATCCTGAAGAACAAGGTGCTGGTGTCCATTGCGTTCGTTTCAACGCTTGCGAACTTTGGAACGGTCGGCATTCCGCTCACCTTCATCTACTACTACACCCTGGAGGGCGCACACCCGCTCTTCATCGGCATCTTCGCGAGCGCCTTCGGCGTGGGCGTGCTGCTCGGTTCGTTCCTGGTCGGCCCGCTGACCGAGAAGTTTGCGCTCGGCCCGCTCGGTATCACCTCCCTTGCCATTATGTCGGCGTGCTACCTGCTGCTGCCGGTGGTTCATTCAATGCTGTGGGCGGTGTGCCTGCTGATTGTGCTGGCGGGTATTGTGCTCCCCTCCTTCAATTCGAGCATCATTGCGTACATTAACGCGTCCACCCCGGAGCACATGATCGGTCGCGTGCACTCGGTGCAGGGCATCCCGAACATGGCGCTCACCCCGCTGGCTGTTCTGCTGGCAGGCTTCCTCATTGTTGATTGGGGTATTACGTACACGGCGCTGTTCTACGCGGTGTTCATTTTCCTGTCGCTGGTGGTGATGGTATTCCAGAAGCCGCTGCGTCAGCTGCCCCATATCTCGCAGGTAACGAACGCACAGTAGTTCCGCGGTAGCCCCGTCTATCAACTCCACTCAACACCCCCGAAAGCGAATAATTCAACGTGCACTTGCATGAAAATTATTTTCCTTTCGGGGGTGTTCTACGTCCTTTCGAGGATTTCTGCACACAGTGCACGCTCACGATAATTCCCCTTATCAATGCGCATTTTTAGGGGTTTAAATGTTGCCGGTATTACGGCGAACCTTACGCCGCTTGTTGAAGGTTTTACGGCATAATAGGAAGGTGTTCGTTCTAACCTTTATTCAACGTTCCGCACAGCACTCACTCACTGCACTGTCGGACGAACTCGCAAAGCTCAACCCGCGTGTTGCCTTCGCCCAGACATACCCTGACGAAATTCAGGGCGCCTTCGACCGCGCCAGCGACGCACTCCACGCGGCGCTCATTGCCGCGCGCGATAACGGCTTCTGGGTCGGCATCGGAATCGGCGAGCTCAACATCCCCCGATTCGCAGGCGCACTCGGCGCCGTCAGCACCACCGACTGCACCGGCGACGCCCTCGAATTCTCACGTCTCGCCGTCGAAGAAGCACAAGGAGGCGCACCCGTACGCTGCATCAGCGTCAGCGCCGACAACCGCCACCTCGCCGACCTCGCCGCAGGCTCCGCACGCCTGCTCTACCGCGTATGCGCCGACCGCACCGACGCCGAATGGCGCGTAGTAAACCTGCTCGTACCCGGCGTACGCGGCCAGCAGAAGGCCGCCGCAACCGCACTCGGCATCACCACCCAGGCGGTCAGCCGCACCCTCGTCCGCTCCCTCTGGCATGAGGAGCAGGCGGCACGCGGTGCGCTCATCGAGCTGCTGACCCGTATTGACCGTTCGCGCCGCCGCGCCACCTAACCGCCGCCGCGCCCCCCTCATTCTTTCGCGCCTGTCAGCCTTCGTACCTGGTACCTGCCAGCCTTTAGTGCCTGCCAGCGCGGAACCGAACACCTGATCCCGCCCGTGATGGTCGCCCCCTGCCAGGGGTGAACTATCCGGGCGGGACGCTTTTTAAACCCGCGCTGAATACCCTGCAGCTCGACGGGCAAAACCAGAGAAAAGGTAGACTTATCTTTATGCCTCTCTCAGAACTTTCCGTCAGCACCCAGAACTACCTCAAGGAAATCTGGAGCCTCGAAGAATGGACCAAAACCCCTGCCACCGCATCCGCCCTGGCAGAACGCATGGGTCTGCGCATTTCTTCGGTATCTGACGGCCTCAAGCGCCTCGCCGCCGCCGACCTGATCGAGCATCAGCCCTACGGCGCTATTGAGCTCACTGAAACCGGCCGCTCCTACGCGCTGGCAATGATCCGCCGCCACCGCCTCATTGAGACGTTCCTCGTGGAGACGCTCGGCTACACCTGGGACCGTGTGCACGACGAGGCGGAGGTTCTGGAGCACGCGGTATCCGACTTCATGGTGGACCGCATCGACACCCTGCTGGGGCACCCGACCCGCGACCCGCACGGCGACCCGATTCCGGATTCTTCGGGGCATATTAGTTTTCCGCAGACCGTGCCGCTGAGCCAGTGCGAACCCGGCGAAACAGTCGTGCTCGAACGCATTAACGATGATGACCCGCGCCTGCTGCGTTACCTGCAGGGCCACGGTTTTGTGCCCGGCGTGCGCCTACACATTGAGGAGGGTGCGCCCTTCTCGGAGGCGGTGAACGTGAGCGTGGTCGGTGCCGGTTCCGGCAACCTGCACGAGACGGACGCGGCTGGCGCGGTGAAGCCCGGCGGCACCATTATTCCGTTGGGTGCGGAGGCGACCGCCTCCCTGTTCGTGTCCCGCACGGTGCGCTAGATACAGGGCGCTAGATACAGGGCGGTAGAGGCGGACTTCTAGCCCGGCAATCCGGGCGGGTACGCGCCCCTAACCTTCAAAAGATAGCAATAGGCGGAAAGCCCCTCGGTGGGACTTTCCGCCTATTGCTGTCTGTGGTGAGTGTACTCAGTAAGCTTTCCCAAAGGGAGCTTTCACAGGGTGAGCTTTCTTAGGAAGCTACCGGCTCAGTTTTCGTTGCATCAGTGCTGAGTCGGCGGGCGCGCATCCTGCCCAGCAGACCGTAGCGCGGGGCGAACACGTACGCCAGGGCGAACAGTATGCCCTGCGTGACGACCACGGCACCACCGGGGGATACGTCCGCGTAGTAGCTGGCGTACAAGCCGGTCAGCGTGCCCACCAGGGAGACTCCCACGCTCACCGCGAGCATCGGCACGAACCGGTCAGTTATCAGGCGCGCGGTGGAGCCGGGGATGACGAGCATCGCCACGACCAGCACCACACCCACGATCTGCAGCGCCACCACGGAAGTCAGCGCCAGCATAATGAGCAGCAGCGCGCCGAGCAGACGCGGACGCAACCCCACCGCCTGCGCAAAGCCCGGGTCGAATGCGTACAGCACGAAGTCGCGGCGCTTGACCATCAGCACGGCGGCAACCACCACCGCGAGGACGGCGACCTGCCAGACGTCCGACCAGGACACACCCAGCACGTTACCGAAGAGAATATGGTTCAGGTCGGTATTCGACGGCGTGACCGAAATCAGCACCAGACCGAACGCGAACATGGTCGTGAACACGATGCCGATCGCGGCGTCTTCGCGCACGCGGCCGCTACGCCGCACCCCGCCGATGAGCGCCACAGCCAGGAGTGCGGCAATGACCGCGCCCACTGCGAAGGGCGCACCGAAAATGTAGGCGAGCACCACGCCGGGTAGCACCGCATGCGAGATTGCGTCACCCATGAGCGACCAACCGAGCAGCACGAGCCAGCAGGAGAGCAGGGCGCAGACGGCGGCGGCTATGACGGTGACCACGAACGCGCGGAGCATGAAGGGCAGGGTCAGCGGCTCCACCAGAAAGTTGAGGATGTCCATTTAGTTCTTCCCTTCCGCAGAGCTGATCGTAGTAGTGCCGGAGGTAGCAGCGCCGGGGGCAGCGGTAGCGACCGACGCGCCGGCGTCCACCTCCATGCCGAAGGCACGCACCAGGTTCTCGGGGGCGAGCACCTTCTCGGGGGTGTCGTGCATCAGAATATCGCCGCGTAGCAGTAGTGCCTCGTCGGCGAACTGGCGCAGGCTCGCCAAGTCGTGCGTGGAAACCAGCACGGTCGCGCCCTCGTCACGCAACTGTTCGATGACCTGAATGAGCATCGCTTCGCTGCGCTTGTCCACCCCGGCGAAAGGCTCATCCAGCAGCAGCAGCTGGGCGCCCTGGGCGATAGCGCGTGCCACGAAGGCGCGCTTACGCTGACCGCCCGAGAGCGCCCCAATCTGACGGTCGGCAAGGTCGGTCAGTTCCACGCGGGCGAGCGCCTCATCCACGGCAGCACGGTCTGCGGCACGCAGGCGGCGGGTGATGCCGAGGTTGCGGTAGCGTCCCATGCTGACGACCTCACGCACGGAGATGGGGAAGGTCCAGTCGATTTCTTCGCTCTGCGGCACGTAGCTGACGAGTCCGGCGCGGTGGTGGTGCGCGTTCTTGCCGCGGCTGCCACGGTTACCGCCGACGGGCTGCCCGTCGAGGGTGATGCTTCCGGCGTGCATGGGCACGACCCCCATGATGGCTTTGAAGAGGGTGGATTTGCCGGAGCCGTTCATGCCAATCAGGCCGCAGATACGCCCGGTGTCCAGGGTGAAGGATGCGCCGGTGAGGGCACGGACTGGCCCGTAGTTCACGTGCACATTTTCGCAGCTGAGAAGAGTGCTCATTCCTTGTGTTCTTTCTGGTGGTCACCGTATGCGTGGGGCGGGTGTACTTGCTTGCGTGTTGCTGAGTGGGTATTGCTGAGTAGGTGCCGTGTGGGCGGGTGTTAACGGCTGGGAGGAGTGGAGCCATGAAGGCGACCGCCCCTCCTATCCTATCGGGGGTTTAGGGTTTACCCGGGGTTTTCGATGCCGGGTTTGGCCCGGGTTTCTACCGGGTTTATTCGGGGTTTATGCCGGGTTTAGGAGTTGCCCTTGAGGCCCGCCACGATGGTGCGGGCGTCGTAGCGAATCATGTCTAGGTAGGTGGGCACGGGGCCGTTCGCCTCGGAGAGCGAGTCTACGTAGAGCACGCCGCCGAATCGTGCGCCGGTGGCGTCTGCGACCTGGCGCATCGGGTTGTCAGAGACGGTGGATTCGCAGAACACAGCGGGCACCTGGTTCTCGCGCACGTAATCGATCGCGGAGGAAATCTGCGAGGGGGTCGCCTGCTGTTCGGAGTTGACCGCCCAAATGTACTTTTCCTTCAGGCCCGCGTCTGCCGCCAGGTAGGAGAAGGCGCCTTCGCAGGTGACGAGTGCGCGCTGGTTCTCGGGCAGGGTGGAGATTTCCTTGACGAGCTCGTCACGCACGCCCTGTAGCTGCTTCTTGTAGGCTTCGCCGCGGGTCTTGTAGTCGGCGGCGTGGGCCGGGTCGAGGGCGCTAAATTCGCGAATCATCACGTCCACGTACTTTTGCACGTTGCTGGGGCTCATCCAGGCGTGGGGGTTGGGCTTGCCCGCGTAGGCGTCCTCGGTAATGGAGATGGGAGTGACTCCCTCGGAGACGGTCACGTGCTTAGCGTTGGAGTCCTTGACGAACTTGGTGAACCAGGATTCGAGGTTGAGGCCGTTGTCGAGTACCAGGTCTGCGGCGTGCGCTTTCTTCAGGTCGGAGGGGGTGGGCTCGTACTCGTGAATCTCTGCGCCGGGTTTGGTGAGGGATTCAACGTTCAGGTCGTCACCGGCGACGTTGCGGGCGATGTCGGCGAGCACGGTGAAGGTGGTGAGCACGGTCTTCTTGCCGTTGCTGCTCTTAGCGCCGTCGGCGGTGCTGGCGGTGCTACCGCAACCGGTGAGCACGAGTAGCAGGGTGAGTGCGAGGGCGGCGCAGAGCGCCTGGACGAGGCGGCGTGCGTTGCTGCCTGCGGGGGTGAAAGCGTTCATGAGGCATCCTTCATTGGAAATCACGGGTTTGAGTATGTGGTTGATGTATGGGATTTGCCGCGCCGGGACGCTAGGGACACGGTTGTGTCTGCGCAGGCATCATAATGCGCTTTTGCCTGTCGTCCCGGGCGGAATTTAACAATAGTTCGGCTAGCCGAACTTTTCAACTAAGCCACACAGAAAACCCCGAAATATTGGCAGAAACCCAGGGGCAGGCATAGGAACAGCCGCCCAGAGACAGGCACACAGAAGCACCAGCAGATACAGCAAGGAGGCGAGGGACCCCTCCCCCGCCTCCTTACTACACGCGGTTCTACGGCAAGCTATACGCTCGGATTAGTCGGCAATCTCAACCACGACCGGCGTGTGGTCGCTTGCGCCTTCACCGGCGCGTTCCACCTTATCGATCCAGGCACGTTCCACGCGTGCGGCAAGCGCGGGCGAGAACAGCTGGAAGTCAATGCGCATACCCTCATCCTTGGTGAAGCGGCCCGCCTGGTAGTCCCAGTAGGTGTACTCGCCCGGAGTGTGCGGGCGCACTACGTCCACCATGCCCTCTTCGAGCAGGGCGGCAAAGGCGCGGCGTTCGGGTTCGGAAACGTGGGTCATTTCGTTGCGCAGGAAGTAGTCAATATCCCACACGTCGGTATCTTCGGGGGCGACGTTCCAGTCACCGACCAGGGCGAGCTGCGACTGCGGGTTGGCGGCCAGTTCGTTGTGCACGTTCTGGCGCAGCGCTTCCATCCAGCGGAGCTTATAGTCCATGTGCGGATCGGTCAGGCCGCGGCCGTTGGGCACGTAGAGGCTCCAGACGCGCACGCCGCCGCAGGTCGCACCGATAGCGCGCGCCTCCAGCACCTCGGGCTCGCCGGGCTTGCCGAAGTGCGGCTGGTTATCGAAACCGCGCTGCACGTCTTCGAGGCCAACTCGGGAGGCGATTGCCACGCCATTCCACTGATTCAGGCCAAAGTGCGCAACCTCGTAGCCCATGAATTCGAAGAGGTCGAAGGGGAAGGTTTCGTCTTTAGTTTTGGTTTCTTGCAGGGCGAGCACGTCAACGTCGTGTTCGTCGAGCCAATCTTCGACGCGGTTCTCACGGGCGCGGATTGAGTTGATGTTCCAGGTGGCAATCTTCATGCCTTCTAGCTTAGCGGGTATCGCGTTCCCGCCTCATTAGAGCGTCCTGGCATAGCACACCGCCCGCCAAAAACAGCGCACCGCCCGCCTGCGCAACCTTCGGGGCGCACCGGCGGGCGGTGAATATATGCGCTAGTCAGCGCTGAATCTAGTTAGCATTGAATCTAGCCAGCAACAACACTAGTCAGCATTACTCCTAGTCAACGGCGGGAGTGCCCACAACCTTCAGGCCCTTATCGCCGTACGCCTTGAGCATGTACAGGGCGTCGGAGAAGTACAGGGGGCTGGCGGGGTCCACCACGTCTGCCACGCCGTCACCGTCGCGGTCCACTTCGGGGTAGGTGCCGAGCGTGCGGGCTGCCCAGCGGTTTTCGGTCTTGAACTGTTCAGTCTTCTTGACTTCGGCACGTAGCGGACGGCGGATCTGGCGCAGGCGTGCGGCACCGTCGGGGCTACCTGCGGCACGATACAGGAACGCGGCGAGGGTGTGGCGGGTGGCGTAGTCATCCGGGTGGAAGAGCCCGTCATCCCAGCCGGAGGTGATGCCCGCGTCCGCTGCCCAAATGTAGGCGGCATAGTCGGGGTCGGTGGTTGCCACATCCTTGTAGGGGGAGGTCTTGGGTAGGTTCTTGACGGTCGGCAATCCCGCCATGCGGTAGAGCATACGCACGAGCTGGCCGCGGGTGACGGTTGCGTTGCTGTGGCGGCGGGTGACGGTGTATTCTTCGCTGCCGAGGTAGCCGTGGCAGACCGCCCACACGCCGGGGGTGGCGCTCATGGTGCCGAGGAAGTTGGCGACGCATTCGACGTAGCTGGGGTCATCCTTGGGCTGCTGCGCCTTGATGACGAGCTGCAGGTTCACGACGGGTTTTGCGGCATGGGTTTCTACAGCGTGCACGGCGGGCTGTACATTCGCTGCGGAAGCGAGGGGTACGGCACCGAGAACGAGTGCGAGAGTGAGGGCGAAAGTGCGGCGTGCGCGGGGAGCGGGTGTGAGTGCTCGAGAGATAACCGGAAGCATAGATTTTTCCTTATGTAATTGTGGTTGGGAACCGGCCGGAAGGAACCGATTTTTGGGTCAACTGCGGGGTCGCCAAATGGAGCGAATAATAAAAGGGGAAAGGAGTGCGTTGAGGAATAGTAAGAAGCGGCAATGAATAGGGGCTGACGTGCGGCGATACGCGGTTTTGGCGTGTACCAATGATGTGCGTGTTCCGCATGCTGTCGCACGGCTATGGTGGTGCACAGTGAATGGACTGTTTTACACCACCATAGAAAGTTTAAAGTACATATTAATATTTTATTCAATATTTAATTGAGACTTTTATCAACTAAAAATTAAACATTGTTCTAAACGACAAAGCAGCTGCGAATGGTATGTATTCCATTCACAGCTGCTTTGATTTTTAGCTGATATATAGCGGTATAACGCACCTACTAGGGCACACGCACCTCCCTCACGATTCACAGGAAAGTCCCGAACCGGTTCGGGCGTGTCTACTAGCCTCTGCTAGCCGCGCATCACGTTATAGGCTTCCTTGGTGAGCTGACCGGCGGGCGAGGTGGAGTGGCGCAGCTCCTCAATTTCAATAACCACGTTCGCGCCAATCTCACCGGTGATGTACACGCGGCGGCCGAGCATATTGCCCTCACCAATGCGGTCGTCCTTGGCGGTTCCTTCGGTGATGCGCAGGTCGTAAATCTTGTTCTCAATGTAGAAGCCGTACAGGGAGGCGGGCTTCTCCGGCGGATTATAGGAGACAGGCGCGACCATGCGGGTACCGCGCCCGTTGCGGCTGATGTACCAGTTAGCGGCCTCGTCAGCACCGGCGGCACCGCTGACGGTGCCAGCCCAGCTGGAACCTTCCGCTTCGCATCCGACGAAGACGTTGTGCGCCCACTCAACAATCCAGCCGTGACCCGCGTTGGAGCGTGCGGTGCAGCCGATGAACATGTTGCGTTCACCCTGCACGATCCAGCCTGCGCCGGCGTGGCGGGTGGCGGGCTCGTAGAGGGCGTTCTTGTTGCTGGTGCGGTGGTTGCTGTTGCTGGAGCAGCTCTCGAATTTTGCCTGCGCCGCGTACACCTCGATACCGGCGTAGGAGCCGCCGCTGAGGTTCGCTTCGGCAACGTCGATACCGCGCAGCTTGTTGTCTGCCGCACCGGAGTTCTGGCCTTCGTTGGGGCGGCGGGGGTGGCCGACGGGCTTGCCGAGCAGCAGGCCCTGGTTGAGGGTGCGGCGGATGGTCACGTCGTCAATTTTCATGCCCTGGTCGTCCAGGCCGAGCACGGCAACGCCGATGGCGGTGTCCCAGACTTCCACGCCGGCGATAACGGGCACGATGTCCGGTTCGTTGAGCATGTCGCCGGTCAGGTGGGTGTGGAAGATGACGCCGGCGACGTTGTTCAGCGGGGCGGTGTGCGCATCGAGCGGGTAGCTGCTGATGGGGGTGTTTGCGGCGTTGGTGCGGATGTGCAGATTGCGTACGCCCATGCGCATGGGCTTGTTGGCGTTGTAGTTGCCGTAGACGGGGGTGGTGTAGCTGCCGACGTGGAACACGCCGGTGTATTCGGTGTGGCCGTTGGCGGTGGTGGGGATGGCACGGTCGGAGTGCGCGATGACGACGGTTGAGGAGCCGTAGCCGAAGATTTCGACGCGGTGCTTGATGTCGATGAAGGGGTAGGAGACGCGGTAGATGCCGCGGGGTAGTTCTACGGATCCGCCGCCGCGTGCGGCGACAGCGTCGACTGCGCGCTGGATGGCTGCGGTGGAGTCTTTGGCACCGGTGGGGTCTGCGCCGTAGTTGATGGCGTTGATGCTCATGGGCGTATCGGGCATGAGGGGCTCAATTCTTTCGATGGGTACCGCGTTCGGTGCTGAAGGCGGCGTGGTGAGTGAATTGAGTGAATACGGCAGTATGCGGTGAATACGGTGCTGCGCGGGTGCAGTGTTGAGTTTGTGTGGTGCGGTGTGTTGGGCGCATTTCTGCGGATGTGTTGGCGTGTGCGAGTCTGTGCACCGGCAGACCTGCCTCCCTGCTCAAGGGTACCGCATTGGGCGTGTGGAGGCGATGACCGGGCACTGTGATGCCCACTCCTCTGCCGCCTCACGCGGCTCTCGCCAGCGCCCTCTGCCGCCGCATCGTGCGGGGCGTTAAACGCTTGAGGGGCGGGGATTACTCCCCGCCCCTCAAGCGTATGCGTTTTAAGATTTTGTAATCACGAGCCTCAGCCCGCGTAGCTCAACCCGCGAGGGTTAGCCCATGAACACGCCGTTGCCGCGCTTCTCCAGCTGCTTCGGCGCGAAAGTCGCGTGGCGAATATGATCCACCTCGATGAGCACGTTATCGCCCATAGCACCGGTCACGTGAACACGGCGGCCGACCATGTTGTTCTCACCAATACGGTCATCCTTCGCAGACGCAGTCGTAATGTGCATATCGCGAATGTTGTTCTCAATGTAGAAACCGTACAGGGAAGCCTTCGCCCAGCTGTAAGGGTTGTGCGAACGAGGAGCCACGAAGCGGCTACCGCGTGCGTTACGGCCAATGTACCAGTTCGCCGCCTCGTCACCTCGAGCAGCGCCAGTAACAGCGTCCTGGAAGCTGGAGGACTCACCCAGGCAGCCAATGAACTGGTTGTTACCCCACTCCACGAGCCAGCCGTGACCGGCGTTCTCCTGGGCGGTGCAGCCAATGAACATGTTGCGGGTGCCCTGAATGAACCAGCCTGCACCCACGTGGCGGGTCTTCACCTCGTACAGGGCGTTCTTACCCTGGTTGCGCTTGTTGAACCAGCTGGTGGACGCCTCGAACTTGGACTGAGAAGTGTAAATCTCGATACCCGCGTAGGTGCCGAAGCTCATGTTTGCGTCAGAGACGTCAATCATGGAGAACTTGTTATCTGCCGCGCCGGGGGTGTCACCCTCGCGGGGGCGCAGCGGGTGGCCGACAGGCTTACCGACCAGCAGGCCCTGGCGCAGGGTCTGGCGGATGCGGATCTTGTCAATCTTCATGCCCTGGTCGTCCAGGCCCAGGATCGCAACGCCAATGGCGGTGTCCCAGATTTCGATGTTGGACAGGGTGGGCACTGCGTCCGGCTCACCGGGGTTAGCGTCCGCAATGCGGGTGTGGAAGATGACGCCTGCAACGTTGTCGACGGGCTGGGTATGCTTCTCCAGGAAAATCTGGTTGCTCTTAGAATCCAGCGGCAGGTTGTACTTGTTGGTGCGGATGAACAGGTCACGCACGCCCATACGCATGGGCTTGTTCTGGTTGGTGCCACCGCTCATGGGGGTGGTGTAGCTACCGGTGTGGAAAACGCCGGTGCATTCGTAGCTACCGTTCTTGGTGGAGGGAATACCCTTGTCGGTGAAAGCGACGATTCGGGTTGCCTGACCGTGGCCGAAGATCTCGACGCGGTGCTTCATTTCGATGAAGGGGTAGGAGACGCGGTACATGCCGCCGGGAATCTCCACGGAGCCGCCGCCCTGGGCAGCAACGTCGTCGATGGCCTTCTGGATAGCACTAGTGGAGTCTCGTACGCCGGTGGGGTCAGCGTTGTACTTGGAATCGCATACGTTCACGCTCATGATGGTAGCCATGGAGTGTCCTCTTTCTTGGCGGATACAGAACAGCGATTAGCGCATAGATAGTGTCTTCTACGCGCGTCATTAAGCTGAGTGTATCCAGTTGTGTTTGAGTGAATAAGTGATTTTGAGCTTCTTGTCGGTTGAGTGAGTGAGACTCTTCCGGTGTTGGATGCGGTCGGGGAGTGAGTCCGCCGCATCAATGCTCGTGGGTGGTGTGAGGGAGTGAATCTCAACCATTCCCACATGAGTCATAAATTCTTGCATGCAGGATGCAAATCTGTCTAACCCACGACAAAACATTCTAGGGCAAAATTGGGGATTTTTCGCCGCCCAACACCCGATAGTGTTGATTGTCTCGCTCGTCACTTTGGTGCAATAGAGTGCAGATAACCCACAGAAAACCAACTGACCAGTACAAATGCCACATTTTGCACGTAAATGCACTAGTCAGGGGAATTTTTGCCAAAGCGCGCAACATCACTTTTCAGACGGGTCATCCAGACCCAAAGAACCCATTAAAACCCCTCATCAGAGGCTTATCTCACAGGTTCAAGGGCGCCCGCGCGTATCCGTCGGAGCGCCCGCCGGGATGTCCACCAGGGTGCCCGCTAGCCACCCCGGCGAACGCCCCGACAGGCGCCCAGTAGGAACCCAACAGTCCCCTACTGAACTTCCTTCGCGGAGGCGGCACCCACCACATCCAGGCGCGCATAGCGGCCCGCAAGCCAGGTACAAATCATCAACTGAACCTGATGGAAAATCATGATCGGCAGCATCATCAGACCCAGCGAGCCCGCACCAAAAATAATGATCGCCATCGGCAGGCCAGCCGCCAGCGACTTCTTCGAACCGCAGAACTGAATCGTAATACGGTCGGCACGGTTGAACCCCAGGCGCTTAGCCAGCTGGTCGGTCAGCCACAGCATGAACACCACAATAATCGCCATGAGCACAACCAGCAGCACGATCTGCCACCACGCCACGCGCGTCCACACGCCCTGCACCACCGAGGCGGAAAACGCCGAATACACAATCATCATGACCGAGAACTTATCCAGCCACTTAGTCGTCGGCTTCTTAGCAAACTCCCCCACCCAGCGGCGCGTCAGCTGACCGAGCACGAACGGCAGAAACAGCTGAATGGCGATGTCCAGGAAGACCGTTCCGGAGAACTCAATATGGCCCGTGTTCATCAGTAGCATGGCGAGCAGCGGAGTCGCCACCACACCCACAATCGAAGAGAGCGAAGCGCTCACAATCGCCGCCGCCACGTTACCGCCCGCAATCGAGGTGAACGCAATCGACGCCTGCACGGTCGAGGGCACAAAGGTCAAGAACAGGATGCCCATGTACAGCCCATCACCGAGCACAAAACGCAGTGGTGAAAGCGCCAAACCGACCAGCGGGAACAGCACGAACGTGCAGCTGAGAATCATCAGGTGCAGACGCCAGTGAGTCAGGCCGCGAATAGCCTCCGCGGTGGAGAGGCGAGCGCCGTACAGGTAGAACAGCAGGGCGACCGCGAACTTCGTTCCGGTGCTGAACCATTCGGCGAAGTCGCCGCGCGCCGGCACAATAATTGCGAGGATAACCGCGCTAATGAGCATGGTCAGCAGCGGGTCGAGTTTGATGGAGCGAAGTGATGAAAGCATGCTGTCCATTCTATGCCTGCGGCATGCGGCGGATGCAGTGGCGGGCGCCCCTTCTCACCTGGGGGTCACGCAGGGAGAGCTTAGGAGTGTGCAGGAGGCGGTTAACAGCCGAACCCGCCGGAGTGCGTTAGCACCCCGGCGGGTTCGTGAAGGTTATTGAGCTGTGCGGCTCAGATGAGGCGTTCAGAGTAGGCTCAGCGGCTACTTCTTATCACCGTCAAAGCCGTAACCGTACGAGCCACCCTCAGAGGAGCCGCTACCGTACTGGCCGTAACCGTACTGCTCAGGAGAAGGCTGGCCGTTAGGCTGGCCATTAGAGGGCTGCTCAGGGGCGGACTGGCCTGCACCGTTCTGGGCTACACCGTTCTGACCTGCGGCAGGCTGACCGAAGCCGGGCTGCTGACCGTAGGCAGGCTGACCCGGCGCGGGCATCTGCGGGCCACCGGGAGCGCCCGGTGCCGGCACGCCACCGGCGGCAGCGTACGCATCCCAACGCTGGCCGTGGAAGGCACGAGCCTGCTCGGTGAGCCAGCCAGCGAACAGCGTCGAATTCGCATCGAACTTGGGGGCGTTCTCGGGCTTGGAGTACACGTCCACGGTTTCCAGGGTGTGGTCAGCCCAGGTGTCCTGGTGCTCACGCATGAACTCGGTGGACTGAATCGGGTCAGGCCACATGTGCACCGGCTCAGACGCCGGAATCAGGACAGGAACGCGCGGTGCGGCGTCCTTGACCGGGTTCTCCGTCGGGCGCCAGAACAGGCGGCCCGGCTGGGTGCGGTCACGCAGCGCGTGCGCACGCCACGTGAGGATGGGGTGGCTTGCCAGCAGGTTCACGTACCAGACGGCAAGACCGCGGTCGGTCACGGCACGGTCGGCAAGCTCATCGAAGTTAACCTGCTTGTTCAGGTACTTACCTGCCGCAAGCACCTTGACGGCACCCTCAGCGCCCTCGGGGCAGAAGCGGTAACCGAAGTTATCGGCGGTGTACTCCTGCGAGCGGGACAGCGCACTCGACAGCACCGGAATCTGGTTGAACAGAGTAGTGAAAATCAGACGGAAATAACCGACGTGACCTGCGGCGATGTGGCCAACCTCGTGGCCAATGATGAAGCGCAGCGCCTGCGGGTCACGAGACTTACCGCCAATCTCGAACAGGTCGGAGTACAGGCAGATGTAGCGGCGGAAGCCGTGACCTGCCGCGAAAGCGTTCATCACGCCGTTACCGAGGATGACGTACGCATCCGGCACGCGGCGCAGACCCGCCGCCTCAGCTGCTTCGGCGAGCATCTGGTACGCCTCGGGGAACTGGGTCGGGGTGATGCGCACACCGCGAACACGCTGCTGTGCGTAGTAGATTGCACGAACAATGAAGATGGCAATCGGGCCCAGGATGAGCAGACCAACCGTCTGGAAAATCAGGTCTTCCAGGCTTGCGGAGGTGCTGCCGGAAGGTACTCGAACCGAGCCTTCACCGGTTGAGCTGAAGACGTAACGCATCATCGAGCTGAACAGGTCAGCCAGCGCCATGAACAGCACAATGTAGCCGACCGCGGTGACCGCGTAGGCGGCGACCAGCCACGGAATTTCGGAGGGGTGACGCAGCGCGTGCAGCACCTTCGGCGGCAGCATCGACTGGTAGGCGAAGAGCTTCGGCTGGGGCAGGGGGCTGACCGGCTTCTGGCGCTCGTCTTCGGGGAGCCAGCCGGCGGAGAGGTCCTGCGGGAGGGGCTCACCGGGGGCGTGGAATGCCTGCTGGCCGGGCTGGGCGTTGAACTGCCCACCGGGCTGCTGGTGGTTTTCAGGGGGTTGAGTCATGTCTCGTCCGCTTCGTATCGAGTGTTATCTGATTCCACTCTATCGTTTTTGGGCACTTACTAGTGAATGTGAATGCGCTTTTTCTCACGGAACGCTCACCACTTCTCATCTTCCCTGCAATAGCCCGCCAAGAGATACAATGCTTAGCTTTTCTCCCTATTGATGCATGCAGAGGGGCCGGTTCCGCACACGTGGTGCGGAACCGGCCCCTCCAAAAGCTGACAGAAGAATAGCGTCTACTTATTAGGGACACCACTCCCTAATACACTAAAAATCCATCAACTTTATACTCAAATAAACATCACAATATATAAATCTCAATCCAAGATTGAAGTAGGTCGAATGGGTCACTACTCCATTCAGACCTAATGGAAGCTGATATTAAACAGCTGCCGAAAGATAAGTGACAGTACCCCAGGGGGAAGTCACAATAACGCGGTACTGCACCGGAATGACCTTTGCCGACTGATGCGCGGGGTCACCGTAGGTGTGCTTACGCAGGTAGGTCATGTACGACACAACGTCTTGACCAGCATTGGGGTGGGTAATGTTAGCCATCACCTGAATATCCCAGGACCAGCCGTCGCGGCCTTCAGCGGTCGTGTAGTGCTTACCGTATGCGTAAGTCCACAGGGGGCTGTTTTCCTTGGGAGGACGGGGACCATCCGGGAAGTGCAGGTAGTTGTACTTACCGTGAGCGATGTAGGTAGAGCGGCTGCCCTTGTAGTTGTCGTTGAGGCGAACAACCGGGGGGTTTGCGCCCTTGCCCTTGTAGCCTTCGGCGTAGTACATGTTGTTCTTGCGGTTTGCGTCAGACTCACCGAATGCGAAACGGTCCGCACCGGTGGGGGTCGGTGCATAGGAGACGTCACCTGCAACGTTCTCAACACGAACGTTGATGATAACGCCGCCACCAACGCCACCAACGCCGTCCTTGGAGGTGTAGTCAGGGGTGTCCTTGCCGTTCGGGGGGTAAATCGGCGGGAAGTCGCTCACACCCTCGTAACGACCCCAGGGGTAAGCAAGCTTATTTTCGGGGGTGGTGTTGTCGATGAAGTAGGTCTGCGGCTGGGGGCTGCAGTTGGAGGTGGGCATTACTGCCCATTCGTATTCTTCATTCACGGTACCCTTGTAGCGGCGACGGTTGGCACGTTCACCCCAGGGCACGGATACGATGGTGCCGTATTCGCAAGGGTTCTTGGATGCGGCGTAGGCGGGCACTACGGCGGTTGCTGCCACAACGGGCGTTGCCCATGCTGCACCCTTGACCAGGGTACGACGGCCCATCAGCTTTCCACTTTGTTCGGAGTGGCTCTTAGTCGAGTGAATATCCATTACCAAGTCTCTCTCAATTGGAATGAGTTTTGCACATTGATCCACTTTATTTCTGCATAAAATATACAGATATAAAAGTTATCGCAGTATGTGTTTAACGTACAGTTCAGAGTGTGCTCTCAGAATTCTTTTGCGGCTATAAGTCCGCTTCAGTTCTTTTCGATGAACACTCGTTATATGAACACGCTTTATATGGAATCACAAAAATTTGTATTTATTGTTTCATATTGTGCAACAACTTGGATCGATAAAAAATTCCTAACAGAATTAATCTAGGATTATCAATCTTTTTTCACCTTCAACCTCAACTTCCATCAATGTTGGAATGTTGCGAATCAATGCACTCAACCCCCCCCCCCTGCATAACTTTCCCAAGCAAGCAAAAAATTTACACTTTATGCAACACCCAAGCCCACATTTTTAATCAACTTTCATTCTTGTTTCCAATGTGATGAATGACACATATGTAATACGTACTACATTGGCGTAATGTTGCATTGTAAAGTGAGTTGAATCATATGCATTTACTCTAACGGATGTTCAAAAACAAGTCCGCTGCAACACCCGTACGGAACGGGAACTGCAGCGGACTGCCTATATTCAACCGCCTATACGGCGGGGTGCGTGGGGCTTAGAGGCTCTTGACGAGTTCCTCGGTAGCCTCAGCGATAGCCTTCTCCTCGTTGGTGGGGATGACCAGCACCTTGATAGCGGAATCCTCGGTGGAAATCACGCGCGGCTCGGGGGAACGCTTAGCGTTCTCTTCCTCGTTGTACTTGATACCGAGAGCGCCGAGGCGGTCCAGGACCAGCTTGCGGAAGTCGCCGGAGTTCTCACCGATACCAGCGGTGAAGATCAGTGCCTGCGCGCCGCCAACAACCAGGTTGTAGCCGCCAATGTACTTCATCAGGCGGTAGGAGGTCATGTCCAGTGCGAGCTGTGCACGCTCGTCGCCGGACTGTGCGGCCTCAACGACCTTACGCATGTCGTTGGAGCCAGCCAGTGCGAGCAGACCGGACTCCTTGTTCAGGATGGTGTCCAGGCGTGCACCGTCAATGCCCTCACGAATCAGGATGGTGGTCAGTGCCGAGGGGTCGATGTCGCCGGAGCGGGTACCCATGATCAGGCCAGCCAGCGGGGTGTAGCCCATGGAGGTGTCGACGGACTTGCCGCCCTTCACAGCGGTTACGGACGCGCCGTTACCGAGGTGAGCAACGATGCCGTTGAACTCGTCGCGTGCAATGCCGAGCATGTCAGCTGCAACGTGGGAGACGTACTCGTGGCTGGTGCCGTGGAAGCCGTAGCGGCGGATGCTGTACTTGTCAGCCAGGTCGTAGGGGATCGCGTAGCGCCATGCTTCTTCGGGCATGGTGGAGTGGAACGCGGTGTCGAAGATAGCAACCTGCGGCAGGGAGGGCCACTTGTGCATTGCTGCGCGCATGCCCTGAGCGTGTGCGGGGTTGTGCAGCGGTGCCAGCGGGGAGAGGTCGTCGATCTGCTGGACAACTTCCTCGGTGAGCAGGGCGGGGTGGGTGAACTTCTCTGCACCCTGCACCACGCGGTGGCCGACTGCCTGCAGCTCACGGCCTGCCAGGACGGGCTCAAGCTTCTCAGACATGATATCGAATGCGACTTCGTGGTTGGGCACGTCGGTGCCGATGTTTTCGACGAGGCCGGAGGTCAGCATCTGCTCTGCCTCGGGCAGGGAGGTGTCACGCACCTGGTACTTCAGGGAGGAAGAACCAGCGTTCACAACGAGAATAAGCATGAAAGTATCTTCTTTCGTAGTTTTCTTTTCGTTCCATTCTCGCACTTTTCGAGCCTGCGTGCGAGACGGCCCCGGCTGTGTTTTTAACGGGGGTTTTTACTAGGGGTGACATCGAGAGGCAGGAGGCGCGGGTTTGGTGGGCTCTTTTCTTTCTCATCCGCCTCGGGTAAGTCCAGCGGTGTCGCCTCGCGGTCAGGTGTGCACAGTGTGGCGCCGTACTCGTTCAGAAGTGCCACCGACGAATCGGTCCAGGCTATAGGTTTGGCCCTATAGATTCGCATTTCGTCCTCGGTAGTTCTTGGAGAAAAACGTAGTACTTGGGTCAGCTCACGCATCTAAATTCACCACTTCTTTGAAACAATCAAGGTTAGAGCGCGAGTGAAGGACAATCACAACCTGCTTGTCACTGCCCTCGATAGCGCACGCCATCGATTCGAGCTCAGTGCGCTCCTCTGACGGAGTGAGACTCTTCAAGGTCTCATCAAGCAACACAAGCCGGGCAGCGCCTTCACGTAACACGGAACGCGCAAGCATGAGCCCGCTCGAATTCGATGCTTCAGATGCGAACGGATCGATATCTGGTACGATTACCACTTCGCCTTGGGGATACCGGCGGTATAGAGCATCAAGCATGACGGACTTCCCCGCGCCAGTTGGTCCAATCAAGGCAACCATAGAACACCCAGAGTCAAGAGCACTCTCAAGCAGAGCCAGGTCAGCAGACCGCACGGGCGGATAAGAACGGTCGGCCCGGTACTCTTCAAGCATCCGAACACGCTCCGCAGTCAAGCTGACTACACCAACCTGTTGCAGCGTCTCCACCGTAGATTGGATGCCAGATGACAGAGTTACTGCAAAATATATTACGACCGCGGGAGCAACCACTGAGTTCGATCCTTCGACCATCAGTGCCAATACCACTGCAGAAACATTCAGTGACAACACAAGCGACTGAATCAGTCCCGTACGCAGTGCGTAGGCGTTCGCCAACTGAATCGAGCTGCTGACGTATGCAGCCTCCGAATGAGCGTAGGCTTCTTCTCCAGCCCGACGCAGCCCTGCACTGACGGGCGCAGCGTGTAAGCCAGCCTGGGCACCAACCACCCCGATGAAGTCACCTCGGCGATTGGCAGCCGTCGTCGAGGCAGGGAGAATCCACTTTGAACCCTGACGCATAGCAAGGATCGCTAGGGGTGCTACCGCCAACACAGCGATCATGAACAGCGGGGCGCCAGCCACTGCGCCTCCGATGAGCATAAAGGTCTGTAGAATGACCATAAATACCGAACCCAGGGCGCTAGGCACCGACATCTGAAGGTCGGAGAAGTCTTCACCCATCCGCCCCATGACCGCACCGCTTGTTCTAGGACTAGCGAATCGATCGAGCCTGCGTATAACCCGGTCGTGCAAATCGCTCAGCCTAGCGATGGGAGCCCAGTAGAGCGGGCCAAAGAACATGACGGACCCAACAATTGCTGCCAGTGCGCAAGCAGCTGACACTCCAGCAACCTGAGCAGATAGCCCATCACTGTGAGCAATCGTCAGTGCAAAAGCAACTTCAGATCCGCTCAAGAGTAGGGCGCCACACGTAATCCACACCAAATGCGGTCCAAACAACAACAGGGCCGATCGTCGGAATGTGGCACGCTTCGGCTCAGGGTCAGGAAGGTCCTGTCCCTCGCTCACATCCGTCGAACCAGCATCTACCCCCTTAGCTGCCCCGGGGCTATGAGCCTGCAACTCAAGAGGGTCTACCCTCGCATCATTGCCGGGGGTGAAGGCACTCGGTACGTACTCCTCCGAGCTTGCCAGAAGTGTGCACGTTGGCACGCACTCTAAGATCCTCTCGGCAACCACTTCTCGTGCTACAGGATCAAGCGCTGCGAACGTATCGTCCAAAATTAGCCAGTCCGGTTTGTCTGCCAAAACGATAGCGACAGCAGCACGGTGTCTCTCTCCTGACGACAAGGTTGTTGCGTCTTGCCAGAACCGCCCGATCACATCCTCACTGAGCCCCATACCTAAAGCGAGGCTAGTGAACCGGGATACCTGATGTGGCGAAGCAGAAGCTCGCCACGCTGACAACACCGAATGGGACACTTCCGGGTTGCGTGGTACGAAAGCAGAATCGGGGGTGGTCACGGATGTGCGCAATGCTTCAGCGCGCTCAGACGTAGCGGCAAGCACCTCTCTAGAATTTGAAGGCTGCCCCACCCAGTCCTGCTGTTTAACCGTGCAATTTGGAGACGACTCGAGCTTGTCGAGCTCACGCATCATTGGCACAGCGAGCCGAATAACCCGATAGTTTACGATGTTGTTCTGCACCGCTGCGTACAGGTAGCGGGCTGCCAAAATAATTCCAACACCGAAATGAGCGGATGGCCAGAGCCACGCGCCGAGAACCGCAACCACAGCGAGCACCGCAGTTAGTGCTCCCCGTTCAAGGAATCCATTCAGGATCTGCAACGGGACTCGTCTGTGCAGAAGCTGCTCTTCGGTGTTTCGGATGCTAGCGACCTTGTCCAGGGCGGTACCCCAGCTGGGGATGCTTTGCCCTCGAGGCAGCGCGTTTGCTACACGCTGGATCCACTGCCGACGCTCTCCCTCTAGAGCGACGTACTGTTCCCATAGTCGGCCCACCAAGTTGATGAGACGGACGCTGACGAATACCAATCCAGTGATGAGCAACGCAGCGATTGCGCCGCTTGCACCATATAGCGCGAGCGAAGCCGCGAGAAAGGCAATAATCTGAACGGTTGAAACGGCGAAATCAACAACGAAGGCAAACTGGCTGATCTGTCCTGGGTATGTGAGAACATGCCCGTGAGCTTCCGGCGGATGGGATGACCTACTAAAGATGTCCCGGAAACGGCGGTATGTGAGCTGTCGAACCGCGATCGTGAGAATAAGCTCTTGGCGTTCCTTCACCCAGTACCCTAGGCTTTCAGCCAGGAAAGCGAAGATGAGTAACCAAATAGCACTGCCTGGGGTCCTCTCACCTGACGTTACCTGGCCGATACCTGCCGTAATCATCAGAGCCCCTGCAACATTCAGTAGGCCAGCGGTGAAGACGGTGAAACTCGTGCTCGTTGGCGCGAATACCAAAGCAAGCCAGCGGATCCGTCTCGGCAGGTTCCGCGCTATCCTTTGATAGCGCGCATACAAGTGCTCGATGGGCATGTCTCTCAGATGCAGGCTAGGAGCAGCGCTCTGTGTTTCGCCCCGTCGCTTGTGATTGATCACCATTATGTTTCCAGTCATTCGGTATTCGAGTTCAGGTGTACGGCCTCGTTAAACCGCAAAATAGATATCCAGAATACTTTCTGGTGTTCTGAGTGGTGGAAGCACCCGGAAGCATTATGTCGCCTGACCCTAATGTAGCAGACATGGGATGAATCACACGGCGACTACAGGAGCCTTACACAATGGTGGCGTGAGCAGATGGATTACCACATACCGATACTTATGTCTGCAACCGGCCCGTTCCGCTACTGCAAAGATGGATTCCACGATTCTGCCAGTTATAGGCGGGATACATTCTGGTGCGGCCCCTCCCCTGCTTCTTATGCTCGCGGGCTATTCTTCGTCGTCATCAACGGCGGGCAGGCCCAGCAGGGCGGTTCCCGCCTCGGTGAGGGACCAGCGCATCGTGCGGCCAGCCTTCACACCCTCAACAAACCCAAGCCCCTGCAGCAGTTTGAGCCTATCGCGCAGAGTCGGCGCCGTAACCCCCAGCGCCTCCTGCAACTCGCTCGAAGTGGGGGCGACTGGCGCACGGAAAATCTGCACCTGCCCCAGCAGGTACAGCAGCCGCAGAACATCATCAAGCTTCTTCGAAGTCAGCCCGGGGGTGCCACCCGTCCAGGTGCGGCTGCCCTCCAGCTCAGCGATACGCTTGCCAAGGGCACGCCACGCACGGTCACGTGATTCCAACTCGTCTACCAGGTGCTCCTGCGCTTGCTCGATCAGCCCCAGAAAAACATGCAGAAAACCGGTCACCTCACCGTAGTTGAGGGGTTCTTCCGCCGCGCTAAACGCCTTGTAGTAGCGGCTCTTCTGAATGTTGAGCGTGCTCGGCAGGGTGAGGGTCGTCAGCCGGGTGAGTGTCTGCCCCAGGTGGGACACCAGCAGGTACCTGCCCAGGCGGCCGTTGCCGTCGTAGAAAGGGTGCGTGTATTCCACCATGAAATGCGCGGCGATCGCGGAGAATAGCGCCGGCACGTTCGGGTCGAGGGCATGGTCAAGCGCCGCCTGAACGTTGGCGGTGATGGTTACTTCGCTGTCGGGGGCGCGGTGAATTTCTCGGGTGTTGTCGTGGATAACCACGGGTTTGGTGCGGAATAGAGCCCCGTCTGGGCGGTCTTCTTCGGCGAGGTGCCCTTCGAGTAGCGTGTCGTAGAGGCTACGCACCTGCTCAACCGTGGAGGGTGGGCGGCCTGCCCCCAGGTCTTTGAGGAGGTTCACGAATTCGACGGCGCGTTTGGCGCGGGGGTCCTCGCTGTCGCCGGAGGTGAGTGCCTCAGAGATGAGCTGGCGTGTGGTGTGCACACCTTCGATACGGTCGGACGCCACGATGCTGCGTACTGCCAGGTCGAGTAGGTAGCTTTGCATGGCGATGCTGGGCAGTTGGGAGCTCAGCTGTTCGATGTGCCGTTCACGGCGCATGATGCGTTCGAAGGATGCGAGCGCGGTGCGGTCTGCCAGGTAGAACAGGGGGTGCTCCCCTACCGTGAATTCGTTGAGGAGGTAGGTGGAGTGGCCGTTGCGGCGTGCCTGCAGTTCGGTTTGTGCGGCGGCTTTGCCGCGTTCGTGGAAGATGCTTTTGAGGGTGCGGTACCTTGTGCCGGTGGTGTTCACGTGTACCCTTCTTGATGGTGTAAAAAATCGCGGTTTTTTTCATTATCCTCCCAATTTTCAGGAAATAGTGAAAAAATCCGCGATTTCTTTCATAATCCAGATCACAAATAGGCAGTTAGGGTGCCGGTAGGCTCCTCAACTTAGACCCCTGCAGGGGCTCATCCCAGTGTGAAGCATCGCCCATCGCTCTACTTGTTATGCTGCTTGAGCCATTTTTCAGCAAAGAGCTTGTAGCCCTGCGGTTCAAGAATATGAGACGCCTTCCACTTATTGGGTCGCTCCGCAGTACGGTGCAAACGCACGTAGTAGGCGGGGCTGAGGCTTCCCTCGACTCGCACGCTAACCGTAAGCCAGTAGGGGTTGTCCCCACCAGGAACTTTCAGGGTCGGGTCATCGACCAGTTCAGCGCTGATTACGGTTCCTTTCAAAAGGTCAATACGCGATTTAGGCCCGTACTCATTCTGCACTTCGGGGTCGACCATCGGGTAGAGCTCTTCTGACCATTCCTTGTACGGCTTGCCGCTGGTGTATGCGGCGACAATTGCTTTCGCGGTTTCAAGCGCGCGACCACGGTCTTCGTCAGTGATGCTATTGAGGGTAGGAACGCTGGAGGGCTGCTGGGGTCCACCACCGGTTCCCGCCAGGGGTGAGGGGTCAAGGCTCACGGTCGGGGTCGCTGCCGCAGTGGTGGATGCTGCGGTGGTACTTGCCTCTGCGCTCGGGGAGGCGGTCACCTCGGTGACAGTGGGGGTGCGGCCTGCGGTGGTGGTTGCGGGTGCAGGAGTAGTAGAGCTGGGGGTGGGGGTGCTGGTGGCGGTAGAGGTTCCGCCGGTGATGAGGGTTCCGCCCGGTGCGGAGCTATCGGTGCTAGCAGAGCAACCGGTGGCGAGCAGGGCAAGTACGGCGGCGGCTGCGGTGATTTTGCGGGTCATGGAGAGGGGCTTTCTCTGATGAACGGTTCTATGTATCGGTGTGATGTGTCTAGGCGGGGCAGTGTAGCGTTGCGACCGCCTGCGGTTGGTGTCTGCGTCGGGCGTTGACGCATAGTGGGTGCATGGTTCGGCACCGGATTATCGCTAGAAATTCGGTGTTTTTCGTGCAGTCCAGCTCATATCATGGTAACTCAGTGCGAGCACCTGCAGGATATCTGTAGACATGATAGGGTATCTTTTGACACCGATAAACATGTGCCGCCGTGTTTTTGCGTCTTGCAGTCCTCGATGTTGTGTTCTGGCTCAGACGCTTCTGCTGCAGCACCGCATAGTTTCTCATCACTCATTCAATCTCTGCCCTCCTGCTGGGGGGTGGGTTTGTCGCGCCTCGAAATTGCGGGGTCTACGTATTTTGGAGATTGTTATGGAGAACAAGGGCGGAGTCACTATCCCCCGCTGGGCTTTCGGACTGGCAGCAGCCGTCGTCGCCCTCCTCGTTGTACTGGTCATCGTGCTGATTCCGCGCGGCGGCGATAATTCCAACACCTCCGCTTCGGGCGGCTCGAACGGTGCGGCTCAGTCGAAGGCCACCTCAACGGTAGCGGCAGGCACCTGCGGCGCTGGCGCCTCAGACGACCAGGCGGTACTGAGTGCAGCCCCCAAGGACGCTAAGTGGGTCACTACCGACTCGGGTTGGATTGGCCCTGTCTCGAAGACTGCCGGTCCTGTAGTAGACACCCCGATTCGAAGCTGCTTCGAGCACTCTGCCGAGGGCGCACTGTATGCGGCTATGTGGGCATACATTCAAGTGAATGAGATTCCGGAAGCATACATGCCTACTCTGATTGGGCCTGGTGCTGACGCTGCGCGCGAGAGCCGCACCAAGAAGTCAACTGCCACAGTCCAGCTTGTAGGTTACCGCTACATCTCCTATACCCCTGAACGAGCAACTATCCGCGTCATGATCAAAATTCCCTCGGGTACATACCGTAGCTGGGACATGGTCATGGAATGGCATGATGGTGACTGGCGCTTCTGGGTTCCTTCCACTCTGCCGACTTTCACGAACGTAGACGACCCTGACGAGTTCATCACCTGGGAAGCCTAAAAGCTAACAGCCCGTACGGGCAATAAACGCGGTGGGGCACGACCTTTCATTAGGTCGTGCCCCACCGCGTTTATACGTTTAAGACAGCTCTAGGCGCTACCCGCTAGAGCACATCCGGGTGGACCGCCACCTCCACGGCGGCAGGCAGCACGCGCGCGCTAATACGATACGCCGACGGTGCCGGGTCACCATCCACCTCAACCGGCTGCGCACCATCCGGGAACTCCAACACCACCTCAGACCCCACCAGGTGGCGAATCACCGGCAGCTCAATACGCGGCGAACCCAGAATCGTGCGGCGCGTAACCTTCGCCATCAACAGGCCCCACTCCACCAGGTCACGCGGCGACGCCACAATCACCTCAAGGTTGCCGTCATTCACATCCGTCATATCCGCCAGGCGAATACCGCCCTGCAGGCGGCCACAATTCGCGATCAGCACCGACCGCATGGGCAGAGTACGAGGCTCCCCACCGTCCACGCTAATACGCACCGGATGCGACCTACCCAGCATGTGCTTCATGCCGGACTGCACGTACGCAACCCAACCGAACTTCGCCTTAATGTCTTCGTTCGTGTCATTCATGACGAGCGCGTCAAAGCCTGCACCACTCATCACAAAGAACGTGTGTTCGGTTTCTTCGCCGGGGGTGCTCGTCGTCGTCATCTCAATCGCATCAACGGCCTGACCTGCACCGTTGAGCGCAATATTCACGCACGCCGCCACGTCACTGACCGGAATATACAGGTTACGCGCCAGCAAGTTACCGGTACCCATCGGCAGAATACCCAGGCGCGGCCTAGGCCCCTCATGATGCGCCAGCGCCGCCGCCACAGCACGCACCGTACCGTCACCACCGGCAGCAATCAGCAGGTCAACACCCTCAGCGATCAGCTCGCGGGCAGCCTCCGAACCGGGCTCGTCCACGCGGGTGGTGCGCACCAGCGGCTGCGGGTGGCCATTCGCCGCGAGGGTACGTTCCAGAATCTCAATAGCCGCCGCAGCGCCGGGCTTGCTGGGGTTGTACACCACGCCCACGCGCTGCGCCTCACCGGTGGGCAGGGTCGGCAGAACGCCGAAGGGCGCACCCAGTTCGATAGCACGTCGGCGTGCTTCACGGCGGGCACGAGTGACGGAGGCGGTCAGCGCCGCCGCCGCAGAAACACCAAGGAGTTTACGGTATAGAGGCATAGTTCTTAGATTACCGGGATACGCGAAAACCCGCCCACCGTTTACGCGGTGAGCGGGTTTTTCAGCTGGTTGTGAGATTACTCAGCGGCTACTGCGGGGATGACCTCGGCGCCACCCATGTACGGGCGGAGTGCTTCCGGAATACGTACAGAACCATCAGCCTGCTGGTGAGTCTCCAGGATGGCTACCAACCAGCGGGTGGTTGCCAGGGTGCCGTTCAGGGTTGCCACGGAGCGGGTGCGGCCCTTACGCACGTTGCCTGCCTCGTCCACGGTGTCCGGGGTGCGCTCGCGGATGTTCAGGCGGCGCGCCTGGTAGGTGGTGCAGTTCGAGGTGGAGGTCAGCTCACGGTAGGTGCCCTGGGTGGGGACCCACGCCTCGCAGTCGAACTTGCGGGCTGCGGAGGTGCCCAGGTCGCCTGCGGCGGTGTCAATCACGCGGTATGCGAGGCCGCAGCGCTGCAGCATTTCCTCTTCGAGGGACAGCAGCTTCTCGTGCATCTCTTCTGCCTGCGCGATGGGGCAGTAGACGAACATTTCAGCCTTGTTGAACTGGTGCACGCGAATGATGCCGCGGGTGTCCTTACCTGCGGAGCCAGCCTCGCGGCGGTAGCAGGAGGACCAGCCGAGGTACTTCTTCGCGCCCTTCTCGAAGTCGAGAATTTCGTCGGTGTGGTAGCCGGCGAGCGCCACCTCGGAGGTGCCGACCAGGTACAGGTCGTCGCGTTCGAGGCGGTAGATTTCGTCGTCGTGCTTGACGTTGAAGCCGGTGCCGTTCATGATTTCGGGGCGTACCAGGGTGGGGGTGGTCATCATGGTGAAGCCGTGCTCGGTTGCGAGGTCGAGCGCCATCCACATGAGCGCCTGCTCCAGGCGTGCTACCTGGCCCTTGAGGAAGTAGAAGCGTGCGCCGGAGACCTTCGCGCCGCGTGCCATGTCGATGCCGTCGACGAGTTCGCCGATTTCGAGGTGGTCGCGCGGTTCGAAGCCTTCGGTGGTGAAGTCGCGGGGGGTGCCAACTTCCTTGACGACTACGTAGTCGTCTTCGCCGCCGACGGGTACGCCGTCGATGATGAGGTTTTCGATGCTGCTGATCAGTTCCTCGTATTCGGCGGTTTTCGCCTCGGAGGCTGCCTTTGCTTCGTTGACGCGGGCGGCAAGTTCCTTCGCCTGTGCGACGAGGGCGGGCTTTTCTTCCTTGGGTGCCTTGGCGACCTTCTTGCCGAAGGCGTTCTGTTCGGCGCGCAGGTTCTCGTATTCGCCGATGAGTGCGCGGCGTGCGGTGTCGGCTTCGAGGATGCGGTCGACGTGGGTTTCGTCCTTGCCGCGTGCTCGCTGGGAGGCGCGGAAGACGTCGGGGTTTTCGCGGAGGAGGTTAATATCAATCACTGTTTTATCCTACCTAATCTTGCGGTGGGTTGTGGGCGGGGTTTGCGCTGGTGGGGCGCGGGTAGGTGCGGGGGTGTCTAGCGGCAGCCGGCTTGGTACCGTTAGTGGCGCTGCAGCTGTGCGGGGCGGCCGTTCGGGAAGAGCGACTCGACCCATTCGTGTGCGGCGTCGAAGGAGCCGTCGGAGTGGATGGCGTCGACTTCGGTGTTTTCGTGGTCGGCGCGCGGGTAGGAGCCGAGGAATTTCAGCGTCGGGGAGACGCGGTGCAGGCCGCGCAGTGCATCGCGCATGCGTGCCTCGTAAATGTGGCCATCGGCGTCGATGCTGAACGAGTAGGAGCCCATGCCTTCGCCGGTGGGGCGCGATTCGATGCGGGAGAGGTTCACGCCGCGCACCGCGAACTGTTCGAGCAGTTCGAGCAGGGCGCCGGCGCGGTTGGCGGGCAGCGGCACGGTCAGGGTGGTCTTATCGGAGCCGGTCGGTTCGGGGATGTCGGCGGTACGGGAGAGCAGCACGAAGCGGGTCACGGCGTTCTTGTTGTCGCCAATATTGTCCTGCAGCACGTGCAGTTCCGGGTGGTAGTTCAGCAGCGCCGGAGAGCAGATTGCCGCATCGTAGGTGCAGCCTTCTTCGAGCAGGCCGACAGCCGCCGCGGCGGTGGAGGAGCCGGGCAGGTAGGCGGCGGTGGGCACGTTCTCCTGCGCCCAGCCGCGCACCTGCGCCCAGGCGTGCGAGTGGGTGGAGATGGTCTTAACGTCTTCGATGCTGATGGGCTTCGCGGCGACCAGCACGAAGCGGATCGGTACGAGCACCTCGCGGATAATGCGTACACCCTCGCTGGCTGCGATAGCGTCCAGGGTGGCGCTCACGCCGCCCTCCACAGAGTTTTCGATGGGCACCATGGCGGCGTCCGCCTCGCCCGCGTTCAGGCGTGCGAGCGCGTCGGGCACGCTGGTGGCGGGGATCCGTTCGGCGTCGGATGCGCCGGGGACGCTCAGCAGGGCGGATTCGGTGAAGGTGCCGGAGGGGCCAAGGTAGGTGTATCGCATGCCACTATAGTAGCGTCTGCTGTGGAGGGGGCGCCGAATTCGGTGATAGGTTACGGTCTTTGGCGGTAGTTAAAAACCCCTACCGAAGTCACTAACCTATCACCGAAAAACTTAAGTCATTACTGAAAGACCTAAGCCACCACTGAAAATCCAGGCAACAGCTGAAACCGCTACCTCACGAACTGGCGTACCCGCGCGGTGTCCCAGTACTGGGCGGGTACGCCTCCACCCATGAGCTCACGGGCGATAGCGGCAGCCTGCACGGAACCAGCCTCCGGCAGGGGCGCGTGCGAGCCAGCAATAATGACGTTGCCGCGGCGGCGGCCCTTCAACATTGCCGAATCCGCCACAATACACACGTACTCGAACACCTCAAGCAGGGCGGACGCCTCGGCGCGGGCACCGGTCAGCGCCGGCCCGTCACCGCAGTTCAGGATGTACAGGCCACCGGGTGCCAGCGACTCGGCGACGGTGCGGGTGAACTCGACGGTGGTAAGCGCCTCGGGCGTGGTGTCACCGGCGAATACGTCACGAATCAGCACGTCGCGGGATGCGGGCGCGAAGGTCGCGGTGACGGCACCCGCCTCGCCCACGCGAATCTTCACGCGCGGCGCCTTGGGGATGTCGAACCAGGCGCGCACATACTCGGCGAGCTTGGCATCCAGCTCAACAACCGTGTTGCGGCTGGTCGGGTACAGGTCAGCGAAATAGCGCGCCATCGAGCACGCGCCGCCGCCCAGGTGGGTGATGCGTAGCTTCGCGGCGTCCAGGTGCTCCTCCACATGCGAGGAAACGACCGCCGCAATCCAGCGCATGTACTCAAAATCCAGCTGGCGGGGCTCACCCACAATCACGTGGGAAGACTGCACACCATTAATGAGCAGTAGCCAGCCGTCGGCGTGGTAGCCGTCGGGGACCAGCTCCGCCTCACCCGTAGAAATCGGGTACACGCCAGCGGCGGCACCCTGCACGGGGGTGCTCTCGGTATCGTCGATGCGGTTCTTCTGCTGCTTCTGGGCTTTCTGCGCCTTTTGGGACTTCTTGGGTGCCCTGCTCTTTTTCGCCATACCCACTAGACTAGCCGACAGCCCTCACGCCCCTAGCGTACGCACCCGCAAGGAACCGCCTCCACAGCGGCTGGCTGAGTAGACTAGAACCCATGGGATTTGTATGTCAGGGCCGCTACGCGCTCGCACCAATTGAACCGACCGACGCCGAAAAATACGTCAACCTGCAGCTGGACTGCATGGAGCAAACCTACGACCCGATCTACTTCGACACGCTCGGGGAAAGCTTCACCGCCCGCCACCGCGCCGAACGCAACGAATACCTCGAAGACTTCCACCGCCACCTCTCCTCCCCCACCGTGCGCGGCTTCTTCGCCTATGAGGTGCCCGGCTGGACCCCCGAAAGCGGGCTCTCCTGCTCCATCGGCGCACGCATCAACTGGGATAAGCCGGTCGGCCTGGCGCTCTCCCTGTGCGAGCCCTCCTCCTGGGAACTCGAACGCGCCGAGTCCCTCCCCGAACTGCCCGCAGGCACCCGCAAACTCGTGCACCTGTACACCCTCAACCACACACACGGCACCGGGCTCGGTCAGGCACTCTACGAGTCCGTCATCTACCCGGACGAAAACTCCTACCTGTGGGTCATGGCAGAAAACGAACGAGCGCTCTCCTTCTACGAGCGGCTCGGCTACCAGCGCAACAGCATCGAATTTGAGGCACGCGGCATCTGGGCACCCGGACGCAGCGTACGATACGCGCGCATCCTCAACCCCTAAGCTCACCCCCTAAACAGCACGCCACACCCCGAGGCGGCACGCACGGCACCCCCACCCCGCAACAGCCGCGCATCCGCCCCACATGACGCAGCGCACCGCACACCCTGTTAGGCACCACCCCCACAACGCCTTAAGATAGAAGATGACATATAAGCTCGACGCACCCGCGCACAGGAGCATATACACCCCTGCGCAACCGCGGGACCCAGCGCCGAACATCGCATAGAAGGACAGTAAAACAATGACCACCGGTCTTTACCTCTCCGCTATGTCCCAGAACTCGGGCAAGTCCCTCGTCGCCCTGGGCCTAGCAGACTCCCTCATCAAGCGCGCAGACCGCGTCGGCTTCTTCCGCCCCGTCTTCGACGGCGCAACCATCGCAGACGACCCCATGGCACGCCTCATCCGTGAACACTTCGGCCTGACCGAAGAGCAGGTCGGCGGCGCAGTCTCCATGACCGACGCACTCGCACTCATCGCAGAAGGCGACACCGAAGAGATCTCCGCACGCGCAGTCTCCGCCTACGAGAAGGTCGCAGCACACAGCGACGTCGTAATCGTCGACGGCGTCTACCTGCCCGCCAACGCGCTCTCAGTCGAATTCGACCTGAACGTCCAGATCGCACGTGACCTCGGCCTGCCCGTCGTCGCAATCGTCGGCGCACAGGAAGAAACCGTCGAAGAAGCAGTCACCGCAGTCGACGTGGCACGCACCGAACTGCTCGCCTCCAAGGTAGACCTGCTCGCAATCATCGTCGGCCGTGCAGAACCCGAACTGCGCGACGAAATCGAAAAGTCCGTCAAGCGCGGCGACGCAAACCTGCCCGTCTACGTACTGCCCGAAATCCCCGAACTGAACGCACCCACCGTCGGTGAAGTTGCCGAAGCCCTCAAGCTCGACACCGAAGGCATCAAGGCAGAAGACCTCAGCCGCGACATCCACGGCATCAAGGTCGCAGCAATGAACGTCTCCAACTTCCTCAACCAGTTCGTCGACGGCGACTTCGTCATCGTCCCCGGCGACCGTGCAGACATCGTCGCAGCAACCCTCGCATCCGCACTGGCACCGACCTTCCCCGCACCCTCCGGCGTGCTGCTCACCGGCGGCCTGGACGCGCTGCCCGGCAAGAACACCGCAGTCGGCTCCCTCATCGACAACGCGCCGTTCCCCGTGCTGTCCACCACCAAGGACACCTTCAAGTCTGCACGCGCAGTCTCCCGCGTCCGCGGCACCCTCGAAAGCGGCCACCAGCGCAAGCTCGCAGCGGCAATGGGCGGCTGGGACGAGCACGTCAACAAGGACGAACTGCTGGCACGCCTCGAAATTGAGCGCCCCGCATCCATGACCCCGCTGCGCTTCCTGCACAACCTCATCGAGACCGCACGCGCAAACCGCCGCTCCGTAGTCCTGCCCGAGGGTTACGACGTGCGAATCCTGCGTGCAGCCGAAATCATTGCACGCCGCGACTTCTGCGACCTGATCCTGCTCGGCAACCCCGCCAAGATCGCAGAGATCTGCCGGGCCGAAGGTATCGAACTGCCCAGCACCGTTCGTATCATCGACATCGAAAACAACGAGTACACCGAGGACTTCGCAGCAACCTACGCTGAGCTGCGTGCACACAAGGGCGTCACCATCGAGGCTGCTCGCGAGCGCATGACCGACCCCTCGTACTTCGGCACCATGCTCGTCTACAAGGGCATCGCCGACGGCATGGTTTCCGGTGCTGTGAACACCACCGCGAACACCATCCGCCCCTCGCTCGAGTTCATCAAGACCCGCCCCGGCACCAAGATCGTCTCCTCCGTCTTCCTCATGCTGATGGAAGACCGCGTTCTGGTCTACGGCGACTGCGCAGTGAACCCGAACCCCAACGCAGAGCAGCTCGCCGACATCGCGAAGGCATCCGCGGAGACTGCACGCCAGTTCGGCGTCACCCCCAAGGTTGCTATGCTGTCCTACTCGACCGGCACCTCCGGCGCTGGCGCAGACGTGGACGTTGTGCGTGAGGCAACCGAGCTCGTGCGCGCTTCGAACCCCGACTTCGCGGTCGAGGGCCCGATCCAGTACGACGCTGCTTCGAACATGTCCATTGCGTCGACCAAGCTGCCCGGTAGCGAGGTCGCTGGTCAGGCTACCGTGTTCGTCTTCCCCGACCTGAACACCGGTAACAACACCTACAAGGCTGTTCAGCAGTCTTCGGGTGCTGCCGCTGTGGGCCCGGTTCTGCAGGGTCTGCGTAAGCCCGTGAACGACCTGTCGCGCGGTACCACCGTTGAGGACATCATCAACACCGTTGCGATTACCGCGATTCAGGCACAGAGCCTGTAAGGTGCACGCGGCGCTGTAGCGTGAAGGCTGCAGTGTTCCGTTGATATAGAAATCTCCCGCACTGGGCGGGGCATGCCTTAGAGGTGTGCTCCACCCGGTGCGGGAGATTTTTTGTAATTACAGGGTTTCTTGTAGTGCCATTCCCCGGTTAGTCCTTGCGGGTGCGGCGGAGGCGCACATAGTTAATCACGCCAAGACCAGCCATGCCCACGGCGGTCAGAACCGGGCCGAGGGCGGGTGGGAAGAGCCAGGTGAGCCCCGCCTCCACGGTGTAAGCGATGAGGCGGTAGGCAAGGTAGGTGCACACCGCCACGAAAAGCGCGTAGGCGACGATGATGCCGACCGGGCGGGGCTCGTAGCCTTCTCGTCGGGCGCGCAGAGCGGCACCCAGGGCGTTACCCAGGTACAGGGCGAGGGCACCGACGACGACAGCCGCGGTGAGGGCACCGTCAAGGAGCGTGCGCGGGGTCAGCGGTGCGGTGCCTACCTCCGAGAAGAGGTTGAGGATGCGCACCCCGGTGTAGGCGTAGCAGAAGATAGCTGCGGCGCGGATGGTGAGGGGTAGGTTGGTCCAGAAGGTTTTCATGCGGCCCCTTTCGAGGTGGAGGGCAGGCTTCTGTCTGAGTGTTACCCCAAGGATACCCAAGAATGCCGGAGTGTGATGCGAATCAATAGCGTTTGGGCTGGTGTGTTCTGCGTGCGGGGCGCTGTTTTTATTGCACCGAGAAGCCACATGTGTTTCGAAAAGCAACAT
>NZ_KV800091.1:0-27578 GCF_001810135.1 Rothia sp. HMSC069D01
TCATAACGGCCGTA
The DNA here is from genome assembly GCF_001810135.1 of Rothia sp. HMSC069D01. Taxonomy (NCBI): domain Bacteria; kingdom Bacillati; phylum Actinomycetota; class Actinomycetes; order Micrococcales; family Micrococcaceae; genus Rothia; species Rothia sp. HMSC069D01. Next base: position 15 of record NZ_KV800091.1, read on the forward strand.
GTCTTGACTCACCAAACCAACATTTGCCAACATGTTGTATTTACTCTCAGAAGAAGCACCCTTATACGTTATGCTCCCCTGGGCAATTGGTGTAATTCCAAGAATTGCATTTATTAGCGTTGTTTTTCCCGCGCCCGAGGCACCAACTACTGCAATCATTTGATTATTCATCAGCTCAAGATTAATATCTTTAAGCGCAAAAGACGACGCGCCCTCATACTGAACGAATACATCTTTGCATATAATTTTTGAAATATTTTCACGGTTAGGGTTAGAAGTTTTTATCTCAGAAGCATGGTCGTAAGTATCAGAGTCGCATACCCTTCGGAATTGCTGAACAGATAATGCTCCATTAATAATCTGGCCGAATGAATATCCCACCTCTTGGGTCGCGTTAACACAGGCGATGATGCCAATCAGCGATCCGGCCACATACGATATATCGGCGCCTGAATCCACAAGGAAGTACAGGGACGCAAAGAGTAAGACAGAGCAGAGTAGCCCTGCAACTATGGAGATGATTCCTCTAACACTTTCAAGGCTCAATTCCCTACCGGCTGCCCGGCGTCGCCAGGACGCTACGCGTTGCGAGAAAAATCGGGAGGCTCTCATGAGGTGAAGTTCTTGGGCGCGACTTTGAGCTATCAGATTGTCTAGATAGTAGTTCTCTACCCGATAGTCCTCGTACATTAGGGTGTATATAGCGTAATCACGTTTAGCGAGGATTACCATTGCAATAGATAGGGGTAGTGAACACAGTGCCGCAAAAATTGCTGCCACCATGCTGACGTTTGCAATATTAAAACAGAGGAGGAAAACCATCGCAAAGGAACTCACCAGTGTCATAACTGACATGGTGTGAACCTGCAATTCCTGTTTCGATATTGCCTCTCTTGCAGCACGTATATCTTCCTGTGATTTTGTGCTACCTATATCAGACAACGGAAATGTAGATAACCTGTTATTTAACATGCGGTGAACCCGATAGTTCATCTTTGATTTGAGGATAAGCATGTTACTTCTTACCCAGCGTTGAGCAATGATATTAATTCCAACGACAAGGGCAAGAGCAACAATATAAATCCATGCTGTGCCACCATTTGAACCGCTCAAGGCTGATACTGTATTACCGATCAGCAGGGACTGGCTCAGGGGAATGCAGGCTATGACGGCTAGCGATAGGGCGACGCTCACTAGGGTCCCAGGACAGGTTTTCCAGGCTAGGCGGAAAGACCAGAGTATAGAAGAAAATAGATTTTTCATTCTCACCACGCTCACAAAGTCATATTGAACTCATCTTTGGGTCCTGAAACTCCTCGATGAGCGGACATTGAAACACTACCCGTGCCTCATTAGTTATTAGTTACCCTACCTCTCACTGAAAGATAAAACACACATATTCGCGCGTGTCCAAGAATATTAAGCAGACATATCTACGATAGTGCCGGGCACCCAAGAGCCAGCCAACACCTCCATCCGCAATACTCCCCAGCCCCCTTCGTCATAGTCAGTCATATTAAGTTCATATTTCGCCTCAATGTCATGTCCAGAAATATTAGGACATCAACCGCCGCATCCCTTGCGCACCCTCGGAGGCAGTGGGTAGAGTGAAAGTGTTATCTATCAAGAGCGACCGAGAGATCTGGCTCGTCGACGTCGCAGCAACCTCGCCAGTATCCCCCACCGTCACGGTGCAGGGTACGGACAAGGTGCTCCCGCCAGAACCGATAGAGAAGAATACCCTTCGGCACCCCTTGATGAGTCGTACTCGCAAACCGGTACAGCGCATCCTGCAGAAGAATTCGCGCACCCTCACGGTGCGTATCTATCGGGTGAACACGAAGGATGGTTATGGCTACAGTTCACCCGGCTCTTTCTTTTGAGCTATTCCCTCCGCGCTCACAGGCGAGCTGTGAGTCGCTGCTCCGCACCATTGCGGAGCTTGAGGGCACCAACCCCGACTACGTGTCGGTCACCTACGCCGGTGACGCTAAGCGCCGCCAGAAGACCCTGGCGCTGCTCGACCACCTGGTGCATGAAACCTCCCTCACCCCGCTGGCTCACCTGATTTGTGCTGGCCATTCGGTGCATGAGCTGGAGCGTGCGGTCCGCCTGATTCTGGGTCTGGGCGTGCGCGGTTTCCTGGCTCTTCGCGGTGATATTCAGGAAGGTCAGGTTTCTGAGCTTCCTTTCGCCCGCTACCTGGTGGAACTCATTCGCCGCGTGGAGCGTGAAGATTTTGCCCACCTGGCAGCTGGCAAGGTGTCGATTGGTGTGGCGGCATACCCGCAGAAGCACCCCGAGTCCGCATCCCTGCTGCAGGATATTGAGATTCTGCTGTCCAAGCAGCGTGCCGGCGCAGATTTCGCGATTACTCAGGTGTTCTTTGAGGATGAACGCTACAGCGCCCTGGTCGATTCGGCGCACCTGGCGGGCGTAGATATTCCGATTATTCCGGGCATCATGCCGGTAACCTCCCTGAAGCGCCTGCAGAATCTCTGCCAGATGGCGGGCATGGAAGTCCCGACGGACCTCGCCTACGCCCTAGAGACGGCAACCAGTGACGCTGAGCTGCACCGCATCGGTGTTAAGTATGCGTTGAACCAGTGCCGCGCCGTGATGGATGCGGGCGCACCGGGTCTGCACTTCTTCACCTTCAACGAGCATGCGGCGGTTCTGGACGTTCTGGATCAGCTGGATTTGCCGCGGTACAGTAACCGTTTCTCTCAGCCGCTGAGCGAACTGGAATACGCCTAACCCAACCCGTAACGCTCCTTGTCGGATGCGTTCCCATTGTCTCCCCCACAAATATTCCGGGAGTTGTTGAGTTCTCCGTTTCACCACCCACAGTCGGGTGGTAAAACACCGGAACCGACTCCCCTATCTATCCCCAGTAAAGGAAAAAAATATTATGTCGAACACCGCATTCCCCGCCGCAACCATTGTTGGCTACCCCCGCGTGGGCCGCTTCCGCGAGCTGAAGAAGGCTCAGGAGGCTTTCTGGAAGGGCAAGGCAACCCTGCAGGAGCTGCAGGACACCGCCGCTGACGTGCAGCGCACCTACTTCGAGCGCGTGACCGCTGCCGGCCTGAAGGCTGATAACTACTCGATTCCGGCAACCTTCTCCTACTACGACCAGGTGCTCGACGTTGTTCGCCTGTTCACCCTGGTTCCCGAGCGTCTGGCTGAGGCTAAGGATGCACGCGGTCTGCTGGATCTGCCCGGCTACTTCGCACTGGCGCGCGGTACCGAGACCCTGCCTCCTCTGGAGATGACTAAATGGTTCGACACCAACTACCACTACCTGGTGCCTGAGATCGGTGCCGGCACCGAGATTAAGCTGAACCTTGAGGCTATTGACGAGCAGCTCGAGGTCGCAAAGCAGGCTGGCGTGAAGGTCCGCCCGCAGATTGTTGGCCCGCTGACCCTGCTGCTGGGCGCTAAGGCCGAGCAGGGTTCCGCTGAAGACTTCGCACCCATCGACCGTCTGGATGAGTTCGTTGTAGCGTACGCTCAGGTGCTGGAGCAGCTGGCTGAGCGCGGTGTTGAGTGGGTTCAGCTGGACGAGCCGGGCCTGACCGTGGACCGTGCCGACAACGCGAAGGTTGCCGAGCTGGCCGAGCGCACCTACCGTACCCTGGCTGCCGCCGAGAAGCGCCCGCAGATTCTGGTGACCAGCCCCTACGGTTCCCTGCGTGAGAACCTGCCGGCTCTGCTGGGTACCGGCATTGAGGCTCTGCACCTTGACCTGGTGCACGGCGTGTACTCGAAGGCTGAGCTGGAGTCCGTTTCTGCCGCCGGCGTGCACCTGGTTGCCGGTGTTGTGAACGGCCGTAACGTGTGGCGTGCCGATGTTCGCGCGGCTCTGAAGACTCTGGAGGCGCTGCCCGGCGCATCCGAGGGTGCCGTGTCGGTGTCCTCCTCGACCTCCCTGCAGCACGTGCCGCACGACCTGGCTCTGGAAGACCCCGCCGAGGTTCCCGTGGACGGCCTGGCATTCGCCGACCAGAAGGTTGCCGAGATCGCCCTGCTGGCTCGTGGCCTGGCCGAGGGTGAGGCTGCTGTTGAGCCGGAGCTGAAGGCTGCTGACGAGGCGCTGGCTCGCTTCGCCGCCGACCCGCGCAAGCACAACGACGAGATTCGTGCCCGCGCCGCAGCTGTAACCGCCGAGGACTTCGACCGTCCGACCATTGACGTTCGCCGCGCGGCTCAGGCTGACCTGAACCTGCCGAAGCTGCCGACCACCACCATCGGTTCCTTCCCGCAGACTGCTGAGATTCGCCGCCGCCGTGCGGAGGCTCGTGCGGGCAAGATTTCCGCCGAGGAGCTGAACGGCTTCCTGCGTGACGAGATTGCCTCGGTCATCAAGCTGCAGGAGGAGCTGGGCCTGGACGTGCTGGTTCACGGTGAGGCCGAGCGTAACGACATGGTTCAGTACTTCGCCGAGAACTTCGACGGCTTCGCAACCACCCGCCACGGTTGGGTTCAGTCCTACGGTTCGCGTTGCACCCGCCCCTCGATCCTGTTCGGTGACGTGAAGCGTCACGGCGAGGGTCTGCGCGGTGAGGCATTCACCGTGCCGTGGAGCTCCCACGCACAGTCACTGAGCGACAAGCCCGTCAAGGGCATGCTCACCGGCCCCGTGACGATTCTGGCGTGGTCCTTCGTGCGTGACGACCAGCCGCGCCGCGAGACCGCTAACCAGGTGGCTCTGGCTCTTGCCGACGAGATTGCCGACCTGGAGCAGGCGGGCATCCGCATCATTCAGGTGGACGAGCCGGCTCTGCGTGAGCTGCTGCCCCTGCGCCGCGATGAGCAGCCGCAGTACCTGGACTGGTCGGTGAACTCCTTCCGCCTGGCAACCAGCGCGGTGAAGGATTCCACTCAGATTCACACCCACCTGTGCTACTCGGAGTTCAACGAGATTATCGACTCGATTAACGCTCTGAACGCAGACGTCACCAGTATTGAGGCGGCTCGTTCGCACATGGAGCTGCTGGCTGACATTCCGGAGAGCTTCGTTTCCGGTCTGGGCCCGGGCGTGTGGGACATCCACTCCCCGCGTGTTCCTTCGCAGGAGGAGATTGAGTCCCTGCTGAAGGCTGCGATTGGTTACGGCACCATTGCTGACCTGTGGGTGAACCCTGACTGCGGCCTGAAGACTCGTGATTACGAGGAGACCAAGCAGTCTCTGCGTCACCTGGTGGACGCCACCAAGGCGATTCGCGCATCCCTCTAGGAGGCGCCTCTTGGTTCCGCTGCCTGCTGCGGGTTGACCGGATGATGGTTTGCTCGCGGTGACCTGCGGCAGGTGGCGGCTGTTCGGCTTCGAGCCGGTATGCGTACCGGCTGTATGCCGAACTTTTGGGGATAGATAACGGGCCCGCCCGCACGGATTCTTCTGCACCGTGCGGGCGGGTTTTCTGTGCCGTTTTGGGTGCTGATTTAGCGGTGTTGAGGTGGTTTTTATTTGAACTTAGGGTATAAATTACTCTAAATTTAAGTGTGGTCTGACCAAAACACATACTTACTCAATGGGAAAGTATTTATATTCATTGACTAACCTGCGGCAATGTTGCCCAGTAGCTAGATATGCATCACACATTCTTTGAACTTCCCCGAATTTACGGGGTAAAAACACATTTTAAAGAATAAACGTTCTGAATATCCGTTCACCTTAACAAGCAAGACTATGCACATATGCCCATCGGATTAGCATTTTTATAAGAATTCGTTTTTAGAATTCCAGCATGACTACTACCACTTCATCAAAGAAGAAGAAGGGTTCTGTACCCCGCTGGCTCGCTATTCCGGCACCCAAGCCCCAGCTCAGCGAAGCAGAAGTTAATGCGAAGTACCCACGCATGCGCCTGCAGGTCTTCATGGGTATCTTCATCGGTTACGCGACCTTCTACCTGATTCGTAACAACGTCCCGCTGGTCACCCCGATTCTGACCAAGGAACTTGGCTTCAGCAACGCAGCAATTGGTGCACTGTCCACGGCACTGCTGCTGGCTTACGGCTTCAGCAAGTTCTTGACCGCAATGATTTCCGACCGCTCGAACGCGCGTCTGTTCCTGCCCATCGGCCTGGTGCTCTCGGGTATTGCAAACATTCTGCTGGCACTGACCGGCTACATGGGTGAAGGCGCGGGCGCGGCCGGCTACGGTGCCGCTATCGCCTCCATCATGGCGACCATCATGGTCTTCAACGGCATCTTCCAGGGCATGGGCTGGCCGCCCTCGGGTCGTGTGCTCGTGAACTGGTTCTCCACCAGCGAGCGCGGCGCGAAGGTTTCGTGGTGGAACACCGCCCACAACGTCGGTGGTGCGCTGTCCGGCCTGCTGGTGGCCTGGGGCTTCTCCCTGTTCGGTAAGACCTGGGAGGTTGCATTCTGGTTCCCGGCCGTCATCAGCTTCGTTCTGGCGTTCGTGGCGTGGCTACTGATTCGTGATAACCCCGAGGCTGAGGGTCTGCCCACCGTTGACGTGTACCGCAACGACCCGCACAAGGTTGAGTCCACCGCTGAGGATCGTGCGGAGTCCACTTGGACCACCATCCGTAAGCACGTGCTGACCAACTCGACCATGGTGTACCTGGCGCTGGCAAACGTGTTCGTGTACACCCTGCGTTACGGTGTGCTGGTGTGGGCGCCGAAGTACCTGCACGATGTGCGCCACGCTTCCCTTGAGGGTGGTATTGCGGGCTTCTCGATTCTGGAGCTTGCCGGTATTGGTGGTACCGTCCTGTGCGGTTACGTTTCTGACCGCATGTTCAAGGGTCGCCGCTCCCCCGCGGGTATCCTGTTCCTGATTGCGACCGTTGGCGCGATTCTGCTGTACTGGCTGCCTTCTTCGGATGCGCCGCTGTGGATTGCGTACGTTGCGTTGGCTCTGATTGGTGGCCTGATTTACGGCCCGGTCATGCTGATTGGTCTGCAGGCTATTGACCTATCCCCCTCGCATGTTGCGGGTACCGCTGCGGGCTTCACCGGCCTGTTCGGTTACGCGTTGGGTGCGACCCTGGCTTCTGCCGGTATCGGCATTATTGTTGACCACTGGGGTTGGAGCACCGCGTTCGTCTTCATGATTGTGTGCTCGGGTCTGGCGGTTCTGTTCCTCTGGCTGGTTAACGGTGCTGAGAAGCGTCTGATGGCTGAGCGTGCAGAGAAGCTGGCGGCTCAGGCATAATTGCCCAGTCTTTCGTGTAGGGAAGCCACACGTTTGCTGGTGAGTCACCATATGGTGGCTTGTCGGTAATCGTGTGGCTTCTTACGTTAAGAACCTAGAATGGAACCATGACTACTAACTCTGGAATCACTAAAGAATGGGTGGATGAAACCGTCAAGCCGGGCGACGATTTCTTCCGCCACGTCAACGGTAAGTGGCTTGCTACCCACGAAATCCCGGCGGACCGCCCCAAGGACGGCGGCCTGTACACCCTCCGCGATAACGCAGAGAAGCACGTGCGTGAGCTGGTGGAGAAGATTGCGAAGGAGCAGCCGGAGTCCCGTATTGGCGCGCTCTACAACTCCTTCATGGATGTTGAGAAGATTGAGGCGGACGGCCTGGAGCCACTGCTGAAGGAGATCGCCCCGATTCTAAACTCGGCAACCCCCTCCCACCTGGCTGTGACCTTGGCGCTGCTGTCTCGTGCGGGTCTGCCGCAGCTGTTCGCCTGGTACACCAGCAACGACCCGAAGGACCCGAAGAATTACACGTTCTTCCTGTACCAGTCGGGTCTGGGCCTGCCGGACGAATCCTACTACCGTGAAGAGAAGCACGAGGCTGCATGCGCGGCGTATGTTGAGCATATTGCCCGCATGTTCCAGCTGACCGGTCTGGCTGAGGGCTTCGGTCTCACCCCGGAGCAGGCGGCTCAGCTGGTGTTCACTCACGAGTCTGAGCTGGCTCGCCTGCACTGGAACGTCGTGGAGAACCGCGACGCGGAGGCGACCTACAACCCGTACCAGGCTACCGAGCTGGACGAGAAGTTCCCCGGCTTCCCGTTCTCGCAGTGGCTGCTGGCTCTGGGTGCCGACCCGGAGACCCTGGGTCAGGTTATTGTGGCTCAGCCGTCCTTCTTTGAGGGTGCGGCTAAGCTGTTCACCTCCATCCCGCTGATGAGCTGGAAGCTGTGGGCTGTGTGGACTGTTCTGCGTTCACGTGCGCCGTTCATGTACGACGAACTGGTTCAGGAAAGCTTCAACTTCTACGGCAAGACCCTCTCCGGTACCCAGCAGATTCGTGAGCGCTGGAAGCGCGGCGTGGGCGCTGTCGAGAAGGCTCTGGGCGAAGAGATTGGCCAGGAGTACGTGGCTGTGCATTTCCCGCCTTCGCACAAGGAGAAGATGCTGGTTCTGGTCGGCAACCTCCTGGAGGCGTACCGCGAGTCTATTGAGTCGCTGGACTGGATGACTGAGGCAACCCGCCAGAAGGCGCTGGAGAAGCTGTCGAAGTTCGTCACCAAGATTGGTTACCCCGATAAGTGGCGTGACTTCTCCGCACTGGAGCTGGCGCCCGGTGACCTGTTCGAGAACCTGCGCCGTACCGGTGCGTTTGACGCTGACTGGCTGATTGCCCGTAAGGGTCAGCCGGTGGATAAGTCGGAGTGGCTGATGACTCCGCAGACCGTGAACGCGTACTACATGCCGCCGGCGAATGAGATTGTGTTCCCGGCAGCGATTCTGCAGCCGCCGTACTTCAACCCGGATGCTGACGATGCGGCGAACTACGGCAATATCGGCATGATTATTGGCCACGAGATTGGTCACGGTTTTGACGATCAGGGTTCCCGCTACGACGGTGACGGCAAGCTGGAGAGCTGGTGGACTGAGGAGGATTACGCGAAGTTCAAGGAGCGCACCTCCGCGCTGGTGGAGCAGTACAACGCGTACGTTCCGGTGGGTCTGGACCCGAAGTTCCACGTGAACGGTGAGCTGACTCTGGGCGAGAACATTGGCGACCTAGCTGGCATGTCGATTGCGTTGAAGGCGTACCGTCTGGCTTTGAAGAAGCAGGGCATTGAGTCGCTGGCTGACGCGCCGGTGATTGACGGCATGACCGGTATTCAGCGTTTCTTCTTCTCGAATGCTCGCGGCTGGTGCACGAAGTCCCGCCCGCAGCATGCTGAGGTGATGATTTCGGTGGATCCGCATTCGCCGGATGAGTTCCGTGTGAACGGTGTGGTGCGCAATATTGATGAGTTCTACGAGGCGTTTGGTGTCTCTGAGGGCGATGCACTGTACCTGGCTCCGGAGGAGCGCGTGCGCATCTGGTAGCATCCCGATAAGGGTATATGCTTTATTGCGTATATAAGAAAGGCGCCCGCTTCGTGGGTTTATTCCACGGGGCAGGCACCTTTTTAGTTCTAGAAGCTATACGCTTCTAAGCTGAAGCTTTTAGGAAGCAGAAGCCGAAGCGGTAGCCGATGCAGAAGAAGAGGAAGAAGAATTACGCATACCGGTCAGCTTCCACGCGCCGTTCTCGTACACACCGTGCAGGGTGCGGTCCACCTCTTCCTTACGTTCTGATTCAGAGGGGGCCTCCTGCACGCGTTCCTTGCTTGCAATGAACTCGCCGGGGTCCATGGTCAGGCGGATATCCCAGTTGTAGGTATCACCGTCACGCTCAGGCTGCGGGGTAAGCATGGTGATGGTGACAGCCGGGTCCTGCATCCAAATCTTGCCCTGCTGCAGACCAGCGCCCAGGGAACGTGCGTCAGGTTCGAGGAAGTTCTTCAGCTCGGAGTTATCGAGTGCACATTCACGCAGCGGCTCGGTCTTGCCGGTGCGCATGTAATATTCCATGGCTGCGCCAAAGAACGCGATGGACTGATACAGACCCTCTACGCTGTTCTCGTTGACAACAGCAGGCTTCACGGGCACGGGTGCATTCTTGGACGGCTCGGTGCGAGTTCCAGGCTGGTAGTCAGCAGGCTTGGAGGTGTAGCCCTCCAGGACTGCAACACCGGAGTAGTCGCTACGAACACTCTTGGATGCCGACGCGGAAGCAGATACGCTACCGGATGCAGAAGCAGAGCCACTGGTTGCCTGGGGCTGCGCGCCACATGCTGCGAGGAAGGTTGCGCCACCGGCGGCTACAACCATACCGAGTGCGGATCGGCGGGTTACATTCTTCATTGATTCTCTCTATCTACGGTGGTGGTGCCCGCCTCGTGGTTTCTATCCACGGGGCGGGCGCCTTTCTGTTGTTAGAAGCTATACGCTTCTAGACTGCAGCTTTTAGGAAGCAGAAGCCGATGCAGAAGCGGAAGCCTCAGAGTCAGACTTCATGCCGGTCAGCTTCCACGCACCGTTCTCGTACACACCGCGCAGGGTACGCTCGTTGACGTTCTCACGACCGCTTTCGGGGACCTCCAGAACCTTATCCTTAGATGCCATGAATTCGCCGCGGGTAAGGGTGAAGCGAGCATTCCAGGTGTATGCCTTACCATCGCGGGTGGGCTGTGCGGAGAGCAGGGTGATGGTGACGGTCGGGTCGTGCATCCAGACTTCGCCCTTGACCAGCTTTTCCCCGAGGGTGCCGTCTTCCGGCTCGAGCATCGACTTGAGTTCGCTCTTGTCCATGGCGCTTTCACGCAGGGGCTCGGTCTTACCGGTACGCATGTAGTATTCCATGGCTGCGCCGAAGAACGCGATGGACTGGTACAGGCCCTCCACGCTGTTCTCGTTGGCGACGGCGGGCTTGGTCGGCACGGGCACGTTCTTGGCCGGCTCGGTGCGGGTTGCCAGCTGGTAGTCAGCAGGCTTGGAGGTGTAACCGTCCAGGACAGCAGGACCGGAGTAGTCGGCGCGTGCGTTGTTAACTTCGGCATCCGAGGTAGAAGCGCTACCGGATGCAGATGCAGAGCCGCTGGATGCCTGGGACTGCGAACCGCATGCCGCCAGGAGGGTTGCGCCACCGGCTGCGGCAAACAGGCCGAGTGCGGATCGGCGGGTTACGTTCTTCATTTTTTCTCTCTATCTGTGGTGTGTTTTCCGCACCGTGGTGCGGGTGATGCCTGCGGCATCTAACGGGAAGACGGCACTACACGAATGTAGTGCCGTCTTACAGTATATGTTTATTGGGCTTGGTATTTTTTAGCCGCCGTAATAGTAGTAGTGGCTGTAGGAGCTGCCGTAGTAGTCGCTGATGACGATGCGGGTGCGGCGGCCGTAACGGTCGGAGTAGTAGCGGTTGTAGGGGTTGCGGCGCACGGTGGGGCGGTAGGTGGTTGCCTGCGCGGGGGTGAGCAGTGCGCCGAGGGCGGTTGCTGCGCCTGCGCCTGCGGCGGCGAGTGCTGCGCGGCGGGTGAGGCGTGCGGGCTTCTTGGTGGCCATGGTGTGCCTTTCGGGGTCGGTGTTTCTGTGAAGTGACATGGTGTGTGCACGGCGTGCGGCTGTGCGTTAAACCTTTTTTATTGTAAGCCTCAACGTTAATGTTTTTACGTGCAGAGTACACCTTCTAGTTGAGGGTTAGATCATGCGGGCTAGTCAACGTTTTTCCGGCAGAAAAATTGCGGAAATATTGGTTGAAAACACGCCGGGCACGCACTCAATACGGGCTGAAAACAGCCTAAATTGCGGGCTACATGTCTACTTCGGCGAGACCACTGATTTTGCCGTAGCTGAAGTACCGGAGGGTAGAGCGGCGGTTCGCCCAGGCATCAATCTGGGCAATGTCGTCAGGGTTGCTCATGTCTGGCCAGCGCTCGTTTTCAATCCTGAAGCGGGTCATTGCGAGGAGGGGGTAGCTGCCGAAGACGGGGCAGAATTCTGTGACCAGTTTGCCGGATTTTGTGTAGAAGTGGAGGGAGTCTGCGTATTCGCGGTCGGTGTTGTTGTCGTATGAGACCGAGTCAATCGCGTTGAGCGGGAAGAACACCGTATCGTTGCACGGCTCTCCCCTTTCGATTCCTTCGGGCGAGATTTTAGTGTAGGTACCGGCGCCGTTCCAGAAGAAGAACATAAAAAAGCCGGTCATGCCGAGGCCAATAAAGTCGAATGCGAAGTGGAATCCTACGTCTTCCCCTAGGTGAATGACGAAGACTCCTATCGCAAACGAGAGAATTACTAGGGCATAGGTAGCAATTTCGAAGCGGTTCGTTCGCATGACGTATACAGCTTCGGCGCGTAGCTTCTTTTCGCGGTGTCGGTTGAGTTCGTATGTGACTACGGTGCGGAGGACCTTGTAAATCAGCAGGGAGTCAAGTGCGCCCCATATGAAAATCATGATGGTGTTGACCATGGTCGCTCACCAGCCTTTCTATCTATCGGTGACCGGCAGCCTTCCGGCAGCGATGCGGAGGGTGCGGGTTCGTTCTCAGAGTAGCCGAGGAAATTGGGTGGTTAAGCCCAGATTCGCGTTTTCTGCGGAGTGGTTGCCGAGTCTTCACCGGAGCATTGCGTCGAGTTAACCTCCCGTCCAGATTGGGTGCGATAGGCTAAGGATGTGCCCGCCACCTCACCGGGGCGGGCGTGATTCACCAACCACTACCGCACAAGGACGTACACACCATGAGCGCAGCAGAAGACGGAGCCCTCGCAGGACTTATCGTCGCCCTGATACCGGGTATCCGTATTAAGCTCGGCAAACCCACGCTGAATAAGAGACAGAAAAGGCCCCTTTTCGGATTTCTCTTCTCTTGGAGCGCCACAATCCTTGGGTTCGTCATCTGGCCTATTATTTGGCTGAGCCTGGGATATCCGCGTCCTTCCGGTGACCGAGAGATTGTTAATCAATGGGTTCTGCTGTTTATAGGTGCCTTTGGGCTTGGTCTGCTGGGCGCTCTCCCACTGAACCACTGCTACGCCTTCTACCTTGAGCTACGCGAGGATTGCGTGCGGTGGCGTAACTGGCGGTGGAAGGAACGCACTTTCACCTACCCGTCCATCACGTTTGCCCATGTGGAGAACAACGGCAAGAACGGGTTCTTGCGTATTGGCAGTACTGAGATGGGTAAACGCACTTGTAGTTTTGACCCGTATCAGTTTGATGCGACGATCCTGATGGCGCAGGTGCTTTACCGTGATGATCATGGGCATTGGGCTGAGGAAGACGGACTGGATGTGATGAGCGTGGTGGGGATGTATGGTTCTTCGCGCGATATTTACGCCCAGTTTTATGACTTGTGTAAGACGAAGTATGTGGTGGGTGTGACGAAGAGTGAGCGTCAGCGTCGCCGCCGTAAGGCTGTTCGTAATGAGGCGCGTAGGTTGGAGCGTCAGCAGGCGCGCGAGGCAAAGAAGGCCCCGAATTCTCGTGAGAAATGAGGTGAGTGATGGAATCTCATAACAAATGGTCGGAAAGAATTACAATGCTTTTTCTGACGATGTGCGTTGGGTATATCTTTTTTATTATTCCTATAAATCTACGTGATGACAGTGACGGTTTCACCGCCACCTGCACCGTGACTAAGGCGTACACGCAAGAGCGTCGCGGCACAGACCTTGGTGGCATGACTGATATTGGTTTGAAGGGCGTCTTTGAGACGGAGGAGTGCGGCACCCTCACAATGTTTGAACCCCCTGAGGGGTGGAAGATTCCTGCATATGTCAAGACGGCGCAGCCAGGAAAAAAGTACCTGTTCCATGTTTCAAATCGTTCACCTAAGAAAGATCAAGATTTTGTAACGACCCGCTTTGAAGAAATCAAGGAATAATAGTTCGCAGCTCCAGAACCTGCGGCAAACCCACCAGACAAGACGCTGAAAGTAGGAAAGCAATGCCACCTTGGAAAATGCGTAAAAAATATCCGAATACCTGGAAGCAGGAACATCGATTTGCAATAATTCTTGGTATTACACTCATTGTATTTTATTCATGTCTTCAATTTTTTCTCCATGATGATAGTCACGGATCCTACTCTATCTGCACTATAGAATCTGCCTACACTAAAGAACGAGGTGGGATGCTTGGAAATATGAATGATGTTGCACTCATTGGTGTTTTTGAAACAAAAGAATGCGGAACTATTAAAATGTATGAAGCACCATATGGAAAGAATATTCCAGCGTGCGTTTCCGAAATTCAGCCTGGGAAGAAGTATAAGATGTATAAAACATGGAGCACGAGAAATGATGGTAGAAACTTTGACACTCTTCGCCTTGAAGAAATCAAAGAATAACCAGCTCATGAGCTAAAAATAAAGCCTCGGGTGGTGCGAGTCTTCAACTCGCACCACCCGAGGCTTTCCATGCAACGTCTGCACACTAGTTCGCTTTAGTCCACACCCTCAACAATGCAGGAGGGGCAGAGTCCCCCTCATGGCAGCTCAGGAAATTGGGTGGTCACGCACGGGTCCCGGCCCTCTGGTGAATGGTCGCCCAGTCTTCACCCGAGCATCGCATCGAGTTAACCTTCTGGTCAGATACGGTGCGATAGGCTAAGGATGTGCCCACCACCTCACCGGGGCGGGCATGATTCACCAACCATTACCGCACAAGGACGTACGCACCATGAGCGCAGCTCTTTGAGACGACCCGCTTTGAAGAAATCACAGAATAACAGCCCGCAGCCCAGAAAGAAGATGAAGAGCAGTGAAAAAGAACTCCCCCAGGAAAAAGAACGTTTCAAAGAAAAGGAACACCTCGAAGAAAAATAGTTACCCAGAGGCGAATTACATTACCGAAACTGGGACTCCAAAGAAGATCAACAAAAAGAGATACACCAAGAAAAAGAAGAATAAAGTCGATTTCAAAGAGTATCTTCGCGACATAGCAAAAGATGTATGGGATGCACGTGGCTCCATCATAACCGTAGTAGTCATTCTAGGGTTCTTCGCGTCCTTACATTTTATGACCAACTACAACCCGGGCAATGAATCCGCTATCTGCACTGTTACCTCAGTCGAAATCATTGAGCACGAGGACCCCTACTCAATCTCTGGTGAATTCGAAACGGAAGAGTGCGGAATCATCACATCAAGCAAATCCCCTGATGGTATACCCATCCGCAAATACCTCCAGAACTTTGAAACGGGCAAGAAATATAGGGCGTACAAGTCCTTCGATACCCGCAACGACGAATTCGACTTCAGCGTCCTCCGCTTTGAAGAGATCAAAGAGTAACCCCACCCCCGCAGAAAGGAATCCACCGTGAGCTTTATCGGCGACTTTATCATCGGCTTTTTTGGAGAGGCCCTCGCCTCCTCACCGACCCTGCAGCGAGTATGCCTGTGGATTCTTTTCTCTATATCCGTTCTTCTCACGCTCGTCCCCGTCATGACGGGTGAATACGCGTGGAGCATCATCCCCATCTCGATAATGCTGTTTTCCGTCGTGACGATTGACGGCACTCGTGAGCAGTGCGTGAAAAACACCAAGAACGGCGGCGCGTACCACTACTTTCTGCTGACGGTGGGCACGCTCTGCGTTGCCGCGATTGTTCTGCTCGCTGCTCTCTCCCTGGCGGGTGTCCCGCAGGTTGCCCTCACCCCGCAGGCGGGCGGCATCAATTTCGCGCCCTGGTATGTGGCGGTGTCCGCGCTGGTTCTTCTGCTGTTCTTCTACAACGCCGCGGCGCCGAACGAGGAGATCCCTAACCTGCGACGCATGGAGCGCATCAACCGGTACGTACGCCTGGTGGTGCTGGGTGTGAGTGCCCTGATGGCGCTCTTCTGCCTGCTGATTCCGGTGGTTTCGTTCGCTACTGCCGGTTATGAGCCTGTGGGTGTTTCGGTGGTGCTGTGCCTGGTGCCGGTCTTCCTGATTTTTGTGCGCCGCTCCCTGTTCAAGCTGTGGGCGGCGACCTTTAAGGAGGGCGCTGCCGGGTACGGCGTGTTGCGTGGCTTCTGCGTCACCCTGGTGGGTTTGGGTGGATGTTTGGCGGCGGTGCGTCTTGCCGCTGATGTTGTGCAGTCTGGTAGCGGCTTGTCGCTGGTGTATGTGGTGCCGGTGATCGCCTCGTACCTGCTGGCGAAGAGGTACCTGACCGTGGGTGTTGCTATCCCCGAGAAGGAAGACGAGGAAGACCCGGAGGCTGAACCGGCAGCAAGCTAAACTGTGGAGCGCCGCGGGTTGAGAGATGACCTCAGCCGCGGGGTTTTTCTATGTCGAACAGAGTTCGGTAAGTGCACTAGGTTGAAACGAAATGAAAAATACCTTTAACTATCACCTCAAGGTTGAATTGAATATCCTGATGAGGCACCGACTAGGAGGAAAAAATATCAACCTTCCCATATTGGACTGATAAAGTGGTACGGGGCTTTTTCTCTTTCCGGCTTTGCCCCTGACCCTATCCACTCAGGTGGGCACTATACAGTGGCGTTTCAGACTTGCCGCTGTTGTGTGTCTGCACGGTATATAACTCAACGAAAAGATCATCATGACCAACCACACCACAGCGCGTCAGCGTCTACTCCGCTTCCCTTTGATTTTGGGTGTCACGACGGCACTTATTTTCTCTTCTTGCTCCACGGGCACGAACAATAACAGTGCCCCTTCCGATAAGGGTACTGTTACTTCTCAGAGTCCCCGCCAGGTGGAGAACGCTACTAATGTTCTGCAGAACGTGAATATTCAGATGGGTCGTGACGGCGAGGTTTCGTCGATTGAGTCGACCAACATTTACGTTAATGACAAGGATCGTACGAGCTCCTCGAGCAATGTGCAGTTCAAGCCGAAGGACGTCGTTAATGACCTTCCTGTGCGTGTGAGCCTGCAGTATTCTACTGAGCGCGGTAGCGGCACTAACCTGAATGATTTGAACGGCTACAGCGGCGAAATCACGATTAAGGTTACGGTCGAGAACCTGACGGTGAAGACCGAGGACGTCACCTATGATGCGTCCGGTACTAGCCGTACTAGCCCCGCACCGGTTGGTACTCCGTTCTCTATTGCTGCTTCTACTGTTCTCTCGGGTTCTCCTACTCAGGTTATTACGACCCCTGATGCGGCTGATTCGTCGACGAATGGTGTGGTGAGCACCAATGATGAAGGTAAGGCTGTTGTTCAGTGGGGTGCTATTTCCGCGCCTCCGGTGACTGGTAGTTCTTCCTCTTTTGTGTTGAAGGTCAAGGCGAAGGATTTTAGTGCGCCTACCTTCAACATTTCGGTGCAGCCTGGTTTTGCTTCTGATTTGTCTGGTGCAGGAATCATTACTAACGGTTTCACCTCTCAGGATGCGTCTCAGGTGGCGCTTCTGCAGCGCACTATTGATACGGTCAACGAGGTTAATACGACGTTGACTAGTGCTAGTTCGCAGGTTGCTCAGGTGCGTCAGAGCCTGGATGATACGTCTGCGACCTTGGGTAAGGACACTGCCGAGCATCTGAAGACTCAGAATGAATCGTTGACGAAGACTATGCAGGGTCTGCAGGCGAATATTGAGAGCCTGCAAAAGGACCTTTCTGAGGCTTCGCGTACTAATAATTCTCAGCTGATTTCTCAGTTGGAGCGTACTGTTGCTGCTCTTCACTCGATGCTGGGTGATACGACGGCGCGCCCCAATGTGTCTGTTTCACATAGCGGCGGTCGTTGTGTTGTGCATCGTGAGGAGGGTGCAAGTAGCCGTAGCGTGTACGGTAACTTGGTTCAGCTGTCTGCTGTTCTGAATGCGTATGCGGAGGCAAGTTCGGACTGCCAGCAGGATCTTACGGCTTCGATTCGTGAGATTGTCGGTCCGGAACACCCGACCGCTGAGACTTGTTCTTCTAACGGTTCGGTGACCTGCGCCCTGTTCGGTGCGTCGGTGACGGTGCAGAGCTCTCTGATTGCGCTGGTTGCTACCGGTGAGAAGATTGTGGATCACCTGCAGCCGGAGTATTTGAAGGGTGCGAACAACAACTATTCGGCGTTGAAGCGTCAGATGGATGAGCTTGTTGCACAGGTGGAGAAGGACCCGTCTTCTCTTGATGCTGATGCTGTGCGTTCTTTGAGTGAGAAGGTTAGTGCGGCTCGTCAGAGTGTGAATCAGATGAAGGAAACGTCGAGCCGTCTGATTGAGAGCATCAAGAACGTTCATTCTCGTGCGGCTTCTGCTCGTGCGGAGCTGGTGGACGGTTCTGGTTCTATGAGCGCTCAGAATAAGGAACTGGCGGAGCAGCTTTGTGCTCTGTCTACTGAGCGTGGCGGTTCTCTGTCTGCTGAGCAGGTGGAGCATCTGCGTGGATACCTGACGGCTTCTTCTTGTGGTGGCGCGGCTTCGCCGTCTGCTTCCCCGTCTTCTGAGGCGCCGTCTGAGGCTCCTAGCCCTGCGCCGTCTGAGTCTGCTTCTGTGGCTCCTTCTGAGGAGCCGTCGAAGAAGGTTGAGGCTCCTTCCGCCGCTCCCTCTTCTGAGGCGCCTTCCGCCGAGCCTACTGCCACGGAAGGTAATACTCGCGTCATTACGGTGGAGAACGCGAACGAGCGTACCTACACTTCGAACACCCCGGCAGCACGTACTCCGATGGAGCAGCGTATTGCTGCCGCGGTAGCTGCGTGGGATGAGGTTCTTGCCGCTACTTCGATGGATGACCCCAAGGAGGGTCTGGCTCGCGACGCCAAGGACCTTAACGACGCTGTGAACGCGGTAGATGGTGCCCTGGGCGAGGTTGAGAAGACCCTGAACGATGCCGCAAACGCGCAGAACCAGGACGCGGAAAAGAAGGAAGAGCCTACTGATGAGGCTAAGGTTTCTCTGCGTGATCGTATCCATTCAGCTTCGGATGCTGTCAATGCTTTGGGTAAGAACCTGGAGGATATGACGAACATGCAGGCTGACCTCTCCACCGCTATTAAGGAAGCGTTCAAGGAGTCTGCCAATGAGACTCGCGAGAGCCTGACGAACATGATTAGCGAGGAGATTCGTAAGGTTTCGAGCGATGGTTCTTCTAGCGCTTCGGCTGCTAAGGAGGCGTTCTCCGCTTCGGTTGCTGGCATTACTGATACCGCGAATACTGTGGTTCAGGTGGCTGGTGAGTCTATCGAGGTTCAGCACAAGGATATGAATGATCGTATTGAGGGTCTGCGTCAGTCTCTGGATTCGGTGACTGAGCGTTCTCTGGTTGCTCTGAGTACCCGCGCTGAGAACGCTACCCGAGATTTGGCTGGTGCATCCGTTCAGCTGAATAACGACCTGTCGAAGCTCATGCTTGATTTGGGTGATAGCAACGCTGAGGGTGCTGGCCTCTTGGGCGCGCTCAAGAGCAATAGCGCGAAGGCTGGTGCGGCTGATTACCAGCTTGCTTTGGCGATGCAGAATGCTCAGGGTTACACGAACCTCCGCTCTGAGGATATTGCTGCTCTGCAGAAGCGTCAGGCACAGTTCAAGGCGTCGCTGCAGCGTCTGCGTTCGCTGCCGACCTTCCATCTGTCGAATGCTGGCAGTGCAGAGGTGAAGACGGTGTACACCTTCCAGATTGGTGATTAGCCGTGGGGTTTTCCCCTCATTTGGGCTCTGATTCAGGTCCTCACCGCCGCGAGGGCAGGCGGCTCACTCAGCGCACCGTGGTGTGGTGTGTCAGTCTGTGTGTGCTGTTTAGCCTTGCGGTGGTGGGGATCTGGTATGGCGTGCGCGCTGTGACTCCTCAGCCTTTGCCGCTTGGCACGGGTACGAACCCTGCGTCTGCGGTGACGGTTCAGCAGGCTATTTCTCTTCCTGCGTCTGGTCGTGAGCCTGTTATTGGTGTTGTTACTACTTTTGGTGATGATGCTGAGGGGTCTGCGTGGCGTCTGAATGCTCAGGGTGCTCGTGTTGCGCAGTACCGTCTGGCTTTGGGTAAGTCTTCTGTGAAGGTTCTTTATGCGAACGATAAGGGAACGGAGCAGGGTGCCCGTGAGGCGGTAGAGAAGCTCTCTTCTGAGGGTGCTCTGGGTATTGTGCTTGCTTCTCGGGGTGAGCATCTTCGGGGTGCTACGGCTGCCGCTAAGGAACGCAATGTTGCGGTGATTGAGGCGTATGACCGGGTAGATGCTGGCGATGGGGTATGGAGTTTTGCTCTGGACCCTGAGCAGGAGAAGCAGGTCTATACGACTGCTATTCGTTCGCTTGCCGGTGTCTCTAGCACGGGTTCTTCGCAGCAGCTTGATGGTGTGCGCACCATCCTGCTGGATGCGGGTGAGGGCTCTGCACCGGACCTTCCCTATACGAATCGCGTTCAGGTTTCTGCTGATGAAGACAGCATGAAAGACATTCTCAAGGAGCTGACGCGCCTTCTGGGGGACAAGTCTTCGGGCTCTTCTCCTGTTCTGGTTTTGACGGGTTCGGCGTCGACTCAGGCAAAGGTTCTTCGTTCTCTTCAGAGGGCGGGTATTACTTCTCCGGTGATTGCGGGTGAGGAAGCTTTGACGGAGCCTTTTATACGTCTTCTTCTGGAGAACGGTGGTTCCTTGACTGACAATATTCGCATTGTGGGGCGTGTGCAGGCACGTGCTGCGGCGTTGAGTGCTGATGATGCCGGTCGCGCTTCTTCGGCATTTGTGTCAACGGTTGAGCGTATGAAGAATGATTCTTCGCTCAAGGATTTGTCAGGCGAACAGTCGTTCTCGAAATCGGCAGTGTGGGCGGATGCTCCCTCCCATAACGCGCTTTTGGCTTTTGCGTATGCCACGAGCCAGGTTCGTGAATACACTCCTGAGGCGGTTCGACGGGTTCTAGGAACCCTTCGTTTGGACGCTAAAGATTCTACGGTCGCGTATCCGTTGGATTTTTCGTCTTCTTACGCCGCTGGAGGGCAGGTGGGTCTTCTTTACCCGACCGCGGAAGCTTCGATGATTCAGGGCGGGTCTTCCTCGACGGATGCGGTGAATCCGCCGGTGTGGATGCTTCGCACGTTCACCTCAGAATCTCGCGACTAGCCTTTCCACACGGAGCCTACTGTACAGAGCCAGCCCATCACACCCCGGCTTTCGGGTATTACTTCTAGTCCGTCCACCAGCGGGGCTCACGATTTATCTATTTTGGAGAACACCTTATGCGCTTTTTCCTTGAACTTGAAGAGCATAACGGGAGCTATGAACTAGACTCCTGGCAGCCTGAGACGACCATCGCTGATCTCATCCAGGCGACCGGTGGCCCCTCCCTGCCTGCCGACGAGCCGCTGTATTGCGATAACCGCCCGGTGACGGCATCCTCCACTCTGGCGGAGGTCAAGCCGATGGAGGGTATGCGCATCTCTAGGGCACCGCTCTCCTACCCTTCCCTGGTGCAGGGCTGGAGCGTCTGCTTGAGCGGCGGTTCGACGGTTACCCTGCCGCGCCCTATCCCCTCTTCGCGTCCTCTGGTGGCGGGTCGTTCCCCGTACGCCGATATTGTGCTGCCCACGGCGAGCGCATCGTGGGAGCATCTGCACCTGCAGGTGGTGCATGATGAGTCGACAAACACTCAGAAGGTGCGCATCACTGACCCGGGTTCTACGAACGGTAGTTTTGTGGACGGTCAGAAAATCCCTGAGGAGGGTCTGACTGTTTCTGAGAGCACCACGATCCATGTTGGTGATTGTGTTCTGACCCTGCGGCCTGCTCCTCAGGAGAAGGCAGCGCCTCGCCCCGGTAGCGCCCCGAATGTGAGCGCGTCGGGTACTGCACCGTTTAACCGTCCGCCGCGTCAGGGTGCGTTGAGCGCCCCGGAGAAGGTGGAGGCACCTACCCGCAAGAACGTCTCTGACCCGCCAAAGTTCAATATTGCGATGGCGGTGGGCCCGATTATCATGGCGGCGGCAATGGTCGCCATTATGCAGGAGATTCGTTACGCCCTTTTCGCGATGCTCAGCCCCATTCTGAGTATTGGCATGTGGGTGGAGCAGAAACGTCGTCACGCTAAGGATAAGGTGAAGGAGCGTGTGCGTTTTGAGCAGGAAATGGAGAAGTTCAAGGAACGTATCGCTCTGAGTAACCGTGAGGAAATTGAGCGTCTTCACGACCTTGCCCCGGCACCGGATGCCGTTCAGCTGCGGGCGCTTCTTCCCGCGATGACGCTGTGGCGTCGCCGGAGCACAAGCCCTGACCTGTTGACTTTCCATGTGGGTACTGGGCATATTCATTGGGCTCCTGAGCTGACGAAGCCGAGCAATCCTGAGCCTGAGGTTCAGCATATTCTTGAGCACAATACCCTGTGGGATGCCCCGCTGGTTGCTGACCTGCGTGAGGGCGGCGCTATCGGTATTGTGGGTCCGCGTGAGCAGTCTCTTGCCCTGGCGCGTAGCCTGGTGCTGCAGGCGGCGACCCACACGGGTCCTGCTGATATGACGATTGCGGTCTGCGCTGATTCGGCGCGCTCGCAGGACTGGGTGTGGACGTCGTGGCTTCCGCACATGCATATGGCGCAGAACCAGCAGATGCGTTGGTTTGCTTCTGGTAAGGAGCAGTCGGATCAGATGCTGCGCTCTCTATACAACGACATTGAGTCTCTTCCGACCCGCGGCCTGTGCGTGGTCGTTGATTCGGATACCCTCACCGAGGGCCGTGAGTCGCCGGCACGCGACCTTTTGGCGTACGGCGATGAAGTGCGTCTGATGGCGAATAAGACTGCTGCTGCGGGTGCTCGCCGTGTTGCCGGTATTGTGTTGGCTTCTTCTGTTGATCGTCTTCCTGCGTCGTGTACTTCGGTCGTGGAGATTGGTGAGGAGGCTTCTATGACCTATTCGGAGCCTCGCCGCCGTTACACGGTTACCGATGGCGTGCTCGCCGGTGTGAGCGCTGAGGATGCTCTTCATGTGGCGCGTACTTTGGCGCATCATGAGGACCCTGAGCGTCTGCTTCTGGGCGGCGGTTTGCCGCAGCTGGTAAAGCTGCCTGAGCTGGTTGGTTTGCCGACACCTCCGGGTGCTGAGGATATTGAGGCGTTTTGGTCGCAGGCTAATGGTTTCAGTACTGAGATTGGTGTGGGCGACTCTGGCGCGTTCACGCTGGATTTGGTGAAGGATGGTCCTCACGGTCTGGTGGGTGGTACCACTGGTTCGGGTAAGAGTGAGTTTTTGCGTTCGTTGGTGGCGGGTTTGGCTGCTCACCATGATCCGAGCCGTTTGAACTTTATTCTGGTTGACTTTAAGGGTGGTGCGGCGTTTAAGACGTGTGAGCGTCTGCCGCATACGATTGGTACTTTGAGCAACTTGGATGCTCAGTTGGCTCACCGCGCTATTGAGTCGTTGGAGGCGGAGATGGACCGTCGTCAGCGCCTGTTTGCGGCTGCTGGCGAGGGTGTGGACAACATTAAGGATTATTTGGCGACGAACCCGCCGGAGCCGATGCCTCGCTTGCTGCTGGTGATTGACGAGTTTGCGATGCTGGCGAAGGACTTCCCAGATGTCCTGTCGTCGCTGGTGAGCATTGGTGCGGTGGGTCGTACCCTGGGTGTGCACATGATTTTGGCGACTCAGCGTCCTGCCGGCGTGGTAAATGATGACATTCTGGCGAATACGAACTTGCGTGTGGCGTTGCGTGTGCAGAGCCGTGAGGATTCTTCGAACGTGATTGGTGTTCCGGATGCTTCGGAGATTTCGCGTTCGCAGATGGGTCGCGCCTATGTGAAGCTGGGCCAGAATGATATTTCGCCGGTGCAGACTGCCCTGGTGACGGGTCAGAGTGGCACTGAGGTGGTGACTTCTCTGGAGGTTCGCGCGACCGATAGTATCGGTATTCCTCGTTCGGAGCGTGCGCGCCCGAAGGTGTCGTCGAGTGATGCGAATGACCTGGATCTGCTGATTGATGCTGTTGTGGCGGCTCATGCGGCTCGTGGTGCGGTTGCTCCTCGTAAGGTGTGGCCTGAGCCGTTGGGTTCGTATGTTGATTTGGCTGATTTTGGTGTTCGTGGCTTCCCCGACCCGGATCTTCCCACTGTGGGTGGTGTCCGGGACGGTGTTCTGATGTGTACTTTGGGTGATGAGCCTGAGCTGCAGCGTCAGGTGCCTATGGGCTGGAATATTGAGATGAGCAACCTGCTGTTGGTGGGTGTTGCCGGTAGTGGTACGACTACGACGATTCAGTCTGTGGTGTTGGGTTTGGCTCAGCATTATTCGCCGGAGGACATTGATATTGTTCTGGTGGATATGGGCGCTGATGGCTTGTTGCCGTTGGGTTCTTTGCCGCATGTTGTTTCTGCTGTGGGTACCGGTCAGGGCGCTAGGGAACGTCAGGCTCGTTTCTTGCGTTTTGTGAAGTCGGAGCTTGATGCTCGCCGTGCTGATGCGTCACGCCGTAAGCCTCTTTTCATTGTTTTGGATGGTTTTGCGACGCTGCGTGATGAGTTCTCTGATGCTGTGAGTATGGATTTGTTGGCGAATTTCTACCGCGTGTATGCGGATGGTCCTGCTGTTGGTATTCACTGCGTGGTGTCGACGAGCCGCGCGAAGAATATCCCGTCGCAGATTCTTGATGCTTCTTTGCAGACGTGGTTCTTCCAGCTGAGCGATGTCCACGATTATTCCTCGCATGGTATTCGCGGCACGAATGTTCCGGCTGCGGTTCCCGGCCGTTGTGTTGACCCGAAGCGTCTGCGTCAGATGCAGGTGGCTACTCCCGCTGTTGGCGTGGAGGAGGCTGTCTCTATGGTTCGTGAGCGCTTCCCGCAGGCTCCTGCTAAGCGTGATGTGATTGGTCAGCTGCCGACGTGGGTTTCGTGGGAGAGCATGCCTGCCGCCGAGTTTTCTCCGAGCCTGTGGCGTATCCCTGTGGGTATTGCGGAGGCTACGTTGGAGGCGTGCGCTTTCGAGCTGTATGAGGGTGAGCACGCCATGGTTGCGGGTAATCCGCGTTCGGGTAAGTCTTCTCTGCTGGTTGCGTTTGCTCGTCTGGTTTCTCGGGCGAAGGCTGCGGCGGAGCAGGCGGTGTCTGCCGCGTTGGCGTCTGGTGACGCTATCGCAGCGGAGAACGCACGTATGGATGCCGCGGAGGTTCCGGAGGTTTGGGCTGTCTTCGATCAGCGTTCCGGTCTGGTGAATGCGCCGGAGGGCGTTTTTGACCGGGTGTTTGAGAGCAAGAATGCTTCTGCTCAGGTGCAGGCGGCTTTGCAGGATGCCGCGGGCCCGGTGCTGTTGCTGATTGATGATGGTGACCGTGTGGATGACCCGATGAACGTTTTTGATGCGATTGTGAAGGGTGATTTCCCGGACGTTCACATTATTGCTACGGGTAAGCCGACTGATTTGCGTCCTTTGTATAGCCATTGGACGAAGGCTATTCGCAAGTTCCGTACTGGTGCTGTGGTTCAGCCGAATGTTGATACGGATATGGACATGTTCGGTTCTATTCCGAGGCGCGCCCCGGTTCAGCTGAGCGTTGGTCGTGGCTACGCGTTCCTTGCCGGGTCGCCGGTTCTGGTGCAGCTGATGAGCCCTGAGGATTCTCAGCACCGTGGCGGACTGTAGGGCTTGTTTGTCGTGTGGTGAGGTATGGTGTAACTTTACCGGCTATTTTGCTGTAGGGGTCGCCCCGTCTGGGGAGTCTTCCTGCTTGTTGTGAAGTTGATGTTAAGGAGTTAGCCCGTGACTGTACCTGCTGGTTCGCCGCAGTACTCCGGCTCGGAGCGTCGTGATGCTCATCCTGCCCCGCAGGTTGCTGGTCAGCCTGCGGGGGGCTTGGTTGCGGGTGCTCCCCTTGGCTCTTCGTATCGTTTGGTGCGCCGGGTGGGTTCTGGTGCGGTCGGTGAGGTGTGGGCTGCTACGATGAGCGGCTCGTGGGCTCTGTATGCGGCGAAGGTTTTGCGTCCGGAGCTTGCGGAGAATCCTGTGGTTCTTGAGTCTTTTGTGCGTGAGCGTTCGGTGTTGTTGGCGCTGTCGCATCCTCATATTGTGCCGTTGACGGACATGGTGGTTGAGGGTGGCGTGCTGGCTCTGGTGATGGAGTTTCAGCATGGCGGTTCGTTGCGTCAGAAGCTGGATTCTGAGGGGCCGCTACCGGTTCGTTTGGCGTTGAGTCTGATGGTGCAGGTTCTGAATGCGGTGGAGTTTGCTCACCGTCAGGGCGTGATGCATCTGGATATTAAGCCGGAGAATGTTCTGCTGAGCGGTGTTTTGGGGGAGTCTCTGGATCAGCAGGTTCGTGTGGCTGATTTCGGTATTGCTTCTTTTACTGGCTCTGCGGGTTCGGGGGCTTCTCGTTCGTTTTCTGGTACTCCGGGGTATATGGCTCCGGAGCGTTCTGCGCACGGTGTGGCTACTCCGGCGGTTGATGTTTATGCGTGCGCGGTGACTCTTCATGAGTTGTTGGTGGCGGCGCGTCCTCTTCCGGCGCGTGGTGGTGCGGTGCAGGTGTCGCCGCAGATTCCGGCTGAGGTTGCTGAGGTGCTTCACGGGATGTTGGCGGAGAACCCGGTTCAGCGTCCTGGGGCGGCTGAGGCTGCCGCTAAGTTGCGTCTTTTGGCTGAGGGTTTCTCGGCTGATACGGTGCTTCCTCGGTGGGTTGAGGTGTCTTCGGGTGCTGTGGGGTACACGCCTACGGTGGTTCATGGTGCTGAGCCTGCGGTTTCTGCGGTGCCTGGGCAGAATGTTACGGAGCTGTATGGTGCGGGTATGCCGTCACTGGGTCAGGCGCAGAATGAGACGGTTATCCGCGCTCCTTTTGTGGTGGAGCAGCCGGTATATGTGCCTGATGAGGTTGTTGAGGATGAGGAGCCTGCCCGTTCGCCGTTGCGCCGCCCGCTGGTGTGGGGCGCCATCCTGGGTTCTTTGATTCTTGTGGGTGTGCTCGCTTTTGTGGGTTTGAGCGGCGGTAAGGGTTCGTCTAAGACGGCTGAGTCGTGGTCTGCTTCGAGCCGTAGTTCGGCGTCTTTGCCGAGTGGTTTGGGTACCCGTATTGAGGGTACGTATAACCCGCGGGATAAGAGTGCCCGCCTGACGTTTGAGTTTTCTTCGCAGAAGTCGGCTCTTCGGGGCGATATTTTGCAGGTGCTTCCCGGTGTTGAGGGTGGTTCGTGTGCTTCGGTGACGTGGGATGCCGGTCAGGCGTCTTCTGGTGTGTCGAAGAATCAGTCAAGTGTGACTGCGGTGGATGTTCCGTGTTCGTGGAATCTGTCTGGGGTGAGTATCCCGGCTAATGGCGTGGTGCAGGTTCGGGCGAATGTGTCTGCTGAGTTTAAGGATTCTCGTGCTTTTGAGGAATGGCTGAACCGTATTGATTCTGAGACGTCTAAGGCTATTTCTGACAGGGAGGTTCGTTCGACGGCGTACCCGATTCAGCGTTTGCGGTCGATTGAGTTGCGGGTTCCTTCTCGTGTGGTGAATCAGAGTGTTTTGCCGGTGACGGTGGTTCCGGTGTGGCCGAGTGGTGCGGATGAGTTGAACCCGTTGATGGTTTTGCCGCGTACGGGTGAGTTTTCGACGCTGGTTCAGGCGATTTCTCCGGATGCGCAGTTGATTAGTTTTTCGGATGGTTGTTCGGGGCATGTGTTGGTGTCTGAGGATCAGCGGGTGGTCACGGCGCTATCGGTGACTTCTAAGTGCCGGCTGAACGCGCAGATTGGTAATTTCACGAACCTGTCCAGTAGCGACTTCGCGATTATCACCCGATAATGGTGGCGCTTAAATGAGCCGCCGCTGGCATGCAGAAGGCCCCCTGTGCTGAGAGTTAATCTCTCAGCCCAAGGGCTTTCTCTATACGGTGCTACATGTCAACGTCGGCAAGACCAGTAACCTTCTCCCGGCCCCTGAAATA
>NZ_KV800092.1:0-452 GCF_001810135.1 Rothia sp. HMSC069D01
TCCCGGTAGGTTCCTTGCTCCACCACACACCCACCATCCAACACCACCACAGAATCAACACCACGCAACGTCCACGCACGATGAGACACCAACACCACCAAACGCCCAACAGCAGCCACCTTCAACCGAGCAAAAATCTCCTCCTCAGTCTCAGCATCCACAGCACTCGTCGGCTCATCCAACACCCACACCGGCGCATCCCGAAGAACCACACGCGCCAACGCCAAACGCTGCCACTGACCACCCGAAAGACCAACACCACCAAACGACTCACCCAACTGAGCATCCAAACCACCCTCAAGACCACGCACAAAATCATCAGCACAAGCCACCGACAAAGCCGACCACAAATCAGCATCACCAAGACGCTCAACCGCCTCCTGAGGCAAACCCAGAAGAAGATTTTCACGCACAGTCAGTTCATAACGGCCGTAGTCTTGACTCACCAAACC
>NZ_KV800093.1:0-38573 GCF_001810135.1 Rothia sp. HMSC069D01
TTTAATGCGTCCAAGTTTCGGGGCGCAGTTCACTGATCGAGGCACCCTCCGGGGCTTTCTCACGCCGAGTATCCGGGTTCGCCAGATACTGTGACTATGCCAGGTACAGCGGGTTAGCCGCGCATACCCTCAACCGGGGACATGCGAGCCGAACGAGCCGCCGGCAGAGCCGAAGCCAGCATCGCGGCAAGCACACCCACAATGAGGATGACCACGTACCAGACGTACGGCAGGTCAAGCACGAGCGGGGCGGAAGCACTCATGGAAGACATAATAATCTGCGCAGAGAGGCTACCAATCACCGCACCGGAAACCATACCGAGCACCACTGCGGCGAGCGTAATCAGAATCGCCTCAATGGAAATCATACGGCGCAGCTGCTTGCGGGACAGACCCAGCGAGCGGAGCATCGCGTTCTCGCGGCGGCGTTCGTTGACCGACAGGGTCATCGTGTTCGCCACACCAATAATCGAGATGACCACTGCGAGCATGAGCATCACCAGGGTGAAGGTCAGCATAACGGTCAGCAACTGGTCGTAGGTCTGACGTTCCTGCAAGCCACCGGTGAAGGAGCTGTCCGGGCTGGCTCGGTTCAGGTCAGCCTGCAGGGTCGCGTTCTCGCTACTGGTCAGCGGGGAGGCGGCGCGCACCAGAACGACGGTGTCGTTACCGGTTGCCTGGCTGGTGACGGTCAGACGTGCTGCCTTCGTCTGAGCTTCCTGGTCACCGCTGGCGATTGCTTCTTCCATGCGCTTCTGAGCTTCCTCAGCGGCGGGGTTGGCAACCTTCTGCGGGTTCTTGGCGTCCTGCAGCTTGGCGGCGGTGGCAGGGTTGACGATCAGCAGGTTCTGCTTGGTTGCGGACTTGACGGGTTTGAGTTCCACTTCGCCGAGCGGGCCGTGTGCCTTCAGACGACTGGACTCATTCAATCCAGCGGACTTCCAGAGGCCCTGCGGTACGAGCACGGTGTCATCCGCAAGGTTCGAGTTTTCGCCCGGCAGGATTGCCTTCAAATCGGAGGAGCTCAGCGCCACCAGGTCGGAATTCTGGTTGGCGGTCTGTCCCTCGTATTCGACGGTGTAGTCAACCACACCGGCTGCGTAACCGACGGCGGATGCCTGAACGTTCTTAATACCCTTGACCTTGGAGGCGATTTCCTCCGCCTTGGTCACGGTGGAGGCAGCCTCGGATTGGTCATACGAGCTGTACTTCGCCTGCGCAGAAATCGGGTACTGCTGGTCCAGGGCCTTGGTCAGCGAGGCGCTCAGCACCGAGTAACCGGTCAGCACAGTCGACACAACCAGGGTACCCACCAGCACGGCACGACCGGTGGAGACGGTGCGCTTGGGCGAACGCAGCGCGTTGGCGAGCGCGAGCTTGCCGGTCTGGGTGCGGGTGACCTTACCGAGGGCACGTACCAGCGGGGGCAGCACCAGCGGGGTGAGGAGGAAGACCGCAATACCGAGCAGCAGCGCGGCCCCCATCATGAAGGCAATGGCCTTATTGCCGGCTCCCTCACCGGAACCCTGGTTCTGAGCCAGCATAGTCAGACCGATACCTGCGGCACCGAAGACCAGACCCAGGATCGGGCCGACCTTGCCGGGCTTGCGCACCTCAAGGTTGGTGTGCTCGCTCATCGCGCTGATGGGCGAGATGCGCAGGGCGCTTCGTGCCGGGGAGAGCGACGCCAGAACCGTCACGAGGGTGCAGAGGAGCACACTCACCAGGATCGGGGTAATCGAGTACGAAATCATGATGGTGGTCAGGTTCGCACCAACCAGCGCGCCAACCGGGAAGGTCAGCAGTGCACCGATGAGGGAGAACACCACGCCCACGGTAATGGATTCGACGAGTAGCATCCGTACGAGGGAGCCGCCGCGGGCGCCGAGGGTGCGCAGCAGAGCCAGTTCACGGATGCGCTGGCCGACCAGCACCGCGAAGGTGTTGGAGATGACGAACGAGGAGACCAGCAGAGCCAGTGCCGCGAAGGCGCCCAGAACCACGCTAATGGAGGTGAAGACCGTGGAGATGGTCTTCTGGTAGTCTTCCAGCAGCTTCTGACCGGTCATGACGCGCGGGTCGTTCTTGGTGTCGCCGCTGCTGAGGGTATCCTGCAGGCTCTTGAGTTTGGCGTCGGTTACGCCGTCCTTGAACTTGAGGTAGATGAGGTTCGCGCCAGCCATGCTTCGGTAGCCTGCCGCGGAGCTCTTGTTTTCTGTCTCGGCTGCTTTCAGGGTGGCTTCGCCGAGGCTGGTGCCGCCAATGAAGACAGCCTGATTGGTGGTGGAGCCTTCAAAACCGGGGTCGAACAGACCGACGACGGTGTATTCGGCGGTCTTATCAGTACCGGGGGCGCTGACGGATTCCACAACGTCGGTACTGGTGACCTTGCCGTTCAGCGAGAGGTTGTGCTTCTTCGCGAAGTAGGTAGAGACCATGATTTCGTGGTCGCTACTGGGGATTTTACCCTGCACCTTGTACGGGAAGAGGCTCGAGTCGGCGGGCAGCTGGTTGTACTGCACGAGGGTTTTCTGATCGCCGGTACCGAGCGCACCTGAAACGGCATACTGTACCCAGTAGCCGGAGAGCAGGTCGCTCTTTTCTACTTTCTGAATCTGGTCACGAGTCAGGTAGATAGAGGTGCTGTCTTTACCGTCGCTGGTTGTAGCGGCGGAGGCGACGACCGCCTCGGCGCGGGAGAGCACGTCACCAACGGAGGAATTGACGGTCGCCTGCAACGAGTTGGTGAGCATCATAATGGCGGCGATAAAGAAGGATGAGATCGCGATGCCTATGCCCGTGAGAATGTATTTTCCTTTGGAGGCGCGCAGATTGGAGCGCGCCACCGTGTTCAGTGTGGTTGCCACGGCTTATCGACCTTCCAGCTGTGCCATTGCGCCGAGCACGGCGTCGTAGGTGGGTTCGATCATTTCGCCGGCGACCATGCCGTCCTTGATGAAGACCACGCGGTCTGCGTAGGAGGCGGCGTTTGCGTCGTGGGTGACCATGAGGATGGTCTGTGCGTGATCGGTTGCGGCGGCACGTAGCAGGCGCAGCACCTCGGCGCCGGAGTTGGAGTCGAGGTTACCGGTCGGTTCGTCGGCGAAGACCACTTCGGGGCGTGCGAGCAGTGCACGCACGATGGCGACGCGCTGCTGCTGACCGCCGGAGAGCTGTTCGGGGCGGTGGTCGAGGCGGGTTTCCAGGCCGAGGGTCTTAACCAGGTAGTCGCGCCACTGCGGGTCCGGCTTCTTACCGGCGAGACCCAGGGGCAGGTCAATGTTCTGGCCCGCGGTGAGGGTGGGCACCAGGTTGAACGCCTGGAAGATGAAGCCGATGTGTTCGCGGCGGAATTCGGTGAGGGCGTTGTCCTTCAGACCGAAGAGCTCGGTACCACCAATACGAATCGAGGTTGCCGGGTTCGGGTCGGGGGTGTCCAGGGTTGCGATGGTCTGCATCAGCGTGGACTTACCCGAGCCGGAGGGGCCCATAATAGCGGTGAACTTGCCCTGCTCAAAGTCGACGGAGACGTTGTTGAGGGCGTGGACGGTGGCTTCACCCATGCCGTAGGTTTTGGAAAGGTTTCGTGCGGAGACGGCGGGCTGTGCCGTCTGTGCGTGAGGAGTTGTCGTAGTCATAGTTCAATTATTTCACGCAGTATGGCGCTGACTACAGGGTTTTTCTCATCCTCCAGGTTGATTTTGGCGGGTGTTCACCGGGTCTTGACCTGCGGATGCGAAGATTCCCCACTCATTCCACGGGCTGAGGTGAGCCTGAGGCGGGCTGGGTGGGGCGCCGGCATCATCCTTAAGTATGAGTGGTCGCTCAACCGGTGTTCTCACCCTGCGTCCTTACCCCGCACCCCTACCCCCCGTATCCCTACCTCGCTTCTCTGCCCGCGCCTACACCTATATATGTATGCGAAAAAGCCCCCGGCTCCTCCCCCATCTGGGTGGGGAAGCCGAGGGCTTTCATACGCTATTCGCTATTGCAGAAGCAACTGTTATGCCTTGGGTGCTTCGTAGCGGGGGAACACCGGTGCGGGTGCGGGCAGTTCGGTGCCGGGCACGAGCGCGGTGCCGAGGGCTGCGAACTGGCGTGCGTCGCCTTCGGGTACGCCGAGCAGGGTCAGCAGCTTGGCGGTTGCGTCGGGCATGACGGGCTGCAGCAGCAGGGCAACCTGGCGTACGACCTCGAGGGTCACGTACAGCACGGTGTTCATGCGGTCGAGTTCGCCGTTCTTGCGCAGGGTCCAGGGTTCCTGCTCTGCGAAGTAGGCGTTGGTGTCTGCGAGGACGGTCCAGATGCGCTCGAGTGCACGGTGGAATGCCTGCTCGTCGAAGTCTGCACGGACGGGCTCGTAGAGGGCTGCCGCCTGGTCGAGGATCTGGCGGTCAGCTTCGGTGAATTCGCCGTGGGCGGGGACGGCACCGCCGCAGTTCTTGGCGACCATGGACAGAGAACGCTGGGCGAGGTTGCCGAGGTTGTTTGCCAGGTCGGAGTTGATGCGGTTGATGATGGACTCTTCGGAGTAGGAGCCGTCCTGACCGAAGGACACTTCACGCATGAGGAAGAAGCGCACCGCGTCCAGGCCGAACGCGTCGACGAGGTTTGCGGGGTCGACGACGTTACCGACGGACTTGGACATCTTCTCGCCGTTGACGAGCAGGAAGCCGTGGCCGAACACGCGCTTGGGCAGTTCGATTCCGGCAGACCACAGGAATGCGGGCCAGTAGATGGAGTGGAATCGGGTGATGTCCTTGCCGATGAGGTGCAGGTCGGCGGGCCAGTACTTGGCGAACAGTTCGTTGTCGGTGTCGGGGTAGCCGAGGCCGGTGATGTAGTTGGTGAGGGCGTCGACCCACACGTACATGACGTGCTTGTCGTTGCCGGGTACGGGTACGCCCCAGTCGAAGGTGGTGCGGGAGATGGACAGGTCGTTGAGGCCGCCCTTGACGAAGGAAATCAGTTCGTTGCGGCGGGATTCGGGGTAGACGAAGCCTTCGTTGGCGTAGAGTTCGAGGAGCTTGTCGCCGTACTTGGAGAGGCGGAAGAAGTAGGATTCTTCTTCGGTCCATTCGACTTCGGTGCCGGTGGCGATGGCGTAGCGCTGACCGTCGCGTACTTCGGTTTCGTCTTCTGCGTAGTAGGCTTCGTCGCGTACGGAGTACCAGCCGGCGTACTTGTCGAGGTAGATGTCGCCGTTTTCTTCCATGCGCTTCCAGATGGCCTGGGATGCGACGTAGTGGTCGGGGTCGGTGGTGCGGATGAAGCGGTCGTAGCTGATGTTCAGCGCGTCGTTCATTGCTTTGAAGCGTGCGGAGTTCTCGTCGGCGAGTTCTTTGGCGGTCTTACCGAGCTTTTCGGCGGTGGTCTGCATCTTCTGGCCGTGCTCGTCGGTGCCGGTCATGAAGCGCACGTCGAAGCCGTCGAGGCGCTTGAAGCGGGCTAGCACGTCGGCTGCGATGGTTTCGTAGGCGTGGCCGATGTGCGGGTTGCCATTGGGGTAGGAGATGGCGGTGGTGATGTAGAACGGAGTTGCAGTCATAACTTTCAGTTTACCGCAGTCTTAGGCGCGACTCTCACCGGGGTTACACTCTGATACGCGGTGGCTCATTGTTTGCGGGGTGGAGGCTGCCACGCAACAGGCTAAACCGCGACAGCCTCCCCGCCCCAGTTCTCTAGGCACGGGGCGCACACCCAAACCACGAACCACCCGCGGCGGGATTAGCTCGAGGTTCGGCACCCTCCTCGCTCCTACAGGGGCACCCGCCCTCGCTTCGCTTCGGGCACCCTGATGTCGCTACGGAGGCCACCGAAACCTCCATGCACCCGCCAGATTGCGTATAGGCGTGCCCACCGGGAAGCTACGTTTTCCGGAAGCGCCCTCAGGGTGTCACACGGACGCTCTTCCGCAGCGAAGCAAGGAGGGGCGGAGCGTCCGGGTGACGGGTGCCCCTGCGTAGGCGCGGAGGAAACATGTAGCGCACCCCGTAGTCTTGGGAGACGCGAGGTACCCACCCACCCAATCCCTGCAGGAGCAAAGAGGATAATATGCACCTCAAGCCAGAAAAACCATAAAATTCGGGGAACGCAAAAATCCCGCCGATTCCGAAGAATCAGCGGGATTTCCTGTGAAGTGCGCCCCCTGGGACTCGAACCCAGAACCCATTGATTAAGAGTCAATTGCTCTGCCAATTGAGCTAGAGGCGCTTATTTGTTTTTCAAGGTTTCCCTTGCAACAAGTAAATACTATACGGCATTTTGTGAGTGCCCGCAACTCGATTAAGCATGAAATGCATCACATATTTGTTGAGTGTTGTTGTTCAGCTTGAAACAGCAAGAATCCGGCGCCCACCTCCTCCCCTGTGCGGGATGAGAGGTGGAACGCCGGATTCTTAGAAAGCTATTGCTGAGCTACCACTTAGCGAGCGACCGAACCTTCGGTGTAGTCGTCGTCAGCGGTGTTCCAGGAGAACAGCTCGCGCAGCTTGCGGCCGGTTGCCTCGATGGGGTGTGCCTCGCCCTTTGCGCGCAGTTCCTTGAACTCGGGTGCGCCTGCAGCCTGGTCTTCCATGAAGCGCTTTGCAAAGTTGCCGTTCTGGATGTCTGCCAGGACAGCCTTCATGTTTTCCTTGACCTCGGGGGAAATCACGCGGGGGCCGGAGACGTAGTCGCCGTACTCTGCGGTGTCGGAGATGGACCAACGCTGCTTAGCGATGCCGCCCTCGATCATCAGGTCAACGATGAGCTTGAGCTCGTGCAGGACCTCGAAGTATGCGATTTCGGGCTGGTAGCCAGCTTCGGTCAGAACCTCAAAGCCGTACTGGACGAGCTGGGAGGTGGAGCCGCAGAGAACTGCCTGCTCACCGAACAGGTCGGACTCGGTCTCTTCGGTGAAGGTGGTCTTGATGACGCCTGCACGGGTTGCACCCAGTGCCTTTGCGTAGGACAGTGCCAGTGCGAGTGCTTCGCCGGATGCGTCCTTCTCGACTGCAACCAGGGCGGGAACGCCACGGCCTGCTTCGTATTCGCGGCGG
The DNA here is from genome assembly GCF_001810135.1 of Rothia sp. HMSC069D01. Lineage (NCBI taxonomy): Bacteria > Bacillati > Actinomycetota > Actinomycetes > Micrococcales > Micrococcaceae > Rothia > Rothia sp. HMSC069D01. Next base: position 7,041 of record NZ_KV800093.1, read on the forward strand.
ACGGTGTGGCCGGGGCCCTTGGGGGCGACCATTGCCACGTCGACACCCTCGGGTGCGGTGATGTAGCCGAAGCGGATGTTGAAGCCGTGTGCGAAGAACAGTGCGTTGCCGGGCTTGAGGTTCGGCTCGATGCTCTCTGCGTAGACCTTTGCCTGGACCTGGTCCGGGGTCAGGATCATGATGACGTCTGCTTCTGCTGCTGCTTCTGCAACGGTTGCGACGCGCAGGCCTTCTGCCTCAGCCTTGGCGCGGGACTTGGAGCCCTCGGACAGACCGACGATGACCTTCACGCCGGAGTCACGCAGGTTCAGTGCGTGTGCGTGGCCCTGGGAGCCGTAGCCGATAACTGCTACGGTGCGACCCTGGATCAGGGAGAGGTCTGCGTCGTCGTTGTAGAAAATGGTTGCTGCCATTTCTTCTCCTCAGTAAGTTTGGTATGCGGCCCAGGCTGGGCTCAACATTGACTATTCTACTTGATAGCTTTTGGGGTGCAGGTTTACGAGAGTACTTCTCAGATTTTGGCTGGAAGTATTTGTGCCCTGCATGGTCGGGGGTACAGGGGTTTACTGTACCGGGGTTTACCATATCTGGCGCTCCCCCGCCCGCACTGCGAATACGTGTGTTTCGGTTGTGCGGGCGGGAGAACTGCTACGGGAATGTAGCGTCAGGTATTTTGTGCTAGATACGTTCGCTCATGGCGCGGGGGCCACGAGTGAGGGCGATAGTGCCGGCGCGAACAATTTCGCGAACGCCGTAGGGTTCGAGAACGTCCAGCAGTGCGTTGAGCTTCTCCTCAGAACCGGTTGCCTCGATGACAAGGGACTCGGGGGAAACGTCAATCACGGATGCACGGAACAGGTCAGCTGCCTGAACGATCTGCAGGCGGACTACGGGGTCTGCCTTGACCTTGATCAGGATGTGGTCGCGCTGGGTGGAGGAGTCGGCGGGAAGCTCGACGACCTTCAGCACGTGAACAAGCTTGTTCAGCTGCTTGGTGATCTGCTCGATGGTGTGAGCGTCACCCTCGGTCACGACGGTGATGCGGGAGACACCGGGGTTTTCGGTGGGGCCCACAGCCAGGGAGAGGATGTTGAACAGGCGGCGGGAGAACAGGCCGGAGACGCGGGTGAGAACGCCCGGCTTATCTTCTACCAGAACGGACAGAGTGTGCTGAGACATTAGTTCTCTCCCTCACGATCGAACTCGGGCGAAGTGTTCTTCGCAATCCAAATCTTGTCATTAGATACGCCTGCCGGGACCATGGGCCAGACGAGGGCGTGGGGGCTGACGGTGAAGTCAATGACCACGGGGCGGTCGTTGATTTCGAGGGCAGCCTTGATGGTTGCGTCCACGTCTTCGTCGCGTTCGCAGCGGAAGGTTGCGCAGCCGTATGCTTCGCCGAGCTTGACGAAGTCGGGGATGCGTATGGTGCCGTGGCCGTCCTTCAGGTCGGTGTTGGAGTAGCGCTCGTTGTAGAACAGAGTCTGCCACTGGCGCACCATGCCGAGGGAGGAGTTGTTGATGATGGCAACCTTGATGGGGATGTTGTTCTGTGCGCAGGTGACCAGCTCCTGGTTGGTCATCTGGAAGCAGCCGTCGCCGTCGATAATCCACACGGTGGATTCGGGGTGTGCGACCTTTGCGCCCATACCTGCGGGCACGCCGTAGCCCATGGTGCCGAGGCCTGCGGAGCTGATGAAGTGGCGGGGGCTTTCCTGCTGGATGTAGTGTGCGCCCCACATCTGGTGCTGGCCAACGCCGGTGACATAGTATGCGTCGGGGCCGGTGAGGGCGCTGATGCGCTCGAGAACGTACTCGGGCGAGCCGAGGCCGTCGTTGGGCTTCTCGTAGCCGAGCGGGTAGTCCTTGCGGATTGCGTTGAGCTCGTTCCACCATTCGGTGAGGTTCGGCAGCTGCTGTGCGAACTCGGTGGAGAGCAGGTCGGTCAGCTCGGGCAGGACGTACTTGAGGTCGCCGACGATCGGCACGTCTGCGAAGCGGATCTTCGAGATTTCTGCCGGGTCAACGTCAATGTGGATGACCTTAGCTTCGGGTGCGAAGGAGTCGAGCTTACCGGTGACGCGGTCGTCGAAGCGTGCGCCGAGGGTGATGAGCAGGTCAGACTTCTGCATTGCGGCGACGGCGGGGACGGTGCCGTGCATACCGGGCATGCCGAGGTTCTGCGGGTCGGAGTCCGGGAACGCGCCGATTGCGTTGAGGGTGGTGACGACGGGTGCGCCGATGAGCTTAGCCAGCTTGTGGAACTCTTCGGAGGCACCGGAGCGTACCAGGCCACCGCCGACGTAGAAGACGGGGTGCTTGGATTCGGTGATGAACTTTGCAGCTTCGTGAATCTGCTTGGAGTGGCCGCGGGTGACGGGGGTGTAGCCGCGCAGCTCCAGGTCTTCGGGGATGCCGCGGTATTCCATCATGCCGACCTGTGCGTCCTTGGTGACGTCCACGAGCACGGGGCCGGGGCGGCCGGTGGATGCAATGTGGAATGCTGCAGCCAGTGCGCGGGGGATGTCCTGCGGGTCGGTGATCATGAAGGAGTGCTTGGAGATGGGCATCGCCATGCCGACGATGTCAGCTTCCTGGAATGCGTCAGAGCCCAGCAGCTTGGTGGACACCTGGCCGGTGATTGCAACCAGGGGGATGGAGTCCATGTTTGCGTCTGCGATTGCGGTCAGCAGGTTGGTTGCGCCGGGGCCGGAGGTTGCAATGCACACGCCGGTCTTGCCGCTGGACACTGCGTAGCCCTGAGCGGCGTGGCCTGCACCCTGCTCGTGGCGGACCAGGATGTGGCGGACCTTCTTGGAATCGTACAGGGGGTCATAGGTCGGCAGAATGGCTCCACCAGGCAGGCCGAATACGTCAGTCACACCCAGGTCTTCGAGGGTGCGGACGATTGCCTGAGAACCGGTCATGCGTTCTGCGGGAGCGTTTGCCGCGTCATCAGAAGTGGAAAATCCCATAGTCATGGAAATGCCTCGTGTCTTAATGGTTCTTCGTTGTACTCAATGTTCTGCGTGGGGTTTGTGTGATCCTCACGCATCCTATGCCCGGGGGTACCAAGCTATAAAAAATGCCCCTCGCTGTTGGTGGTAGCGGTAGGGGCGCTCAGTCGCAGTGAATAGACCCTGCCACTCGCCCTAGGCGACGTCGACAAGGTTTAGAATTCGCTGGAACATTGCTGTCTTCACCCTTCTATGGTGCGCCCCAAGAGGGGGTGAGTCAAATCTCTATCGGGCAACACACCCGTTTTTGTTCATAAAGGCGCAGGTCGGATACTTTCTTTCATGATGTGGACACATTGCACTTGTTTACACATTCCCACGTGTTCATTTGAACAGGTGAGAAAAACTCGCATTTTTGGACGTCATGGCGCGTAATATGTGCGAATACTCGTGACCTTCGTTGGTTGCCCCGGTAGACTGATGCTATGACCGAACCGATTATCACGGTCGCTGATGAGCTGACCGAAGCAAGTAAGTACGCAGAGGTTATCGACCCCCGTAACTCTGTTGAGAGTAGCGAGTTTTTGACGGGTGAGGAACTCATTCGGGTTCTGCACCCGGTTTTTGACGAGCAGATTATTAATTACGGTGCATACAATTTGGTGTATGCGACGGGCCGTGCGGTTTACCGTAATCCTGATTTGGCGTTGCATCAGTCTCCTGATCAGCAGCATTTCATTGTGGGTTATCAGGATGCGCCTGATGAGGTGATTATTGCTCCGGTGAATTTGCCGGCGTTGACGCCTGCGGGTACGGCTACGACGATTGATAATACGAATGCGCTGCATGCGTATCGTGTGGGTGATGATGCGGTGACAATCGAGTCGGTGAATGGTAGCTCGTTTTATCTGTCGTTTGAGGATAATGCTGAGGTTGCGACTCGTTTTGGCGTTGGCTTGTTGGAGCAGGGTAAGGACGTGGAGGATTTCCGCGAGTTTGTGACGCGGATTTGGCCGGTCCTGTAATTGAGACTTTTCGTGTGGAAAGCCCGCCGCAACCCTTTGGGGTTGCGGCGGGCTTTCGCATGCCTACACCTGGCTATGTTGGACGCTTGAGGGGCGGTGCACGTCCTCGCTCCTACAGGGGCACCCGCCCTCGCTTCGCTTCGGGCACCCTGATGTCGCTACGGACGACACCGACGCCTCTGCGCGCAACTGACTAGCTACCTCGCAAGAGGCAAAAAGCGACAGCTCTCCCCCGCCCACACGCAAAACACCAACCACCAAGCAACAGGCCAAAAAGGCGACAGCCCTCCCCCGCCACAGTTCGCTAGGCACGGGGCGCACACGAAACCCCCGCGCACCCCAACGAACCGGCGGGATTCCACGAACCCCTGAACCACAGACACACAGGGGTATAGATATTCCCCGCCGCGACATCAGGGTGTCCGAGCTCTGCGAGGACAGGTCCCCTGTAGGAGCAAGGGGAAATATCTACACCCCCTCAAAACTGTATTCACGAGGGAACGCAAAAATCCCGCCGATTCCGAAGAATCAGCGGGATTTCCTGTGAAGTGCGCCCCCTGGGACTCGAACCCAGAACCCATTGATTAAGAGTCAATTGCTCTGCCAATTGAGCTAGAGGCGCTTATTTGTTTTTCAAGGTTTCCCTTGCAACAGAAAAATACTATACGCGAGTTTTCATGGTGTGCGCAAGTTGATTCAGGGTGAGCCTGGACACATTATTTGGGTGGGGTGTGTGGGACACTAGACTGTGTGTATTGCACGGGGCGCGCCCGCGTCCCTCCCCTTTTCTTGATACCTATTGTTGTTTTGAGGAGTTATTGATGAGCGTTCGTCTTGAGCCGGGTGTCCCGGCGCCTGCTTTTTCGCTGGTTGATTCGGCTGGTGTTACTCATAGTTTGAGTGATTATGCGGGCAGCAAGGTGATTTTGTATTTTTACCCGAAGGCTTCTACTCCGGGTTGCACTAAGGAGGCGTGCGATTTCCGCGATAATTTGGCGTCGTTGAAGTCGTTGGGTTACGTGGTGTTGGGTGTTTCTCCGGATTCGCCGGCGGCTATTGCCCGTTTTGTGGAGAAGGAGTCGTTGACGTTCCCGCTGCTGTCTGATGCTGATCATGCGGTGGCTGAGGCGTATGGTGCGTGGGGTGAGAAGAAGAATTACGGCAAGGTGTATGAGGGCCTGATTCGTTCGACGTTTGTGATTGATGAGCAGGGTGTTATTTCTGTGGCTCAGTACAATGTGCGTGCGACGGGTCATGTGGCGAAGCTGCGTCGTGATTTGGGTATTGACCCGAAGTAGGGTCGTGTTTTCTGTGCTCGGGTAGCGCGAGGGGCGGCGGCGCTGTGTAGCACCTCCGTGTGGGGGCTGTTGTTCGGCGTGTTTGCGGGCTTTTTGCCCTATGGGCGCTTCTTTTAAGGCTTGGAGAACCTTGGTTCCTGGTGTACACTAATTTCTTGTTGCCTCAGACGCATGCATCTTCGGATGTGGGGTGACGCTGCGCGCGAGTGGTGAAATTGGCAGACACGCAGGATTTAGGTTCCTGTGCCTTATGGCGTGGGGGTTCAAGTCCCCCCTCGCGCACACACATTTACATTGGGCCCGCCGTCACGGTTTTCGTGGCGGCGGGTTTTCTTGTATGTGCCTTACCGGGGTGGGTGTGTCTCGCCCGGTTGGGTGTTGAACCGTTATCCTGAGAGATAAGCATCCGCGACGGAAGAGAGGACCCTCCCGTGCAGCATCAGCCTTATGCATCGTCAGCTGTTGGCAATTCTGATGCGCTGTTGCGAGCCACTGCCGGCTCGAGTGGCTTGAGTCGACGCGCCGTTTTGCGTTTTGGCGCGCTTTTTAGTGCTGGTTTGGCACTTTCTGCGTGTTCTGGTCAGTCTTCTGCTGGTTCTTCGGCGAGTGCGAGCGCGTCGTCTGCTGATGCGCGTCGTGTGTTCCGTTTTGCGCAGGGTGCTGCTCCGTTGGGTTTGGATCCGGCGTTGTTTCCTGTGGCGAGTACATATCAGGTGACGGCGCAGGTTTTGCAGACGTTGTTGGTGGCGAATCATTACACGGGTGATCCTGAGGTTCAGGATTCTTTGTGTAGTGCGTGGACGGTTTCTAATGACCGTTTGACGCATACGTTTGTGTTGCGTGAGGCGCATTTTAGTAACGGTGCTGCGTTGACTGCGGATGCTGTGGTGCAGAATTTCCAGAGGTGGCAGGCGTTGGCTACGGGTGAGGGTACTGCTGCTTTGGCGGTGCCTGCTCAGCCTTTGTTTGCGTGGGGTTTTGGTGTGCCGAAGCCGGGTTCTATTGATCCTTCGGCGGTGGAGCCTGCGCCTGTTCAGGCGTCTCCGTCGGGTGCCGCGACTCCGTCTGCGAGTGCTTCTGAGACTGCTACCCCGAGCGCGTCTGCTTCCGCTACTGCTACCCCGAGCGCGTCTGCTTCTGCATCGGCTTCTGCGAGCGCTCATGCTGCTACTCAGCCGGATGATAAGAAGACCAGCAAGAAGGCGGATGCTCAGTCGTCTGCGGTGCAGTCGTTCTTGCCGCTGGTTTCGTCGGTGGTGGCGAAGGGCAACTCTGTGGTGGTGACGCTGTCGCGTCCTTCGTTGGCGTTCCCGCGTATCTTGACGCAGCAGGCGTTCGGCATTATTGACCCGTCGCTGTTTGGTTCTGATCAGAAGTTGACGGGTAACCCGGTGGGTACGGGTGCGTTCCTTGTGGATTCTTTCAAGGACGGCACGGTGCGTCTGCTGAAGAATACTCATTTTGACGGTCAGGCACCTGAGCTGGATGAGATTCAGATTTCGACCCTCACGTCGTCGGATAAGCGTTATTTTGCGCTGATGGAGGGTCACATTGATGCGTGTGATCAGGTGAATTCTTCTGATCTGGGTCAGTTGGCGCGTGATGGTTATCAGACGCCGGGCCGTGACCCGTTCTCGTTGGTGTATTTGAGCCTGAATACGGCGCATCCGGTGTTGAAGAATATTTCGGTGCGTCGCGCTATTTCGCATGCTGTGGATCGCGGTGCACTACGTCAGTATTATCCGCAGGGCACCTCAGATGCGCAGACGCTGATTTCGCCGTCGTTCCGCATTAAGGCTGATGACGCGAAGGATTACACGGACCGTAATCAGGATATGGCGCGCTCGCTGTTGGCGACTGCTGGGTACGACAATCAGGTGATTGAGTGTTACTACCCTGCCGATGTGTCTCTGCCGTGGATGGATACTCCGCAGAAGGTGTATTCGGAGATGGTGGCTTCGCTGATTGAGGTGGGTCTGAATATTAAGCCTGTGCCTCTGCCGTGGTCTGAGTATCTGTCGAAGAGCCGTGAGGTTTCTTCTGAGCGCGGTATTACCTTGGCGGGTTTCTACGGCATGTACCGTGACCCGTATGCGTTCTTTGGTCCGGTGTTGGCGCCGCTGATTGCTGAGCATCAGGTGCGTTCGTTGATTGCTTATGCGCCGTCGGATATGACGACTGGTTTGACAAAGAAGAGTTCTGAGGTGCCGTCGTCGGGTGGTGCGAATTCGAATGTGCGGATTTCTGCGACTCCGAGCCCGCAGCCGAGTTATTCGCCGGACCCGTTGACGCCTGAGGAGGAGGCTTCGGCTTCGGCTTCGCCGAGCCCGTCGGCGTCGCCTTCGCCGCAGCCTACTGCTGTGGCGGTGGCGCCGTCGCCTCGTTTTACTGAGATTTTGGAGGCGATTCGTACCGCGGACTCTGCCGATTCGGTGGATTCGCAGCGCGAGTTGTATGCGAAGGTTGTGTCTCAGTTGGGTCAGTTCATGCCGGCGGTTCCGTTGCTGAATGTGACGTCTAAGGTGGCGGTGAGCCGTGAGGTTCAGGGCTATCAGACGGAGCAGAATGCGATTGAGCTGTTCGGTAAGCTGCGTAAGTCTTAGCCTGTATATTTGATGGCTTGGTGAGGGGTGCATCCCGGTTGGGGTGTGCCCCTTTTGCTACTTTTGGTGGCTTTCGGGGAGCCGGTGGGCGGGTGCTTCTGAGGGTGCTTTTGGGTTGTTGCCAGTGGGTGTAGCAAATGCGCGCGATTACGGGTCTTTTCGACCCTAAGAGATTTATTGATATGAACTGCAACACTCTCTCTCGTTTTGTGGATTCTGGCTATGCCAACCCCGCTAAAAGGAGTAGGCTAGATGATGTACCCCACATTCACTGTGCCCAGGCCGGGCACCCGCACCCCTAAGGGAGAATTCAGTGGTAGCACGTACTGAACGAACCGACGTCGTCCTGGTCGGCGGCGGCATCATGAGCGCCACCCTCGGTGTGTTCCTCAAGGAACTCGAACCGAGCTGGAACATCGTCCTGCTCGAACGCCTCGACAAGGCCGCTCAGGAATCCTCCAACCCCTGGAATAACGCAGGTACCGGCCACTCGGCGCTGTGCGAACTCAACTACGCACCCGCTGGCCCCGACGGCACCGTCTCGGCAGCTAAGGCGCTGAACATTAACGAGCAGTTCCAGATTTCCCGCCAGTTCTGGGCTTCCCTGGTTGAAGAGAAGATTCTGGGCAATGCAGACTTCATCAACCCGGTTCCCCACATGTCCCTGGTCTTTGGTGAGGATCACTCCAAGTACCTGGCTGCACGCTACGATTCCTTCCGCAAGGAGAAGCTCTTCGAGCGCATGGAATTCTCCACCGAGCGCGAGAAGATTGGCGAGTGGGCACCGCTGACCGTCAACGGCCGCAAGGGTAACGACCCGATTGCAGCGACCTGGTCCCCCGAAGGTACCGACGTTGATTTCGGCGCCCTCACCCAGCAGATGATTGACTACCTGCAGACCAAGGGTGTTGAGGTTCGCTACGGCTACCAGGTCACCAACCTGAACCGCGAGTCCAACGGCTCCTGGATCGTTGACGCTATCAACCGCATCAACAAGGAAGAGCCGCTGACCATCAACGCGAAGTTCGTCTTCCTCGGTGCCGGCGGTGGCGCCCTGCACCTGCTGCAGAAGTCCGGCATTGAAGAGGGTAAGGGCTACGGCGGCTTCCCCGTTTCCGGTCTGTTCCTGCGCAACACCCACGAGGCAACCGCAAACCAGCACAACGCTAAGGTGTACGGTCAGGCTTCGGTGGGCGCTCCTCCCATGTCTGTCCCCCACCTGGACACCCGCTACGTGAACGGCAAGCGCGCCCTCATGTTCGGCCCCTACGCAGGTTTCAAGACCAACTTCCTGAAGCAGGGCTCCCTGCTGGACCTGCCGCTGTCCCTGCGCCCGCACAACATCTACCCGATGACCCGCGCAGGCATCGACAACCTCTCCCTGGTCAAGTACCTGCTCTCCGAGTTGGTCAAGGACAAGAACGCACGCCTGGAGTCGCTGTACCAGTACTACCCGGAGGCTGTTGGCGGCGAGTGGGAGCTCATCGAGGCTGGCCAGCGCGTCCAGATTATGAAGAAGGACGCGAAGAAGGGCGGCATCCTGCAGTTCGGTACCGAGGTTGTCTCCGCAGCGGACGGCTCCATCGCGGCTTTGCTGGGTGCATCCCCCGGTGCTTCCACCGCGGCTCCGATTATGCTGAACCTGCTGGCTAAGTGCTTCCCCTCCAAGATTGCCGGTTGGGAGCCTCGCCTGAAGGAGCTCATCCCCGGTTACGGTGTGAAGCTCAACGATAACCACGACCTGGCTGATGAGCTGATGGCTCACACCGCTAAGGTTCTGGGTATTCACAACTAGTTTTCAGTTAGGCTCAGCAGGTAGCTTTATACCCTAGCTGACAAGCCTTTTTTGAGGCTTTTCGGGGCGGTTACCCTCTCTAACTGACCGACAGGTCAGCTATCTGCACTCGCAGAAAAATGCGGGAGGGTTAGAAAACCCTATAATGTCACCGCAGGGGCGGGAAGGACAGCTCATTGTTCTCCTCGCCCCTTCTGTGCGCCCACACACTGAAGCTCATAGGCGCACCACTGTGTACACCCCATCATTCAAGGAGCCCCATTGGCTGCACACACCGGCTCTTCCACGGACACCTCCTCAACCCAGGTACCCGCCGGAGCTCGACGCGGACTCTTCTCCCGCAAGCAGAAGCCCGCTGACCCCAAGTACGTCAGCGTCAAGCTGCGCGACTTCCCCAAGGGCAGCATCCTCTACATTCTGCGCCGTGCCATCTACAAATTCGGCGCAAACGGCGGCACCGACATGGCGGCAGCACTCACCTACTTCACCGTGCTGTCCATCTTCCCCGCCCTGCTGGCAATCGTCTCCCTACTGGGCGTATTCGGTCACGGTGAGGAAAGCGCCGCGGTCATCCTCGCCTTCCTCAAGGACAACGCGCCCGCCCAGATGTACGCCATTCTGGAAGACCCCATCAAGCAGATTACAGGCGACCATGGCGCAGGCCTGGTGCTGTTGACCGGTATCCTCAGTGCACTCTGGTCCGCCTCTGGGTACACCGGATCCTTCGGCCGAGCTCTCAACACGGTCTACAACGTGCGTGAAGGCCGCCCCGGCTGGATTCTCAAGCCGCTGAACGTCTTCGTCACCACCGTGATTATCATCCTCGTGGTACTCATGATGCTCATGATGCTGCTGGGTGTAACCGTCCTGGACATGGTCGGTCGGTATGTACCCGAAACCGTGGATATGGAGCTCATCAAGCTCATCTGGCTGAACGGCCGCTGGGTGCTGATTCTGTTCATGGCAATCGCCCTGATCACTCTACTCTACGCCGCCACCCCGAACGTGCGCCGTTACAAGGCATGGAGGCTCTCCCCCGGTGCGGCACTCGCCCTCTTCGGCATGGGTCTGGGCGCATTCGGCTTCACCCTCTACGCCAACAACTTCAGCAAGTACAACGCCACCTACGGCCTGATCGGTGGTGTGATTGTGATGCTGCTGTTCATCTGGATCATGAACAATATGCTTCTCTTCGGCGCGCATCTGGACGCCGAAATCATGCTCATGCGCCAGATTATCGCTGGCGATGACGACCACGGCCACCTGAAGGTGCAGCCGCGCAGCACCTCCGCATCGCGTGCACTGAAGGCACGCCAGGAACGCCTCATGTCCGCCGGACGCGAATTGCAGCAGCAGGCGGCAGGCCAGGGCATGCTCCCCAAGCCGAAGGGCCCCTCCATTGCGGATCGCGTGCAGAAGGCGGTGGACACTAACACCACCATGATTCGCACGTTCATTGCCGACGGCAAGGAACGACTCGACAACGGCAAGGAACAGTTGCAGAAGAAGCAGGCGAAGGCTGATACCGCCGAGGCTCAGGCTTCTGGGGCTCAGGCTTCTGAGGCAACCGCGGCAAAGGCAGATGCGAACGCAAAGGCTGACTCTCAGCAGGATGCGCTCTTCGACCTGAGCACCGATAGTTCGAACGGTGCGGCGAAGAAGAACTAAACGGCAGCTCAGCTGAGCGCGTACCGCTTCAACCTGATTAAGGGCGCAGGACAGAAACCCTGCGCTGGTCACTAAGATAGACATATGACCAGTGCAGAATTCTCTCCCGCGCCCTTTGCCGTACCCAGTGCCGCTACGCCCAATGATGCCGCGCCCAGCGTTACCCTCCCCGACCTCGAGTACACCCTCTACCAGCCGCAGCAGCTCAAAAGCCGCATCCCCGCCCTCATGATTCACGGCTTCGCCACCCGCGGCGAACAGCTCTACGGTGGCACCAGCTGGATTCGCCAATACCTGCGCGCCGGATACCCCGTGCTAATCGTTGCCCTGCCCTACCACTCGGACGAATACCTCAAAGACCCCGAGTCCATGCACGCCATCGATTGCAAGCTCCCCGACAACACGGGAGTGCGTAGCGGCACGATCCCGTTCGATTCTGTACCCTCTGTCGATGCGGCGCCCTCCGTTGATGTAATGCCCTCTGTCGATGTGGCAGCTCAGCCGCAGACCCCCATGCACCTGTTCACCACCATGCTCGCCCAGCTGCTGCGCACCGTCGCCACCGAGAACGACCTCGGCGTTGAACTGGAACCGCGCGCGCACGTTATCGGCTTCTCCTTCGGCGCCCGCGTCGGCTGGGAGCTCGCCCTCACCCACCCGGAGGCGGTCGCCTCCCTCACCCTCGGTGGCCTGCCCCTACACGACCACCTCATCACCCTGCGCGCCATGCTCGAAGCGCACGAGGGCACCAGCGTCACGGCGAGCGCAGAAACCCCCGCGGCAGACTCCACCGACGAGGCGATTGCGTCCTTCACCTCGATTATTGACAACTCCCCCGTTCAGCCCGACGCGCTACTGAAGTTCGTGCGGATTCCCTTCGGTCCGTTCTTCGACGTGCCCGCCCTGCGTGCCGGCTCCCCGGACCTGCCCGCTGGTCACCCGGGTGCGCATCCGCACGCGCCCATTGCGGTTGTGCTCGGTGACGCGGATACCATCGCCGCCGACGGCGCGGAACTCTACGACATGGTTCGTGACGACAATCCGCTCAACCGTTTCATCTCCCTGCCCGGCCGCGACCATGTGAACGCCCTGACCTCGGGCGCGTTCCGACGCGGTGCGCTCGCCTTCGCCGCTGAGGTGGAGGCGGCGACGTCATAAAACGTCACATTCCCCTGGGGGCTTCACGCTCAGCCCCGGGGTGCATCAGGTATGCCTTAGCTCTTATAATGGGAACGTATCAAAAAACCTTTATCTGCGGTTGAGGCTCAACCGCGCCCAGCAAAAGGAGCAGCATGCACAAGGTTAAGGCTGTCGTAGCCCTCTCCCAGGACGCACCCGTCACCGTCACCACCATCAACGTACCCGACCCCGGCAAGGGCGAAGCCCTCGTCAAGGTCCTCACCTGCGGTGTCTGCCAGACCGATCACCACTACGTCACCGGCGGCGTCGGCCAGGATTTCCCCTACCTGCTCGGCCACGAGTCCGCAGGTATCGTCGAGGCTGTCGGCGATGACGTCACCGACATCGCCCCCGGCGACCTGGTCATCCTCAACTGGCGTGCAGTCTGCGGCGAATGCCGCGCATGCCGCAAGGGCCAGCCGCAGTACTGCTTCGCAACCCACAACGCAACCCAGAAGATGACCCTCGAGGACGGCACCGAACTCACTCCCGCACTGGGTATCGGCTCCTTCGCGGAGAAGACCCTCGTCGCAGCTGGCCAGTGCACCAAGATCACCGCTGACATCAGCCCCGAACAGTACGCAGCCATCGGTCTGCTCGGTTGCGGCGTCACCGCAGGTCTGGGCGCTGTGCTGAACACCGGTGAACTCAAGCGCGGCGAATCCGTCGCAGTCATCGGCTGCGGCGGCGTCGGCACCGCAGCAATCGCAGGCGCACAGCTCGGTGGCGCAACCACCATCATCGCCGTCGACGTCGACGAAGAGAAGCTGGCACGCGCACGCGAGCACGGCGCAACCCACACCGTGAACTCCTCCAAGGTCGACCCCGTTGAGGCTATCAAGGAACTCACCGGCGGCTTCGGTGCAGACCTCGTCATTGACGCTGTCGGCGTCGCCCCCACCTTCAAGCAGGCATTCGAGGCACGCGACCTGGCAGGCCGCGTCGTCCTCGTCGGCGTGCCCGCACCCGGCGCCACCTGGGACATCCCGCTGGATGAGGTCTTCGGCCGCGGCGGCTCCATCAAGAGCGCATGGTACGGCGACACCCTGCCCTCCCGCGACTTCCCCGAGTTCGTGGACCAGTACCTGCTCGGCCGCCTCGACCTGGACAGCTTCGTCTCCGAGCGCATCCGCCTCGAAGACGTCAACGAAGCATTCGAAACCATGAAGACCGGCCGCGTGCTGCGCTCGGTCGTGGAACTCTAGGACCGTAGCGTGGAACGTATTGAACGAGTCGTCACCTCCGGCACCTTCTCGCTGGACGGCGGCTGCTGGGATGTTGACAACAACGTCTGGATTATCGGCAATGACTCCTCCGTGATCATCATTGACCCCGCCCACGACGTCGACAAGATCTCCCGCACCGTCGCAGGCCGCACCGTGGAGAAGATTCTGCTGACCCACGCCCACGACGACCACATCCGCAGCGCAAAGGAGGCGGCAGAACGCTTCGGCGCACCCGTCTACCTGAACCCCGCAGATCGTGTGCTCTGGGAAATGGTGTACCCCTCCTGGGACTTCGACCACGAACTGGCTGACGGCGATGTAGTGCGCATCGGCGATACCGAGCTGAAGGTCCTCGCCACCCCCGGCCATTCCCCCGGCTCCGTGTGCTTCTACGCACCCACCCTCAGCTGGGAGAACAGCGAAGGCGTCGTCTTCTCCGGCGACACCCTCTTCAACGGCGGCCCCGGCGCAACCGGACGCTCCTACAGCGACTTCGACACCATCATCGAGTCGATCTCGACCCGCCTGCTGACCCTGCCCGGGTCCACCGCGGTCCTCACCGGCCACGGCGACAGCACCGGCATTGGTCTGGAGGCGCCCGAGCTTCCGGCATGGATCAAGCGCGGTCACTAAACCGGTAGCCTCACGCTGAGGCGTAAAAACCGGTACACAAAAAGGCGGATGCCCCACCACCTGCAGAAGGTGGCAGGGCATCCGCCTTTAGTATGCGCTCACAACGCTCAAGCTCAGATGCGTTCGGTCGAGCCGCGCACCGAATTAGCAGTGCACTGAATTAGCCACACGCCGAACTAGCTACGTGCCGTCTCAGACAGAGGAGTCAGCTGCTCCTCATGCTCAGAACGCCACAGGTAGCCGTACAAATGACCCAACGCAAAATACAGCGTCGCAATAATCACCGGCACCATAAACGCATTACGGTAATACGGAGCGTCACCCATATAGCCGCCCCACATACTACCCATCGCAAGACCAATACCCAGCATCGAGCGGGTAAAGAAGCTCGCCTGCGCATCAGGAATATGCTTGAGCGAACGGTTCAGCCACAGCTCATGACCGCCAAACGCCACACCCAGCACCGCACCACACAGCACCAACGCATAGAAAATCGTGGACGTATCATCACTCGCCGGCAAATACAGGGCACCCATAATCAGCAGAACGCCGCTCACCAACCAACCATGCCACGGGTTCACCGAACGGGCACCCAAAACCACGGGGAAAGACACAAGCACCATCGCGCCGGTACCGGTCGCAACCATCGCCATGAACAGGTTCATCGAACCGTGAATCAGCGAGAAGCCCAGCAGACCCGAACCGACCGCGCCCATACACGCACCCAGCAGCACCAGACCAAGAATCAACACCACCGTCTGCTTATTCGGACGGACCAGATTCTTCGGCGGAGACATGCGAATACGCGAAATATCCGGCAGCCACATCGGCGCGGCCAGAACCACAATGAACAGTAGCGCATCCAGAATCATCGTGATCCAGAAGCCCGCATACTCATGATTCGGGGTGAGGTACGCATCGCCCAGCCGCACCAGCAGAGCAGCCAGCGGGTACATCGACAGGTTCGCCGTCGTCCCCCAAGAAACAGCTGTCGACAAGCGAACATCACTGTACTTATAGTTGCGGCGGTACAGCGACTCCAACGCAAACGGCGTCCACGGCGGAGTCGTAAAACCCATCGCCACGCAAGAGAGCGCATGGTATGTCGTACTCACGTTATTCGGGTCAACCGTCAAACGCCAACCAATGACCAGCATATTCAGCACCGCAGCAATATTCAGCACCGACGTAATCGCCAGCAACGCCCTCAAACCCAGGGCACGCACCAGCATCGGGCCGAGCATAATCTGCACCGAATACGCGCCAGCAAACGCCGCCACCGCATAGCCGCCATCATGCACACTACCCAGGTGGCTCGCCAACAGAATATACAGCGCAAACGCCGAAGAAGCCGCCGGAATATGGAACAGAATCGTCAACACATTACGGGCAAAGCCCTCATCACGGAGCACACCGCGCAGATGGTAACGCTGCTCCTTACCGTTACGCAGGAACAACGCCCAATGCTGACGCAAAATATCCGGCACCGAGGCGTTCGTATTAACCTCATCCGCAGTAGGAACCGGTCGCGGCGGCAACTCCTGCAACACGTGGTCGTTACTGCGCACCACATCCGTCAAGGACGTACCCGGAACCGTTGGAATACCCGTGCCCGAAGCACACGACTTATCCGGCGAATCGGAGGCGGGTGCCACCTTCATGGTGCGCGGAGGAACCTCCGGTGCGGATGCGTTAGCGCGCGCATCAGCCGAAGGTTCCACACGATACGTTGAATTCGGTGCCCTGTCCTGAGGTGTCGAGGTCATCATCTCTTTCACGAATAAGCCGCCGGACATGCCATAACAGCAGCCCGGAAGCGAATTTATGCCTACTAGGAGTTTACCCTCACCGACGAGCCGTTCTGACCCTTTTCCACCACAATCTGCGCTGGAATACGGTTCTTCATCTCCTCCACATGCGAAATCAGGCCAATAGTGCGGCCACTATCACGCAGAGATTCAATCGTGCCCATCACCATATCCAGGGTTTCGGCGTCCAACGTGCCGAAGCCCTCATCAATGAACAGGGTGTCCAGCTCGATGCCGCCGTTATTCGCCTGAACAACCTCCGCCAGCCCTAACGCCAACGACAGCGACGCCAAGAACGACTCACCACCGGACAGCGACGACGCCTCACGCGGCTCGCCCGTCCAGGTGTCGGTAATCTCCAGGTTCAGGCCGCCGCCGGAACGGCTACCCTTCGCACGGTGATCGCTGAACACCATGCCGTAGCGGCCCTCACTCATGCGATCCAGGTGCAGTGACGCCGAGTGCAGAATCCGCTCAAACTCGGCACCCAGCACGTAACTCACCAGGTCAACCTGATGCTCATAGCCGCCCAGCGTGTCACCGCGGGCAGCCGCCGCCAGGTTCGCCAACATCTGCGCACGGTCATAACGCTGCGCCGTCTTCGCACGGAACGCCGCATACTCGCCACGCAGCACATGCAAAGAACGCAGCATGCTCTCCCGCTCACCCTCACGAAGAGTCAAACGGTGCGCCGCCGCACGCAACTGCTCAACCTGCTCACGCACACCCTGCAGATCATCCGGCGCCTGCTCACCAGCGGCGGCACGCGCCGCCACCGCAACAATCGCCTCACGACCAAAGCCCTCAAGGAGGCGGGCATGCTCCAACTCATACGCGGCAACAGCCTGCTCCAGGGCATCAACACGCTCGGGGGTGCGCACCGCCGCATGAACCAGCTCGGCGCTCTCAAACGAAGACTCAGCCAGCAAACGCTCAGCCGCAGCAGCCGCCAAAGCATGACGCTCACGCGCCTGCCCCAACAGCAACACCGCACGAGCAAGACGCTGATGCGCCGCACGGTAGCCCTCCACAGCCTCAACACGCTGCGCAAAACCCACCGCCGCACGCGCAGGCGCCAACTGCGCCGCAGCCGCCTCACAGCGCGCCGCAGCATCACGGTGACGAGTCTGAGCCTCAACCGCCGCGCCCTCGATGGTGCGTAGCGCCTCCTGAGCCTTCTGCAGCTCAACCCGCACCCGCTCAGCCTTCGCCTGCACGCCGTCACGCGCCGTCACGCGCGACTGAGCCTGCGTGAGGCGGGTCTGCGCCTCCTGCAGCTGCGCGGCAGTCTGCTCAACATCGCATTCGCCCTGGGCAGCCAGGGTCTCGTACTGGGTGCGGGCGGCGGCAAGCGCCTCGGAGGCTTCCTGGTGCGCCTTGGTCGCCCGATCCTTAGCCAGCTCGTGGGTGCGCGCCTGCTTGTGAGCCTTGTCTTCACGCTCCTTGGCGGCGTCCAGGTCGGCACGCTCAACCAGCTGCTCGCCCTCGGCAATCTGTGCGGGGGCGGGGTGCTCGACCGAGCCGCAGACCGCGCAGGGTTCGCCGTCCTTGAGCTCGCGCGCCAGCAGCGAGGACGCCTGGGCGAGGCGCAGCACCTGCAGGTTCTTGAACTCCTCCGTGGCTACGAGCGCCTGCTGAGCCGAAGCCTGCCACTTTTCCTGCGCCTTCTGCTCGGCGGTGGCGGTGCGCTTGCTCTGTTTCTCAGCCTCAGCAACCGCTGCGGAGGCGGCATCCAGCTTCTGCTGCATCTGCTGGGCTGCATCGTGCTTCTGCTGCGCCTCGGTGACCAGGTGCGCGGCGAGGGTACGCTCCTCGTCGGCGGTGCTGTAGCCGGCGAGTTCTTCGGCGAGCTGCTCGGCGGCGGCGGTCAGGTCGCTCAGGGTCTTTTCGGCACGCGCCTTGTCCTGCTCGAGGGCGTTCGCCTGCTTCAGCAGGGCGGCTGCGGCGGCTTCCTCGTCGGCGAGCTGCGCGTCCTTCTTCTGCAGGGCGCGCAGGGTGTCAAGGAGCGCCTCGAGCTGGATTTCCTGCTCGGCGGGCTCGAGGGAAGGGAGTGCGGCGAAGGTGGTCTCCTCAGGGAAGGTGGTCTCCGGCGAAATGTTCTCATCGCGCAGTGCCGCAAGCAGAGCGTTGCCGTTCTCCTCCAGCGCGGATGCACAGGCCGCCTGCTCCTGCTGGCGGGCGGCGAGCGCCTGCGATTCGGCATGGACCTGCGCGTACTGTGCGTGCAGGGGCGCGGCGGCACGTGCCTGCGCCAGCTCTTCACGCTGCGCCTTGTGCTCGTCGGCGCGTACGGTCAGGCGGGTGCGGCGCTCGCAGAGCTGCTCGTATTCGCGCCAGTCGGCCTGCAGCTGGGCGCGTTCGGCGAGCAGGCGGGTGTTCCGGTCGGCTTCGTCGGTGAGGCGCTGCTGCTCCTGCTTTTCGCGTGCGGAGGTTTCGCGGGCGCGTTCTACTCCGCCGGCGACCCATGCGTCGAGGGTTTCGGCAGTGACATTCTCGGCAGTGACGCTCTCAGCGGTGAGCTGTTCGGAAGTCTCCGCCTCCACAGGGTCTTCGGTAGCGGAGCCCTCCCCTGCAGCATCTTCAGCGTCCGGATCCGCAACATCCAGTAGCGCCTGCAGGGCGAGCATTTCTACGCGGGCACGTTCAAGGTAGCCGCGCTGGGTGTTTTCGTCCTGGGCGACTTCCTGCTGGGCGGTTTTCGCTTCTTCGGTGAGTGCGGCGAAGAGCTGTTCGTAGTGTTCGACGGGGAACATCTTTTTGAGCAGTTCTTTGCGTTCTTTGGGCTTGGACTTGAGGAATTGCGCGAACTGACCCTGCGGCAGGAGTACGACTTTGAGGAATTGTTCTTTGGTCAGGTGGGTGCGTTCGGCGATGGTGCGGTTGACTTCGGCGACGCTGCTGGAGATGGGGGTCCAGGCTTTTTCGTCGGCGGGGTCGGCGCCGGGTGCGAGTTCGGCGAGGGTTGCTTTGGCGCTTTCTTCGCGCATCTGGCCTTTGCGGGCGCCGCGGGTGATGGGCTTGTTGTAGGCGGGGGTGCGGTCGATGCGCAGGCGCTTGCCGTGGAGGGTCACGTCGAGCAGCACGCGCGGTTTGGTGCCGCTGTGTGCCGCGTAGGTGGAGTGCAGTTTGGCGGATTCGCGGTCGCTGCTGGTTTCGCCGTAGAGGGCGTAGCAGATGGCGTCGAGGATGGTGGTTTTGCCGGCGCCGGTGGGGCCGTTGAGCAGGAATACGCCGGCGCTGTTGAGGGTGTCGAAGTTGATTTCTTGGCGCTTGGGGTATGCCATGAAGGCTTCGAATTCGAGGGTGTGCAGGATCATGCGTTGTCCTTGTGGCTTTTGATGTGGTCGCTGAGGGTGGTGATGACGTCGCGTTCTTCGCTGGTGAGGGGGCGGTTGCGTACGTATTGGTGGAATTGGTCGAAGGTTTCGACGGGGTCGGCGTCGCGGGTGGGTTGTGCGGCGGCGGGTTTGTCGGCGGCGGGTTGGGTGCTGCGGTAGCTGAAGTGGGAGATGGTTTCGTAGCGGCTGCGCAGGCGGTCGACGGCGCCGACGGGTAGGGTTTCGTCGGTGAGTTCGATGCGGCAGTAGTAGCCGTGTTCGTAGTCGGTGTGTTCGGGGCTGTTGAGTAGCTGCTCCATGGTGCCGCGCAGGGTTTTCATGTGTACGCGGGTTGCCCATTCGTGGCCGCTGATGGTGGGTTCTTCGCCGGGGGTGAGTTCGATGAGGTAGGCGCCGTTGCGGTTGTGTTCTTCGTTGAATGAGAAGCCGAGGGGTGAGCCGCTGTAGCGGATGGTGTGGGTGACGGGGTATCGCTTGTGGATGTGGCCGAGCGCTACGTAGTCGAAGCCGTCGAAGAGGGAGGCGGGTACCCAGTCGATGCCGCCGACGCTGATGTCGCGTTCGGAGTCGCTGCGGGGCGTGGTATCAGCGCTACTGGCGGTGTCGCTGACGGTGGCGTGGCTCATGACGATGATGCGGTCGGCGCCTTCGCCGCGGGCGTGACGTTCTGCGGCGTCGGTGCGGATGGCGTCGGTGACGGCGCCGAGGACGGCGTGGTGGGTGGGATCTACACCGAGGGCGGTGGCATGGAGGCGCGGCGCGAGGTAGGGGATGGCGTAGACGTGTACGCGCAAGGTGCCGTCGGTGAGTTCGACGGGGCGGGTAGCGTCTTCGAGGCTGGTGCGCAGGTGCACGCCGGAGGCTTCGAAGAAGGCGGCGCCGTAGCTGAGGCGGCGGAAGGAGTCGTGGTTGCCGGAGCTGAGGATGACTTGCACGCCGGCGCGCATGAGGCGGGTGAGTGCTTGGTCGAGCAGGGTGGTGCTTTCGGCGGTGGGGATGGTGCTGTCGTAGACGTCGCCGCTGATGAGGAGAGTATCGATGCCTTCGGCGTGCACGTATTCGAGCAGTTCGTCGATGAACTGCTGGTGTTCGCGGGTGAGGGGGCTGCGGTGGAAGGTGCGGCCGAGGTGCCAGTCGGAGGTGTGCAGAATCTTCATGGTTTCAGTATGGCACTGCGTCATGTTTTGCGCCTCGCAGTTCGTCATTCAGGGGTCGGAACCCACCACTGCGTAGGTGCTCATGCGGAGCGGGGGCTCCGTCCTCAAGGCGCCCCAGCGCCACAGAGGGGGCACTCCCCCCGCGAGCGTGAGTGCAAAGCCGTTTCTGTCTAAGTCTCCCTCTATTCCCGGTGAGGACGAGTAGCTAACCATCCTCGGCGAAAGTGCTCATGCGGAGCGGGGGCTCCGTCCTCGAAGCGCCCCCAGGCGCTGAAGAGGGGGCACTCCCCCGCGAGCATGAGCACGAAGCCGCCTGCTACATCTCCCCTCCCGCAAGCATGAGCACGAAGCCGCCCGATACATCCCCCGCGCATCCTGAACGCACATGGGATAATCGCCCTATGAGTTTTTCTTCTGTTGAGTTCACACGTGCACCTGAGGTTTCGGCTGAGTTTGCGGGCAGGGTGCGCAGTTTGTTGCGTGCGTCTGCGTTGGGTGATGCGCTGGGTTATCCGTTGGAGCTGTTGTCGGCTGAGCAGATTGCGGAGCGCGCCCCTAAGCCGTGGGATTCGGCGTTTGGTGAGCTGCTGGTCAGTGATGATACGCAGCTGACGTGTTTCACGCTGGACGCTTTGACTGAGGTTTTGGAGTGGAATAATGAGGGCGCGGCGGCGGATGAGTTGGCGTGTCTGTGGTTGGCGTATTTGCGGTGGTTCCGCGGTATTGGTGAGAGCCTGCCGGAGTCTGCGCCGTTTTCGTTGGATCGTGAGATTGATGGTTCGGCAGAGTTGACGGCTCGTCGTGGTCCGGGTGCGGCGACGTTGCGGGCGTTGGGTTCGGGCGAGATGCAGTTGGTGTCGAAGTCGTTGAATCCTGATGCTTTGGGTAGTGGTGCGCTGGTGCGTTCGGCGGCGTTGGGTGTGTTGCCGGTGGCGCAGGAGCGTACGGTGGTTTTGTTGGCGGTGCGTGCGGCGGCGTTGACGCATGGGCATCCGGAGGCGTTGGCTTCGGCGGCGGCGTATGCGTTGCTGGTTCGTGACCTGTTGGCGTCCCCGGCTGGCTCGTTTGATGCGTTGTTGGATTCTGCCCGCCGTGTGGTGTCGTGGTGCGGCGCGGTGGGCGCGGATGATTCGATTCCGGGTGATGCTGCGCGTACGGCGGCGGCGCTGAGTCGTGCCCTCGAGTTGCTGGAGCAGGGCGTGGCGCCGGTTCCGCAGGCTGTGGCGGAGCATTTTGGTACGGGTTGGACGGCGCCTGAGCTGTTGGGTGTGGCTCTCTGGTGCGCGGCGGATGCTGTGAAGAGTCTGCCGGCTGATGCTGATGATGCGACGGTACGCAATGCGCTGTTTGAGGGTTTGTGCCGTGCGGTGTCGGTGGATTCGGATTCGGATTCGGTGGGTGCGATGGCGGCGGCGTTGTGGGCGGCGGCTGGTTTCCCGGTGGCTGGTGGTGAGGCTGATGCGTGGTCGCAGGCGCTGGGTCGTGTGCGTGGTTTGGATCAGGTGGAGGCGGTGGCGGACCGTTATCTGCGTCAGCTGGGTCTGTAGCGGCACTGAACCTTAACGGCGCTGAACCTCAACGGCGTAGCGGACATGCGTAGCGGGGGCTCCGTCCTCAAGGCGGCTGGCCCATTCACTTATTGGGGCGCCGCAGAGGGGGCACTCCCCCCCGCAAGCATTGTCCGCAAGCCGGCCATACAGAACGGTGCCGCGAGCATCGCCCGCGTGCCGCATATACAAACTATTTATATACGCAGAAAAGGCTCTCCGGTATCTCGGAGAGCCTTTTCTGTATTTGCAACTAACCCTTACGGTGTAGCCGCTCAAGCTAGGTGATGTTTCCTAGTCCAGGTAGTCGCGCAGTACCTGCGAACGCGACGGGTGACGGAGCTTAGACATGGTCTTGGACTCGATCTGGCGGATTCGTTCGCGGGTCACGCCGTAGACCTTGCCGATTTCGTCGAGGGTCTTGGGCTGGCCGTCGGTCATGCCGAAGCGCATTGCGACCACGCCGGCTTCACGCTCGGAGAGGGTGTCGAGCACGGAGTGGAGCTGTTCCTGCAGAAGGGTGAAGGACACTGCGTCTGCGGGGACGACTGCCTCGGAGTCCTCGATGAGGTCGCCGAATTCGGAGTCGCCGTCTTCACCGAGGGGGGTGTGCAGGGAGATGGGTTCGCGGCCGTACTTCTGGACTTCGATGACCTTTTCGGGGGTCATGTCGAGTTCCTTGCCGAGTTCTTCGGGGGTGGGTTCGCGGCCGAGGTCCTGGAGCATCTGGCGCTGCACGCGGGCGAGCTTGTTGATGACTTCTACCATGTGCACGGGGATGCGGATGGTGCGGGCCTGGTCTGCCATTGCGCGGGTGATGGCCTGGCGGATCCACCAGGTTGCGTAGGTGGAGAACTTGAAGCCCTTGGAGTAGTCGAACTTTTCGACGGCGCGGATGAGGCCGAGGTTGCCTTCCTGGATGAGGTCGAGGAAGAGCATGCCGCGGCCGGTGTAGCGCTTGGCGAGGGAGACTACGAGTCGCAGGTTGGCTTCGAGCAGGTGGTTTTTGGCTCGCTTGCCGTCGTGGACGACCCAACGCAGGGCTTTCTTGAGGTCTTTGTCCATGTCGGGGTTTTCAGCGAGCTTGTGTTCGGCGTAGAGGCCTGCTTCGATGCGCTTGGCGAGGTCGACTTCCTGCTGTGCGTTGAGCAGGGAGACTTTGCCGATTTGCTTGAGGTAGTCCTTGACGGGGTCGGCGGTTGCGCCGGGGGTGACGACGCGCTGTGCGGGTGCGTCGTCGTCGTCGTTTGCGGTGAGGACGAAGCCGGAGCCCTTGGCTGCTACTGCTTCTGCGGCCTTCTTTTCTTCTATTTTGGCTGCGGTTTCTTCGTCTTCTTCGTCGGTTTCGTCTTCGCCGTCGGTGGTTTCGAGTTCTTCGTCGAGTCCGAGGTCGAATTCGTCGTCGCTCTTTTTGCGGCGGCCACCGGTCTTGCGTTTGGTTGCGGTTTTGGTGGTGGTGGTTTTGCGGGTGCGCTTGGGCTTGTCTGTCTCGGTTTCGGCAGTGGTTTCAGCACCGGTTTCGGCGGTTGCGCCGGTGGTGTCTTCGGTTGCTGCTGCGGCTTTGGTGGTTGCCTTCTTGGTGCGGGTGGTCTTGGTGGTGGTTTTTGCGACGGTTTCTTCGGTTGCGTCGCCGGTCGCGGTCTTCTTGCTGGTTGCAGGTGCCACTAGAACCCTTTCTGGCTTGTGGTGGGGTGTTTTGTTTGCAAAACACCTAAGACCCTGTCAAGTCTGTGCTGGCGTCCTCGGTCGGGGTGTTTGCTGCGTTTGTCCGTTTTAACGCTGTGGTGGCGGGTTTTATTCCGCGTGCGTTGGGTGGTTTGCAGGGTTCCGTTGCTCGTTGTGTGGAGCGGTTTGAGGGCGCGTTGTAGCGCATTGACTGTACGGGGTCAATATATAAGTATTGCAGATTTTTGGTTGCTTTCAACTTGACGCGCTGTTTGGGTGGCTTGTGGGCCTGGTTTTGGGTGAGTGCGGCTGTGTGCGGGAGGGGCGTGCCCGGTGGCGCGCCCCTCCCCTGTTTGTACTTCGCTTTTAGGTGCCGGGCTTTTAAGGTTTTCGGGGTTTGAGGGTGCTGATGGGTTCGCGGTGTGTTCCGGGTTCGCCGCAGATGGTGTATTTGATCCAGGCGGGTAGGTTGCCTGCGTTGAGGTGTACATCGAGGATGTTGAGGTCCTTTCCGAATGTGTGGCGGTGGGCTTCTTGGCGGAGCATGCGGGCGTAGGTGCTGTAGCCCTTGTACCAGTTGGTCCAGGCTTGGGTGTTGCGTAGTGCGGCGTATTCTCCGTCGGTGCTGTGGGGTGTGAGCAGGCTGGTGAGTAGTTCGAGTGCGTTGAGGCGTGCCCAGTGGGGGCTGTCTAGTTTTCCTTTGAGGGCGTTGAGGTAGTGGGTGTAGACGGCGTGGTGTTTGGTGAGGTATTCGCTGTTGGTGCAGCTTTCGTCGATTCGTTGTTGGAGGCTTTCGAGTTTGTTGTGGGCGTTGTGGTCTTTGGGGTGTTCCTCGAGGCGTGGGAGCAGGTCGCGGCTGATGGTGTTGAGTTCGGCGGCGCTGGCGAGGTCGGCGGGGGTGAGGTTTTCGAGTGCCCAGCCGTTGAGGTTGGTGTGCCGGTTGCTGCGGTTCTGTTGAATGGTGCGGCTCTGCTGAATGGTGCGGTGGGTGCGGCGGATCCAGTCTTGCCATTGCACGCATTTTTCGGGCACTGCGCGTACGTGTGGCTGTTCGGTGCCTACTGTGGCGCTGAGTGCGTGGGTGAAGCTGGCGGGGATGTAGGTTTTGCGGGTGATGCGGGTGCCGTAGCGGGGTGGTTCGAGCGGCGCGCGGTCGGTGCTGGGGTATTCGCCGCCGAAGGCGTGGTAGGTGTATTGGGCGGAGTAGTGCAGGTAGGCGAGCGCTTTTTGGGCGTGGTTGAGCCCGTAGCCGGCGAGGTAGGTGAGCATTTCGGCGGTGATGGGGTTGAGGGTTGCGGGCGCGATGGAGGCGCGTAGGTGCCCTGCGACTTCGGCGGGGATGAGTTCACGGAGTGCGTCGCCGATAGTGGGCGCGTCACCGGTGATGGGGTTGCCCGCGTTATCGACCGGGTGGGTGGTGAGCAGGTGCGCGGCGGCGTTGATGGCGGCGTCCCAGTAGCAGAGGTCGATTTGGGCTTGGCGGTAGATGGTGCGGACGCTCTGGCGGGCTTCGTCGTGGCGGGTGGTGTGGGTGTGGTCCCAGAGTTCTACGGCGTTTTCCCAGTCGTGGCGGGTTTCGGGGTTGGCTGTGGGGTCGGTGTCCCAGTGGCTGTGGGCGTAGTTGTGTTGGGCGGTGTCGGCGATGGTGTCGCCGTGGCGGGTGAGCCAGGTGTAGTAGCTGCTGTGGCGGATTTCTTCGATGGGTGCGAGGAGAGTGAGTGCTTGCTGTTCGGGGTTGAGCGCCCAGATGCTGGCGCCGCCTGCGTAGATGACGTCTTCGCAGCGTAGTTCGCTGACGATGCGCGGGTCGTGGAGCAGGTGGAGCCATGCGTTGATGGGGATTTGGGTGTCGACGTCCTGTTGGATTTCTTCGATGGCGGCAAGTTGCGCGGTGTTGGGGTGCAGTTGGCGTTGGCGTACGGTGTTGTCGCCGTCGATGATGATGGCGTAGAAGCGGGTGAGGGTTTCGCCGTTGTGGTGGGTGGGGAGTTTGGTGAAGGTTTCGTGTAGGAAGTCGGCGCGTTCGCTGTGGGTGCAGGGTTCGTCGGGTAGGTTGACGCGCAGGCTGGGGCCGAGGGTGTCATCGGTTGCGGTGAGGATGATGAGTGAGTGGTCGGGCCAGTAGCCGTGCTGGTGGAGGGCGCAGCTGAGCACGTCGTATTCGTTGCGGATGGGCGGGGGCGTGTCGTAGCCGCTGTGGAAGTGGTCGCTGTTGGGGGTATTGCCGTTGGGGATGTTGCCATTGGGGATATTATTTGCGTTCATGCCTTCACGGTGGCATGGTTTGTGCGGGTGCTCAGGTTAAACGAATAAATCTGTGGATACTTCGGTTCATGTGTCCGTTGGTTCCACAGATTTATTCGTATTGTTCGTTTGTTTACCGGGGTTTGTCCACAGCGGCGCGGGGTGCCGCGTCATATTCCGTCATGCAGAGTAAGGGCGCCCCGAGTGCTTTCCCCTACTGCGCACGCTTTACTGTTCGTCGAGGAACCGCTCGAAGAGCGCACCAATCTCGTCGCGGCTGGGCACGTTGTGCGCGTCGCGGCGCGAGAGGGGAACCGCAATGTCGGAGGTGCGGAAGTTCTCGTCGTAGTTCTCTTCCATGGTCGTGATCATGCGACCAATTTCGGGGTTCTGCTTGACCTGATCGTTAATCTGGCTGTGCACGTGGCGTGCGGCTTCGCGCAGGTTCTCGGTGGGTAGCGAGAGGTGCGCGGCCATGCCCACGTGTTCGAGGGCGGTGAGGGTGCCCTGCGGCAGGTCCGCCTCCGAAATGTACTGGGGAATGTTCACGCCGAAGCCGACGGTGTCGATTCCGTTTTCGGTGAAGAGCACTTCCAGCAGGTTGGTGACGGTCGCGTGCACGTCCGCGCTGGGCTTCCACGGGGAGATGCCGCGAATCAGATCCTTGCGGGAGCCGTGCGCGGTAATCGGGAAGGGGCGGGTGTGCGGCACCGGCATGGGGAATGCGGAGACCAGCACGACCAGGGAGGGCTTGACCCGCTGGGCGATGGTCAGCACCGCCTTTTCGAAGCGCTGCCACTGCAGGTCCGGTTCGGCGCCGGTGAGCAGCAGGAACGGCTTGTCGAGGCTGTCTTCTACGGCGTAGAGCTTCAGCTGCGGGTATTGCGGCTGTTCAAAGTGGTCTTTTTCGTAGCGGATGTAGGGGCGGCGGGCACGGTAGTTGTGTAGCTGGTCGCTGTCGAACTCGACGATTTCAATATTTTTGAGTTCGCTGAGCAGCACCTGTCCGAGCTGGCCTGCGGTGGAGCCTGCGTCTTGCGGACTGGAGAGGGCGATGACGAGGGTTAGCCCGTGCATCCTGGGGTCGTCCAATATTTTGGTGTTGGCTAAGTAGAGATCTTCGGGGTTGAGCATTACGCCTCCTCACTTCTGTCTGGTTCGCGCCGCGTTCGGGGTGGGCTTAGTGTTTCTGCCGGTACCCGAGGTGTTGGGGCGAAGGGGCGTCTTCTGTTATCTGACGCTTTCCGTAGTCTTTCATTTTATGCCACTACTGCCCTGTCTCAACAGTGTGCGGGCTTTTCTCGCAATAGGTGAACTTGTTTGGTGTCTCGTCGACGTTCTTAAGGTGCTGCAGCTCGGCTTCTTGTGCATTTTTTCTGTTCTGCCAGCTGTTTGGGGTGAGAGCTGAACCTCACACCCTCCTACATATCCGTGTAGAGTAGAAGCAGTAGTCCGCGCGGCTTTGCGCGGCGGTATTCATCCTCACTCTTCGAGGGCCTACAGTTGAGTTTTTCGGGCGCGAGGATGTGCCCCGACTATTTTGAGAAGACATACGCAAAGGAGTAACGATGTCTCTGTCTCTGTCTATTCACAGCACCGACCTTGAAGCGCTCGAAGCTGACGTTCTGGTTCTGGGCGTTTTGAAGGGTTCGGACGGTGCGTACCTGGCGCCGAGCTCCCTGTCTGAGGACTCTGTTGAGGGTATTAACGAGCTGCTGGAGGCGCTGGGCGCCTCGGGTGCCCCCGATCAGCTGCTGCGTCTGCCCGGTCTTGAGGACACCGGTGCCGGTATTGTGGCGCTGGCGGGTCTGGGCTCTGATACTGCTGAGGGTCAGGAGCGCCTGGACGCTCTGCGTTACGCTGCCGGTTCTGCGGCTCGTCAGCTGGTTGGTTCTGCTGAGGAGATTGCTTTCGATTTCGGCGTTTCTTCGGTAGAGGAAATTGAGGCTATTGCTCACGGCGCCGTGCTGGGTAACTTCGTTGAGGAGGGCCTGCGTTTCAAGACCAAGGATTCGATCAAGGAAGAAATCGAGTCCATTCTGATTGTTTCTTCGATTGATCAGGAAGAGGCTGAAGAGGCTCTGGTTCACGCCCTGGTTCTGGGTGAGACCGCTAAGGATGCTCGCCGCCTGGTGAACCTGCCCCCGTCGCACCTGTACCCGGAGACTTTCGCTGAGTTCGCTGCTGAGGTCGCTGAGGATTACGCAAACATTGAGATTGAGCTGTTCCACCACGACCGCCTGGCAGAGGAGGGCTTCGGCGGCATTTCCGGTGTTGGTCAGGGTTCGCCCCGCAAGCCGGTTCTTGCCGTTGTGAAGTACACCCCGGAGAACCCGAAGGCTCACGTTGCTCTGGTTGGTAAGGGTATCACCTTCGATACCGGTGGTAACTCGCTGAAGCCTGCCGCTTCGATGATGACCATGAAGTGCGATATGGCTGGTGCGGCATCGGTTCTGAGCGCTGTGGTTGCTTCTGCTGAGCTGGATGTTCCGGTTGCTGTCACCGGTTACCTGTGCCTGGCTGAGAACATGCCCGGCGGTCACGCACTGCGCCCGGAGGACATTATCACCATGCGTGATGGCCGTACCGTTGAGGTGCTGAACACTGACGCTGAGGGTCGCCTGGTCATGGCTGATGGTATCGCTCTGGCTTCTGAGTCGAACCCGGACGTCATCTTGGATATCGCTACCCTGACCGGTGCCGCTATGGCTGCTCTGGGTCTGCGCACTGCGGCTCTGCTCGGTGACGAGGAGATTCGTGACCGCGTGATTGCAGCCGGCGCTGCTGCGGGTGAGTCTTACTGGCCGATGCCGCTGGAGTCCTACCTGCGCATGAGCCTGGAGTCCCCCGTTGCTGACATCAAGAACATTGGTTCCCGCTACGGTGGCGCGCTGACTGCGGGCCTGTTCCTGAAGGAGTTCGTGGGCGAGGGCATCCCCTGGGCTCACCTGGATATTGCGGGCCCCGCGTTCAATGAGGAGTCCCCGTACGGCTTCACCCCGAAGGAAGGTACCGGCTTCGGTACCGCTACCCTGGTGAACTTCATCGAGTCGTACGCTAAGTAGTCTGCTTGGCTGGGCGCGCGCCCTAACTGGAGCATCCTAACTGGTGCCCCTTATCTGGTGTGCGGCCGCATAGCATAGAGCATAGAGCTGATCTGAGGAGGGCTTTCCGGTACTTCTACCGGGGAGCCCTCCTCTGCGTCTTTTCGAGGGTGCGTTCTGTACGACCGCTGCGGTGGTCCTGTCATCGCACTGTTCTATGACGCGCCCCTTTTCTTGCGTAGTGAAAAATTTGGGGTGTTTGGGCGATTAATCGGCTAAAACCGCCCTGAGTGAACTTAAACGACCTTCAACGGGGGTATTGTTGTATTAAGTGTTTTTCTGCGTACGTGGAGGGCGCGCGACTTTTCGAGCTCGCGGGCCTTTCGCGCATGCTGAGGAACCTACCAATAAATTGGTAAAAAGAACTCATTGCAGGGGTTTCAACCCCAACAACTATGCAAGGGAGCAATATCGTGGCTCAAGAATTCGACATCCTCATCCTCGGCGGCGGTTCCGCTGGCTACTCTGCAGCTATTCGCGCACGCCAGCTGGGCTTCACCGTCGGCCTGGTCGAGAAGGAAAAGGTCGGCGGCACCTGCCTGCACACCGGCTGTATCCCCACCAAGGCGTACCTGCACGCTGCTGAGCTGGCTGAAGATGCACGCGAGGCGTCCAAGGTTGGCGTTAACGCTGTACTGCAGTCCATCGAGATGGGCAAGGTTCGCGATTACAAGGACGGCATCGTCTCCGGTAAGTTCAAGGGTCTTGCAGGCCTGCTGAAGATGAAGGGCGTAGAGGTTATCCCCGGCGAGGGTAAGCTGACCGCTCAGGACACCATCACCGTCGGTGGTGTTGAGTACAAGGGTAAGAACATTATCCTGGCATCCGGTTCGGTCTCCAAGACCTTCGGTCTGCCCATTGAGGGTCGCGTGCTGACCTCCACTGAGGCACTGGAGATGGATTACCTGCCCAAGAGCGCTATCGTGCTCGGTGGCGGCGTGATTGGTTGCGAGTTCGCATCCATGTGGAACGCTATGGGCGTTGACGTCACCATCATCGAGGGCCTGCCGAACCTGGTTCCCAACGAGGACCCGGCAATCATCAAGGTTCTGGAGCGTGCGTTCAAGAAGCGCGGCATCAAGTTCAACACCGGCACCCTCTTCGAGAAGGTTGAGCAGGACGCTAACGGTGCTAAGGTCACCCTGGCTGACGGCAAGGTCTTCGAGGCAGAGATCGTTCTGGTCGCTGTTGGTCGTGGCCCGAACACCGCAAACATGGGCTACGAGGAGCAGGGCATCCCCATGGATCGCGGCTTCGTCCTGGCTAACGAGCGCCTGCACACCGGCGTTGGCAACATCTACGCTATTGGTGACATCGTCCCCGGCGTTCAGCTGGCTCACCGCGGTTACCAGCAGGGTATCTTCGTTGCTGAGGAAATCGCTGGCCTGAACCCCACCATCGTTGAAGACATCAACATCCCCAAGGTCACCTTCTGTGACCCGGAGATTGCTTCTGTTGGTTACTCCGAGCCCAAGGCTAAGGAGAAGTTCGGCGCTGAGAACGTTGAGACCGCTGAGTACAACCTGGCTGGTAACGGTAAGTCCTCTATCCTCGGTGCTACCGGTATCGTGAAGGTTGTCCGCCAGAAGGACGGCCCCATCGTTGGTGTTCACGCTATTGGTAAGCGCATGGGTGAGCAGATTGGTGAGGCTCAGATGTGGGTTGCTTGGGAAGCATTCCCCGAGGACGTCGCTAAGTTCGTCCACGCACACCCGACTCAGAACGAGTCTCTGGGTGAGGCTGCAATGGTCCTGAACGGCACCCCGCTGCACAGCGCATAATCACAGCGCATAAATTTTGCTGACTGGCGTTAGCGCGTCAGCTTAGTATTGACGACCGTTGGTCGTTAGCGGTTGCCGGGCGTATCCGCTGAACAACGCCCCTATCCGGATGCGCGTCGACGTGCTACAACGCATACGGCGCGCATCCGGGTCGCCGCTCACATTTTTCTAGTTCAAGCATTCACAAGGAGAACGGGAAAGATTATGTCCCACACCGTAGTACTGCCCGCACTGGGCGAGTCCGTGACCGAGGGTACCGTTACCCGCTGGCTCGTTGAGGTCGGCGACACCATTGAGGTTGACGCACCCCTGGTTGAGGTTTCCACCGACAAGGTTGACACCGAGGTTCCCTCCCCCGTAGCAGGCGTTGTTGAGCAGATTCTCGTCCCCGAGGACGAGGACGTCGAGGTCGGCGCTGCTCTGGCTATCATTGGCGACGGTTCCGGCGCCGCTGCTCCGGCTGCTCCCGCAGCTGCTGAGGCTCCCGCAGCTCCCGCTCCGGTTG
>NZ_KV800093.1:38673-39043 GCF_001810135.1 Rothia sp. HMSC069D01
GTTGACACCGAGGTTCCCTCCCCCGTAGCAGGTACCCTGCTCGAGATCCGCATCCCCGAGGATGAGGACGCAGAGGTTGGCCAGGTTCTGGCTATCATCGGCGACGCTGCTGCTGCAGCTGCTCCCGCTGCTCCGGCTCCGGTTGCTGAGGCTCCCGCAGCTCCCGCTCCGGTTGCTGAGGCTCCGGCTGCTCCCGCAGCACCCGCCGCTGCTCCGGCTGCTCCCGCAGCTGCTGCTGCAGGCATCGAGGTCGTACTGCCCGCACTGGGCGAGTCCGTCACCGAGGGCACCGTTACCCGCTGGCTGAAGGAAGTTGGCGAGCAGGTTGAGGTTGACGAGCCCCTGGTTGAGGTTTCCACCGACAAGGTTG
>NZ_KV800093.1:39143-66753 GCF_001810135.1 Rothia sp. HMSC069D01
CCCGCAGCTCCCGCTCCGGTTGCTGAGGCTCCTGTTGCTCCGGCTGCACCCGCAGCTCCCGCTGCACCTGCCGCTCCGGCAGCTGCTGAGGGCGAAGCATACGTGACCCCGCTGGTCCGTAAGCTCGCTAAGGACAACGGCATCGACCTGTCCACCGTCAAGGGCACCGGTGTTGGTGGCCGCATCCGCAAGCAGGATGTTCAGGCTGCTATCGCCGCTAAGGGTTCCGCTGCTCCCGCCGCTGCTGCTCCCGCTGCAGCTGCTGCTCCGGCTGCTGGTTCCGCAAAGGCACCGCACACCTTCGAGGTTTCCCCCAAGCGTGGCACCGTCGAGAAGACCGCACGTATCCGCCAGGTTATTGCAAAGCGTATGCGTGAGTCCCTGGACATCTCCACCCAGCTGACCCAGGTCACCGAGGTTGACGTGACCCGCATCGTTCAGCTGCGTGCAAAGGCTAAGGACGGCTTCGCTGCTCGTGAGGGCGCTAAGCTGACCTTCCTGCCCTTCTTCGTCCAGGCATCCGCTGAGGCTCTGCAGCAGCACCCCGCTCTGAACGCTTCCATGACCGAAGACTACAAGCAGATCACTTACCACGGCTCCGAGAACATCGCTATTGCTGTGGACACCCCCAAGGGTCTGCTGGTTCCGGTCATCAAGAACGCTTCTGACCTGGGCATTGCTGGCCTGGCAAAGGCTATTGGCGACCTGGGTGGCCGTGCACGTACCGGCGACATCTCCCCCGAGGAGCTGTCGGGTTCGACCTTCACCATCACCAACATTGGTTCCTTCGGTGCACTGTTCGACACCCCGATCATCAACCAGCCGAACGTTGCAATCCTCGGCACCGGTTCCATCGTGAAGCGCCCCATGGTTGTTAAGGATGTTGACGGTAACGACGTTATCGCTATCCGCTCCATGTGCTACCTGTCCCTCACCTACGATCACCGCGTGGTCGACGGTGCGGACGCTGGTCGCTTCCTGCACACCCTCAAGACCCGCCTGGAGGAGGCAAACTTCGAGTCTGAGCTGGGCCTCTAAGACCTGCATAGATTCAAGGAAGTTTCCTTGTGGCGGTGCCCTGATGGGTAACCGAGCGTAGCTCTCCGGGTTTTCCCGGACGGTGAGCAAAAAGGCGGCGGTTCCATCCACTTCGGTGGGTGGGGCCGCCGCCTTTTGTTGTGTCCGCGTTTCTACAGCGTCAGCTATACAGCGTCAGCTTCAGCTATGCAGGGACGGGCTCAGCGCGGGCTATCTCCCAGCCTTTCTCCCCGCGATGCAGGTCGAAGATGACTTTCTGGCGGGTGACGCCGTTTTCTTCGCTGAGTTTACGGGCTTCCTGCTCGGTTTTATCGGCGCGGTAGCCGGGCGCGGAGACTACCGCCATAACGCGGATGTTCTCGCTGTCGCGGCTGAGTTCTTCTGCAGTGTCAACGGTGAGCTCTGCGCCGCCTCGGGCACGGCGTTCTTGGTTTCGCTGGTCGATCAGGGCTCGTAGAATCTGATCGCCCTGAGCGCTTTTATCCTGTGCGGCTGTATCCTGCGCGCTCTGATCCTGTGTTTCCGTGCCGCCGGGCTCATGCTCCCCCGCTGCGTTCACAGATTGAGCGGATACGGGCTGCGCCGTTGCCGGGGCGTTCTGCCCGTAGAGGGTGAACCCGAGAGGCAGCGCAATAGCCCCCAGTGCGAGCGCGGCGAGTCCCAGGCGTGCAGCCAGTCCCAGGCGCGCGGAGGGGCGGGCGAAAGCACCGCGTAGCACCGTCAGGCGGGATGTGCCCGTCGCATCTGCGTTCTTTAGAGCGGGCGGCGCAGTCTTTGCGAAGCTTGCCGTGGGGCTCACAGTGGGGCTCAACGGCTTAGAACCTGCGGTAGCTGCGCGCCCCGATTTCTTCACGCCCGGCTTCTTCACGCGAGGCAGATGCTCTGCCAGGTAGCGTTGAGCCTTCTGCGCCTTTGAGAGCTTCTGTACCGGCGCGGGCTCCACAGCTGCGGGAATGAGGGCGCGGGCTCGTTCTGAACAGCTCAGGTAGACGTTGAGCGGGCGAGGCGGCACCTCCTCCGCCAGGGCGACCACGGAGCTGAGCCCTGCGAGCGCCGCCTCCTGGGCAGGTGCGTCCAGCAGGTATTCGAGGGCTCTGCCGAGGCGCTCAATCCACTCGCTACTGGGCGCCCCATTGGTTGCAATACCGCCCGCTCCCATGCGCTGTGAATCCATGCGCAGTGAGAGGGGTACGCGGGCGGTGGAGGGTTCCGGCGCGTGCCCGCAGGCGGCTTGCCAGAGCAGGGCTGCTGCGGAGCGTGCGTAGTTGCCCCGAGCGGCGGTGAGCTGTTCCGTATCTTGAGGGGCCGCTTCACGGTAGACAGCGTCAGGTAGCAGGAGTTTGGGCACTCCGGCGGCGCTCAGAGCGATGTATTCGGCGCTTAGTTCGGCGCGCCCCTCCCCCACCTTTTTGAGGCTGCCGAGCGCCCGGTGCAGGGTTCGCGCCAGGGTCATGAGCTCGGCGGGTGTCAGGGTGCGAGCGCGCAGGAGCTTGTCAAGGGTGCCCGCATCGAGGGGCTCGTACCAGAGGCACAGCTGATTGGCGCTATCGGTGCTCTCACCAGTAACGGCGTGGAGCTTGGCGAGTCCGGGCGCGTTACGTAGGGCGGCGGCTACCTGCGGGGTCTGGGCGTGCCGCTGAGCGGATACATCCGTGTTTTCCTCGAATCCGTACCCGTTGGCTGCCGCGCGCAGAGTGGGTGCGGCAGGAGCCAGCTGGGCGGAAGGAGCTGGCGGGATGGGCTGAGAAATGGTGCGCAGGGTGTAGCGTCCGGGGTGCGCGGAGGTTACGGAACGTGTAGCGGGCGCACTCTCGGTGGTTTCGCCCCGGTACTCGACAATCTGCAGAGTGGGTAGAGCCGGGTTGGCGATGCTTTCCAGAACGTGTGCTTCTTTGCTTCTCATACCATTATGTTACCAAATTGCATCAAATAATATCTTTAAGCACACTAAAATAGTTCAAGTACTCCAAAGAATAATTCAGGCATTTATCTGCTCATTCACCCCCTCCCCTTGAGCACACCCTCACGTAACATTCCGACGTGTTCGCTCATCACGTGATTCAGGGCGCCCTAATTTTCTTCCCTCCATTAGCAGTACTAAGGTAGAAAGTATGTCTGTGACGATTGAACGCGTGGGCTTCGCCCCGAACTATGTGAACTATGTTGAGTGCCTGGACGAGCAGTACCGCATCCACGATGAGGTGGCTAACCGCACCCGCCAGAATACGATTCTTCTACTTGAGCACGAGGCAGTGATTACCGCCGGTAAACGTACCGAAGATCACGAGTACCCCGCAGACAAGTCCACCCCCGTCGTCAAGATTGACCGCGGCGGCAAGCTGACCTGGCACGGCCCCGGCCAGCTGACCGGTTACCCGATTCTGCGTCTGCCCGAGCCCATTGATGTGGTGGCGTATGTGCGCATCATCGAGGAAATCATCATTAACGTCCTGGCTGGTCTGGGCATTAAGGGTGAGCGCGTTGAGGGTCGTAGCGGCGTGTGGATTCTGGGCGACGGCGTCACCCAGGACAAGAAGATCGCGGCACTGGGCATGCGCGTTTCGCGTAACACCACCATGCACGGCTTCGCGATTAACTGCTGCAATGACACTGCACCTTTCCAGCAGTTCATTCCCTGCGGTATTAGCGATGCGGGTGTTACCACCATTTCGGAGCAGCTGGGCCGCACCGTCACCCCCGCCGATATTTTGGAGCCGCTGGAGGCGGAGCTTCTGAAGTATCAGGACCGTCTGGCGGAGTCCTTCGAGCCCGTCGCGGCGCAGGACTAAACACCGGAGCCTGGACACCGGAGCTAGGTACAGCCGAGAGGCGCTGAACGAGCCGCGCATCCGGGCTTGTTCGTCATATACGAACATCAGTTTCACCTACGCCTGAGCGGGCGTAAAATAGAAGGTGGCCCACCTGTACAGAGGGCACACCGAGACCAAGGAGAAAACTTTTGAGTACCGCACCTGAAGGACGCAAGCTACTGCGTGTGGAGGCCCGCAACGCTGAGGTTCCCATTGAGAAGAAGCCTCACTGGATTAAGACCAAAGCTATCGTTGGCCCCGAATACAACGAGATGCGCGAGCTGGCTCGCGGTCAGGGTCTGCACACCGTGTGTGAAGAGGCTGGCTGCCCCAATATTTACGAGTGTTGGGAAGACCGTGAGGCAACCTACCTGATTGGTGGCTCCGAGTGCACTCGCCGTTGCGACTTCTGCAATATTGCGACCGGCAAGCCCGTCGCTGTTGACTATGCTGAGCCGTTCAAGGTTGCTAAGAACGTGAAGGTCATGGGTCTGCGTTACGCAACCGTGACCGGTGTTGCTCGTGACGACTTGGAAGACGGCGGTGCGTGGCTGTACGCAGAGACCACCCGCCAGATTCACAAGATGTGCCCGAACACCGGCGTTGAGATGCTCGTGCCCGACTTCAAGGGTGTTCCCGAGCATGTTCAGAAGGTGATTGACGCTAAGCCCGAGGTGTTCGCGCACAACCTGGAGACCGTCCCCCGTATCTTCCGTCAGATTCGCCCGGCGTTCCGTTACGAGCGTTCCCTGGATGTTATTACCCAGGCTAAGGAAGGTGGCATGGTCACCAAGTCCAACCTGATTCTGGGTATGGGCGAGACCGACGAGGAGATTTACGAGGCGCTGTGCGATCTGCACGATGCTGGTTGTGACATCATTACCCTCACCCAGTACCTGCGCCCCGGCCCGCTCTTCCACCCGATTGAGCGTTGGGTGAAGCCGCAGCAGTTCGTGGATTTTGCGAACATGGCTGAGGAGATTGGTTTCGCTGGCGTTATGGCGGGCCCGATGGTTCGTTCTTCGTACCGTGCAGGTCGCCTGTGGGCTCGTGCAATGCGTAAGAACGGCTACCCGATCCCTGAGAACCTTGCCCACATTGAGGGTGAGGGTGCAGCCCTGCAGGAAGCCTCCTCCCTGGTGGCTGCGGGCTACTAAGCCTTTTCAGAATCTTTCTGAGAGCGTTGAGGCTCCTCGAACCCGGTGTTCGTCCGGTGTTCGGGGAGCCTCCCCTTATGCCCCGCCCCTTGTGCGGGTAGGGTAAACTAGAAAAATTGCAGGCATACACTGCATCGTTACGTCACTATGGTTCCGTGAGCGTTTGAGGCGCTTCTCGGGGCCGCGGAAGAACCAGCCGAGGAAGAATCGTGGCAGATAAGCGCGAAGAGAAGAAAAAGAAGAAGGAACGCACTCCGGGCACTTTCGCCCAGATGAAGCAGGTCTACCAGATGACCAAGAAGTCCGACCCGAATATTGGTTGGATTCTGAGTCTGTCGGCTCTGGGCACCCTTTTGGTTTTCCTCCTCATCGGTATTGCTCTGGGTAACTGGGTTACTTTCCTGATTCTGGGTCTGGGCGTTGCCGCTATTGTGGCGATGCTTCTGCTGGGTCGCCGCGCGCAGACTGCGGCTTTTGCTCAGATTGAGAACCAGCCCGGTCGTAGTGGTGCGGCGATGAACTCTGTGCGCCGCGGTTGGATTGTTGAGGAGCAGCCCGTTGCTGCGAACCGCAACCAGGATCTGGTGTTCCGTGCGCTGGGCCGTCCCGGTATTGTGCTGGTGACCGAGGGCCCTCACAGCCGCGTGAATTCCCTGGTGAACACTGAGAAGAAGCACCTGAACCGTGTGGCTCCCGGTGTGCCGGTTCACGTGATTGAGACCGGTCACGATGAGGGTCAGGTTGAGCTCAAGGACGTTGTGAAGACCATGAATAAGCTGCCGAAGGCTCTGACTCAGCAGGAGATGCAGGTTGTTTCTGGTCGCCTGAGCACTCTGAACACTATGCGTAACCCGATGAATGGTCTGCCGAAGGGTGTTGACCCGATGCGTGCACGCCCCGACCGTCGTGCGATGCGCGGCCGCTAAGCGAGACGCTGATATAAGGTTTTGAAGGCTCCGGCTCTTCCCGTGTGGGGAGGACCGGGGCCTTTTGTTACGCCCGATTATTGCGCTGCTGAGGGCATTGATATTGGCTTTGCTACTGGCTCTACTGAGGGCGTTAGCATCTCTACTGTGTGTCGTGAGACAACCAAGATGTAACTCCTTTCCAGGATTTGTAACATTACCGAAACACGATAGTCACGCACGCGCAAAAAATAACCACTATGCTTGATATGTCACAGGGTTTTGCCCGCGGCCAAAAACTAAACCAAAGACTGAATGTGATGAGGGAAGATACCCTCCTGCACCGTCAGTCGAACAAGGAGCAGTCCTCATGTTTACCAGCCCCCAGGAAGTTCTCGACTTTATCAAGAACGAAGAAGTAGTCTTCGTTGATATCCGATTCACCGACATGCCCGGCGTGCAGCAGCACTTCAACCTGCCCGCTAAGGCGATTGATGACGATTTCTTCGTCAACGGCCAGCTTTTTGATGGCTCCTCCATTCGCGGCTTCCAGGGCATTGCAGAGTCCGACATGCAGCTGATTCCCGACGTTCAGTCCGCGTACGTTGACCCCTTCCGCATTGAGAAGACCCTGGTCATCATCTGCTCCATCGTGAACCCCCGCACCGGCGAGCCCTACCACCGTGACCCCCGCGGCGTCGCTGAGCGCGCCGAGGCTTACCTGCAGTCCACCGGCATTGCAGACACCGCATTCTTCGCATCCGAAGCTGAATTCTTCGTCTTCGAGGACGTCCGCTACCAGGTCGAGCCGAACTCCGTGTTCTACAAGATCGACTCCGATGAGGCACCCTGGAACACCGGCCGCAAGGAAGAGGGCGGCAACCTGGGCAACAAGACCCCCGTCAAGGGCGGATACTTCCCCGTCTCCCCCGTCGACAAGCAGGCTGATCTGCGTGACGCAATGTGCGTAGCAATGGACGAGGTTGGCCTTGAGGTTGAGCGTAGCCACCACGAGGTGGGCGCAGCCGGCCAGGCAGAAATCAACTACAAGTTCGACACCCTCACCAAGGCTGCTGACGACCTGCTGAAGTTCAAGTACGTCATCAAGGGCACCGCAGACGCATGGGGCAAGTCCGTGACCTTCATGCCCAAGCCCGTGTTCGGCGACAACGGCTCCGGTATGCACTGCCACCAGTCGCTGTGGCAGGACGGCGAGCCCCTCTTCTACGATGAGCGCGGCTACGCTAACCTCTCTGACACCGCACGCTGGTACATTGGCGGTCTGATTGAGCACTCCTCCGCTGTTCTGGCGTTCACCAACCCGACCGTGAACTCTTACAAGCGTCTGGTTCCCGGCTACGAGGCTCCCATCAACATGGTGTACTCGCAGGGTAACCGTTCCGCTGGTATCCGCATCCCGATTACCGGCACCAACCCGAAGGCTAAGCGTCTGGAGTTCCGCGCACCGGACCCCTCCGCTAACCCCTACTTCGCGTTCGCTGCTCAGCTGATGGCTGGTCTGGACGGTATCCGCAACCGCATCGAGCCGCCGGCACCGATCGATAAGGACCTGTACGAGCTGCCCGCTGAAGAGGCTAAGGACATCAAGAAGGCTCCGGCTAACCTGGAGGAGGCTCTGGCTGCTCTGGAGGCTGACCACGACTTCCTGCTCGAGGGCGGCGTCTTCACCGAGGACCTGATTCAGGCGTGGATTGACTACAAGCGTAAGAACGAGCTGGAGCCGCTCTCGCTGGTTCCGCACCCGCTTGAGTACCAGCTGTACTACGGCGTCTAATTCGCTGGCGTCTCATCTTTCCTTCTGAGCTTTGCCCAGCACCCGCACTGAGATAAGTTGCGGGGTGGGTTCTGGGGTAAGTTCTAGATAGCAGGCAACGGCCTATACGTTCCTTGGGGAGCGTATAGGCCGTTGTTGTGTGTTCTGAGGGCTTTCTGCGGGGTACGAGCTTACCGCACTATGTTTGGTGACGGTTCGTGTCTAATATTTTTCTGCCTCGATGAGCCTCGTGTGTCTTAGTTGCGCTTAGAGCGGCTCTAAGGGCTAAGCTGTTGGTGCTGGCGTTCCCTCCCTTTTTGTCGTGCAACCGGAGGGAACGCCAGTCTATTTTTATGCCCTCGCGTCACTTGCGGTATATCAGCCCCGCTAAGTCAGCCGCGCTTGGGTAATTCACGCTTGGGTAATTCACGCTTGGGTAATTCACACCTGGGTGATCCGCACCTGGGTGATCCGTGCAAGGGCCACATCATAAGATGCCATACCCGCTAGTCCCGGGGTTCTTCCTGCAGGGGCGTACAATGAAAGTGCGTGCGCCCGGCCGGCGGCACCTACGAATTCCGCGAGAAACGATACCGAATGCCGTGTTCTCCCCACCGCCCCTCCCACTCTCAGCATCAGCTAGGGCGGCTATCGCCGATGACCGACCGACCCGTCTGACGCCGCATCCACTGTAACGAGGAGAAATCTCATGGCATATCAGCCGACCATCCTAAACGGTGAAACTGTTTTCCGTAACGAAGTTTTTCAGACCGGCCTCATGTCCCAGCTGCTGGACGGCATCTACGATGGCGAGATGACCATCGGTGAGCTCCTGAGCCACGGCAACTTCGGTGTGGGTACCTTCAACGGCCTCGACGGCGAAATGGTCGTCCTCGACGGCGTCTGCTACCAGGTACGCCACGACGGCTCCGTGTCCCTGCCCGACCTGCGCCAGCA
Source organism: Rothia sp. HMSC069D01 (assembly GCF_001810135.1). Lineage (NCBI taxonomy): Bacteria > Bacillati > Actinomycetota > Actinomycetes > Micrococcales > Micrococcaceae > Rothia > Rothia sp. HMSC069D01. The sequence continues at coordinate 47,785 of NZ_KV800093.1, forward strand.
GACCCCCTACGCCGTGGTCACCAACTTCGTGCCCATGATTAAGCGCGAACTGCCGCTGAACCTGCTGCGTAAGTCTGCCTCGCAGATTCTGGATGACTTCACCGTCTCCAAGAACTACATGTACGCCATCAAGATTTACGGCGAGTTCGAATGGGTCCGCACCCGCACCGTCATCAAGCAGGAGAAGCCCTACCCGAAGATGGTTGCGGCCACCGAGAATGAGGACATTGTCCAGTTCGATAACGTGACCGGCACGATTGTTGGCTTCCGCACCCCGATCTACGAGCAGGGCATCTCGGTGCCCGGCTGCCACGCCCACTTTATCGATGATGAGCGCGTTCAGGGCGGCCACGTGGTCGACTTCAAGCTGCGCTCGGCAAAGGTCGAGATTTGCCCCGGTACCGGTCTGCAGCTGCACCTGCCGCTGACCCCCGAGTTCTCCTCCGCTAACCTCTCTCCCGAGGACCTGGCTGAGCAGATCTCCAAGGCTGAAAAGCACTAAGTTTCTTTCCCACCGGGATACAGCAACGGGCTATATTACCGAAGGAGCCGCCCTCTACTGTTCTGTAGAGGGCGGCTCCTTCGTGTTTATACGCGCTGTAAAGGGCGCTTACGCCTCCGGCACGAACTCACCGTGGCCGCGCTCGCGCAGGGCGGCACGCACCTTCTCAGCGGCCGCATCCAGCTCTTCGGCAGTTGCATCTTTCTTCGCGTTAGCGGGATCGTAGTCAGCCATGCCGTCAGCCGGGAACAGGTGGATGTGGGTGTGCGGCACGTCGAAGCCTGCAATCACCAGAGCCACACGGTCCTTATCAAACGCCTGATCCAGGGCACCAGAAATCTTGTGCGCCACAGCGAACAGGTGCGCTGCCAGCTCAGCCGGCAGGTCGGGCCAACGGTCGACCTCAGCGCGGGGAACGAGCAGCAGGTGACCTTCCGACAGAGGCATGATGTCCATGAACGCCACGCATTGATCGTCCTTCCAGACGAAACGACCCGGGATTTCGCCATCAATAATCTTGGTAAAAATTGTGCTCACAATACTCTCCTTCATGCGCCGTCATCGGCGCGTTTGAAGCTCAACGGTCAGGCTTACGCCTCAACCTCAATACTCTCACCGGGGTTCAGGTGCTTCAGCTCAGTGCCGTACTTCGCACCGAAGTTCGTCACCAGGCCTTCAATAATGCCGGTGCCATTCTGATTAATCATGCCGTTGTGAATCGGAACCACACGCTGCGCGCCGGTCGCAATCACAAAATCGATGACTTCCTGAACCTTCGACCAGGGGGCGTGAATCGGCACCAGGACGGTATTTGCACGCACGCGGTGAGGAACCACCAGCGAGTCACCCGGGTGGTACACGGCACCGTTAATCAGGTAACCAACGTTAGCGATGGTCTGAATCAGCGGGTGAATCAGGGCGTGCTGACCGCCGTAGGTCTTCACCTCAAAACCGGGGATGCTGAACTCAGAATCAGAGGAAACAACGGTAACCTCGGCAGCAGGCACAGCCTCCTTGATGACCTGGGCTACAGCCTCGGGAGCCCAAATCTTCAACGGGGTCTGTGACTCGGCACGCTCAGCAATCAGCGGCAGCACCGACGGGCCATCAAAATGATCCGGATGCGCGTGGGTCACGAACAGGTAATCGGCGCCTTCCAGCGCGGTGGCGTGTTCGCCTTCTGCAGCAAAGTTGCCGGGGTCAAGAACGAGGGTGCGCCCCTCATTCTCAAGGCGGATACATGAGTGGGTGTACTTCGTCATTTTCATAGTTTTAGTCTACCGCGAACCTCCGCACCCGCCCGGCGGCGGCTTCAACTTTTGAGATAAAGCGCAAATCAACCACCTTTTGAACGCCTCTAGTGTAAAGTCGTAAGACAAGATCGACCACACAATGGGGCGGATTTCCGCCCCGAAAGGTTCAGCAATGGACACTCATATTCCCGTACGGAGAATTACGAAGCCCGCCGAAGCCCGAAATACCCGCCAGCGTCGCATCATCAAGGCGACCATGGAAGAGCTCGGCGATTTCATCTCAGCACAGGATCTGCACCTGACCCTCGCGAACCGCAAGGAACAGGTCTCTCTCGCAACCACCTACCGTGTGCTGCAGTCGCTGGCTAACGCCGGTGAGCTCGACTCGGTCAAGGGCGTTGAGGGTGAGACCCTGTACCGCCACTGCCAGGTAAAGGACCATCACCACCACCTGCTCTGCCGCCGATGCGGCACCGCCATTGAGCTGGAAGCACCCGCCCTTGAGGACTGGGCACTGGCGATGGGTAAGCAGCACGGCTTCTCGGAGCTGGAGCACGTGGTTGAAGTGACCGGTTACTGCCCGGACTGCACTTTGGCACGTCGCGAGGAAGAATCGCAGGGCGGCGCTGCACGCTAACGTTGCAGGCTAAGCCGCACCCCTCACCTGCTGAGGGGCTTTCCTTCACCGGAGAAAATCCTTCTCTGGAGGAACAACGAGAGGGCGTCTTTATAGATCTTCGGCGCCACTACAGCACGACACACAGGGCATCTGGACAGAGCAATCTGGACAAGGCAACACAACGCCACGCAGACTAAGCCCACGCCGCACGGAGATATCCCCCTTCACAGCAGGACATCCCCCTTCACAGCGGCACCTATGCACGACAACGCAAGAGCCCCACCTCATTCCCGAGGCGGGGCTCTTGCTATATGTTCTATGCCTTCTCAGCCAGCTGGCGGCCCGAGGCGCTATGGCGACGCTTCACGCCACCAATCACACGGCACACCACATAAATCAGGAAGGAAATACTGGTCACGTAGGGGCTAATCGGCAGCGAACCGGCAAGAGCCAGCAGAATACCGCCCACAATGGACGCCTCCGCGAACAGCACCGACAGGATCAGGGTGCGTACCGGAGAGGCAGTCACCTGCATCGCCGCAGCCGCCGGAGTAATCAGCAGCGCCAGCACCAGCAGCGAACCAACCACCTGCACCGACAGCGCCACAGCAATACCCAGAATCACCATGAACACCAGGGATAAAAAGCGCATCGGCACGCCCTTAGCGCGCGCCACCTCCGGGTCCAGGGAGGCGAAGCTCAGCGGGCGCCACACCATCACCAGCAGGGAAATAATAACCACCGCACCAATAATCATGGTGTGCAGCTGGTCGGCGTCCACAGACACAATCTGACCGGTCAGCAGACCGAACTTATTCGCGCTACGGCCCTGGTACAGGGAGAGGAAGAGAATACCCAAGCCCAGGCCGAACGGCATGAGCGCACCAATGACCGAGTTCGAGTTACTCGCCTTAGAGCCCAGAAAGGCAATCAGCAGAGCCGAGGCAATCGAACCGACCATAGATCCGGTCACCACGTCATAGCCGAGCAACAGGGCAAGGGCGGCACCCGCGAAAGACATTTCAGAGACGCCGTGCACCGCAAAGGCATGGTCGCGCATCATCACGAAAATACCGACGAAACCACCGATAAGGCCCAGCACAGCACCAGCAAAAATAGAGTTCTGCAGCATCTGCAACAGCTCGCCGTAGCGGTCAAAAACGAAGATACGGGAGAGCAAATCATTCTGCGCGGCGGCAACCGGAGCCAGAGCGGGGAAGGAAGCAAGAATGGTCATCGAGTGGTTCCTCCCGGAATGTGTAGAGTGCGCTGCGGTTCGGAGAGACCAGACTTCAGGTGGGAACCGTGAATGTTCTGGTCGGTGCCCTCAATATGGCAGTGGTCGCTGGCGTGAGTCTCACCCACCACCACGTAACGGCCATTAGACTTGAGCACGCTCACCGGGGTTCCGTACAGGGAGGTGAGAGTCTCGCTGGTCATGACCTCTTCCACCGACCCGACCGTGAAACGACCGTTCGCCAGGTAGAGCACACGATCCACATGCTCAATGATGGGGTTGATTTCGTGGGTCACGAACACCACCGCCACGCCGCGTTCACGGTTGAACCGGTGAATCAGCTCAGCCACCGCGTACTGGTGGTTGAGGTCCAGGGAGAGTAGCGCCTCGTCAGCCAGCAGAATCTTCGGGTCGTTCGCAAGCGCCTGGGCGATACGCAGGCGCTGCTGCTCACCGCCGGAGAGCAGACCCACCGGCACGTTCGCGTACTCGGTCGCACCGACGGCTTCGAGGAGCTCGTCAACCTTGGCGCGGTATTTGCGGCCGTGCAGGCGGATGCCCCAGCGGTGCCCGTCCACGCCAAGTCCCACGAGGTCGCGGGCGCGCATCGGGGTGGAGGTGGGGATGGACTTCTGCTGCGGTACGTAGCCGACGCCGGCGTTGCCCAGGCGTGCGGGTTTGCCGAGCACGGAGATTTCGCCGGCGTTGAGTCCGGTCAGGCCGAGAACGACTTTGAGGAAGGTGGACTTGCCGGAGCCATTGGGTCCGAGCACGGCGAAGTATTCGCCTGCGCCGATGTCGAGGGTTAGATCTTTCCAGAGGGTGCGGGTCCCGAAAGCGAGGCTACCCCCGCGAATGGAAATCGCGGGGGCGGCACCGTTATTGTTGTCAGTCACTTAGGAGAGCGCCTTTTCGAGGTTGCTGACGTTGGTCTTCATCCATGCCAGGTAGTTGGTGTTTTCCGGCAGGGTTTCGGTGAAGGATACATAGTTCACCGAGGCGTCCTTAGCTGCCTGCAGCACCTCGTTGGTCTGGGAGGTGGAGGTCTGCTCGTTGTAGGCGAGCAGCTGGACCTTCTTCTCGGTGACCATGTCCTTGGTTTCCTTCAGGACGAGGGCGGGGACGTCGTTGCCGGCTTCTGCCGCCTCAGCGAATTCGCTGGGGGTTGCGTTCTCTGCGCCGGTGGAGGAAATCAGGTAGTCCGGCACGGGCTCGGTGGACAGGTACTTCTTGCCTTCACCGGCGATTGCCTTAGCTGCTGCGTCCAGTGCGTCCAGTTCCTTGGAGAAGGTGGATGCGTTGGTGCGGAACGCCTCAGCGTGTGCGGAGTCGAGGCCTGCGAGCTCTTCAGCGATCTTCTGGGCGACCTTCTTCATGGTTTCGAAGTCGTACCAGAGGTGCTCATTGAACTCGTGTGCGTGGGCGTGGTCGCCGCCGTCTTCGTGGTGTTCGCCGCCGCGGTGGTCCTCGACCAGGTGGGTGTATTCGGCGTCGGTGAGCTTGCCGCTGACCTTGACCGCGTTCACGATCTTCTGGGAGGCGTTGTCCTTGCCTGCGAGGTCTTCGAGGAACAGGTCGTAGCCTGCGCCGTTGATGACGATCAGGGATGCGTCCTTTGCCTTGAGACGGTCGGCGCTGGTGGCTTCGTAAGAGTGGGGGTCGGTGCTGGTGGAGGCAATGAGCGCGGTGACCTCAATGTAGTCGCCGCCAACCTGCTTGGCGATGTCTGCGTAGACGTCGGTGGAGGCGACGACCTTCACCTTGCCCTTGTTAGAGCCAGCCGAGGAGGACGAACCGGAGGAGGTCTTGTTCTCGGTTGCGCAGCCTGCCAGCAGCAGGGAGGACGCAGCGAGTGAGCCCATTGCGGTGAGGAAGTGCTTGCGGGTGATCTTCGGGTGCGACATGAGGGCTCTCTTTCGGTTCGTTCTAGTCTGTAGGTTCCTTAACTACATCATGCGCACACCCGTATAAACAACTCTTTATTGGTGTCATTTGGGTGCTGTTAGGCAACCCTTTTCCCTGTCAGTAGCTTATGCAACAGGGATAGTTAGCTCAGCCTACTGCGCTCCCCCACCGCTACTTTATACTGCCGCTTCATCCCTCCGTCTGAGAGTGCCCCTTGGGGGCATCCATAAGACGTTTTTAACCGCAAAACAGCCCGCCCCTCGCCCTCTTTGACGAGGGCACCGGGCGGGCTGTGTGTTCAAGATTTCCCTGTTTTATTCGAGGTATCTCACGATACGGCTACTGGGCTTATTACTGGGCTTCACGCGACTGCTGTCGGCGTACACGCTCACGCACCGCATCCTGGGTGGTGTCGTTGATTTCACCAACGAGCTCCTCCAGCACGTCTTCAAGGAAGACCACGCCGAGGGTTACGCCCTGCTCATCCATAACCTGCGCGATATGGGTTCGGCTGCGCTGCATGGAGGCGAGCGCATCGTCAATATCGGTGGTCGGGGTGAGCGTGTCCAGGGAACGTAGCTTGTACCAGGGGAAGGGCTCGTCGAACCGCTCGGGGGCGATGGCGAGGGCATCCTTCACGTGCAGGTAGCCCATGTAGGTTCCGTCGCTGTCGGTAATGACGAAGCGGGAGTAGCCGCTGCGTGCCACGGCGCGTTCCAGTTCGGCGGGGGTGCTGCCGAAGGGCAGGGTGACGAGCCTATCGCCGGGCACCATGATTTCGTAGACGTCCTTCTCAGTGAATTCGAGGGCACTTTCAATCACGCCGGCATCGTCTTCCACGGTGCCTTCCGCGGTTGAGGTTGCCACGATGGTCTGCAGCTCGCCCAGGGTGAAGGTGGAGGCGACTTCGTCCTTCGTGTCGACCTTCATGAGCGCCAGCAGCTTGTTGGACAGGTTGTTCAGCAGGGCGACCACGGGGGCGAAAATCTTGGAGAAGGTCACCAGGGTCGGCACAATCCAGAGAGCCACACCGCGGGCGGCGAGGGTCACGGCGGCGTTCTTGGGAACCATCTCGCCGAAGATCACGTGCAGGTAGGTGACCAGGATCAGAGTGATGCCGAAAGCGATTACGTCCACGATCGCGTGGGGCAGACCGACCAGGTGCAGGGGCACCTCCAGCATGTGGTGCAGCGCCGGTTCTGAGACGTTCAGGATCAGCAGCGAGCAGATGGTGATGCCCAGCTGGCAGGTGGCGAGCATGAGCGAGACGTTCTCTAACGCGTAGATGACGGTCTGCGCTCGCTTATTGCCTTCTTCGGCGAGCGGTTCGATTTGTGCTCGTCGGGTGGACATGATGGCGAATTCACCGGCGACGAAGAAGGCGTTTCCGGCGAGCAGGATGACGAGCAGTGCGATGGCTACCCAGTCGTTCATGCGTTGCCTCCCTTCTCGGTCTGTTCCTGTGCGCTAGGTGCGGGGGTGAATCGGATGCGGTCCACGCGGCGGCCTTCGAGGGTGTCGACGCGCAGGGTGCCGCCGGTTACGGGGACGCTGTCGCCTACTTCGGGGATGCGTCCGAGCCGTTCCATCATGAAGCCGCCGACGGTTTCGTATTCGGAGCTTTCCTCAACCTCGAGCCCGGGGATGAGGGTGTTGATTTCGTCGGGGCGGCGCAGGCCGGAGAACACCCAGTCGCCGTTGCCGTAGCGTAGGGGGCGTTCGGTGCGGCCGCGGTCGTGTTCGTCGGAGACTTCGCCGACGATTTCTTCGACGAGGTCTTCGAGGGTTGCGATGCCTGCGGTTCCGCCGTATTCGTCGAGGACTACGGCGAGCTGCAGGGCGCCCTGGCGCAGCTGGGTGAGCAGCGCGTCCAGGTGCAGGGTTTCGGGGACCTGCAGCACGTCTTCTGCGAGGGCGCCGGCTTCGAGGGTTTCGCGAACCTCCGGGGGCACGCCGACTGCCTTCTTCACGTGTACGACGCCCACGATGTTGTCGTGGTCGCCCTTGTAGAGCGGGAATCGGGAGTGGCCGGTGGAGCGTGCCAGTTTGATGACTTCGGCGACGGGGGCGGTGTCTTCGAGCATGGCGACCTGGCCGCGCGGGGTCATCACTTCGGAGGCGGTCAGCTCGGAGAAGCGCAGAGTGCGGTCCACGAAGCGTGCCGTGTCGGAGTCGAGGGTGCCTTCTTCTGCGGAGCGGCGCACCATGGAGGAGAGCTCTTCGGGGGTGCGTGCCGCGGAGAGTTCCTCTTTGGCTTCCATGCCAAAACGTCCGAGAATCCAGTTGGCGGAGCCGTTCATGAAGCGCACGAGCGGGGACATGACGCGGGTGAAGGCGAGCTGCGCGGGGGCGACTCGACGCGCCACATCGTAGGGTTCGGCGATAGCGAGGCCCTTGGGCAGCAGTTCGCCGACGACCATGGAGAGCAGGGTTGCGATGAGCATCGCCAGCACCAGGGTGAGTACGTCGGTCACGCTGGTGGGCAGACCCAGGCTGCTGATGGCGCCGGTGGTGAGCGCCTTGATGGCAGCGTCGAGGGTGTAACCGGTCAGCAGCGTGGTGATGGTGATGCCGATCTGGCAGCTGGAGAGCTGAGTAGAGAGCGTCTTGAGGCAGCGCAGGACGGCGTCGGCGGCTTTATCGCCGGAGTCCTTTGCCTGCTGCACGGTCGCGGTTTCGAGTGCCACGAGGGAGAACTCTACGGCAACGAAGAAGCCCGTTCCCAGGATGAGGAGCAGGCCGATGAGTAGGAGAATCAGATCCACTCAGCCACCGCCTCCATCGACTGGTGTGCGGCGCCTTGGGCCTGGCGGGGTAGCCCCGCAGTCAGGCTGTCCAGATGCTGAGCATCGGAGGTGGTGTTTTTGGGTGTTACAGTGCCGTGTTGCGCAGAGTACGCGGGCAGTATTCTGCGCTGGCTAGTAGTCAGAGTCTTACTCAAAGGGTCATCCATACCCCATATTTTAGCGAAGGTTTCGTCTCTTCCCAGTGCTGTAGAGTGCCTGCTCACAAGCACAAGACAGCACTTGTTGCACACGCGGCTCATTGCGAATCAGCAAGAGTGAAAAATTGCATTGCGGATATAGCGCGATGAGCTGGAAAGTTCACCGTGCTTCTCTTTACACTTATACATAGGAGCATGAGTGTGCCGCCATGCAAGCGGATGAACCCCGACGTTCACGGCACGCTAGGCAGGTTTGTACGGTGCACACCCCGCACATACGGCCACCATCTTAGGCGATGCGCACATGCTCAGCGTGATGATTCGCCCCTCGAAGACGCGGGTCGTCTATGCCGGGGAGAGTCCCGGACGCGACGGATAAATTCACACTAATTGGAAGAGGCGTTTAACGTGCCAAATCTGCCAGAACATCTGGTGCCTGAGGAATTTGCCGGTAACGAATGGTTCGTTGAAGAACAGTACGAGCGTTACCAGAAGGACAAGAGCCTCGTGGACCCTTCATGGTGGCCCATTTTTGAGACCATCGATAAGGCGCTGGGAGGCGCCGGTACCGCTAGTGCAGCTCCTGCTGCGGCACCCGCCGCACCGGCTGCACCTGCCGCACCTGTAGCAACTCCCGCCCCCGCGGCACCGAAGCCTGCGGCTGCGCCTGCTAACCCCACCCCTCCCGCTGCTACCAAGAAGGCTGAAACTGTGGAACCTGCTGAAGACAAGATTGTCCCCCTCCGCGGCCCTGCTAAGGCAGTCGTCACGACCATGGAAGAGTCGCTGACTGTCCCCACCGCAACCACCGTTCGTGCGGTCCCCGCAAAGCTGCTCATTGAGAACCGCGCAGCCATCAACAAGTACCTGGCAAGCACCCGCGGCGGCAAGGTTTCCTTCACCCACATCATTGGTTACGCTGTGATTCGCGCAGTGGCAGCGATGCCCTCGATGAACGTGACCTACGGTGTGGACGAGAAGGGCAAGCCCGTTGCAATCCACAACGCACACGTAAACTTTGGTCTGGCTATTGACCTGCCCCGCCCCGACGGCTCCCGCAACCTGGTCGTTCCGAACCTTAAGGGTGCTGAGCAGCTGAGCTTCCGTGAGTTCTGGGATGCGTACAACGACATCGTTAAGCGTGGCCGTAACGGCGCGCTGACCATTGAGGACTTCCGCGGCACCACTGTTTCGCTGACCAACCCCGGTGGTATCGGTACCGTCCACTCGGTGCCCCGCCTCTCCAAGGGCCAGGCAGCGATCATCGGTGTGGGTGCTCTGGAGTACCCGGCTGAGTTCCGCGGCCTGTCCGAGAAGCTCATCACCCAGCAGGGCCTGTCCAAGATCATCACCCTGACCAGCACCTACGACCACCGCGTCATTCAGGGCGCAGGTTCCGGTGAGTTCCTGAAGCTGGTTGAGCACTACCTGCTTGGCGGCGACGACTTCTACGACGCTATCTTCCGCGATTTGAAGGTTCCCTTCGAGCCGGTCCGTTGGGCACGCGACAACCACGTCGATGACGCTCACGAGATTTCCAAGGTTGCACGTATTCAGCAGCTGATTCACGCGTACCGCGTGCACGGTCACCTGACCGCAGCAACCAACCCCGTTGGCTACAAGATGCGTTCGCACCCGGACCTGAAGCTGGAGAACTACGGCCTGACCCTGTGGGATCTGGACCGCGTCTACCCGACCGGTGGCTTCGGCGGCGCTGAGCGTCTGCCGCTGCGCACCATCCTGGAGCGCCTGCACGAGGCATACTCCGGCTCCCTGTCCGTTGAGTACATGTACTCTGAGGACCCCGAGGTTCGCGCATGGTTCCAGGAGCGCCTGGAGCGCGGCGTTGCTAAGCCCACCCGCGAGGAGCAGCTGCGCGTTCTCTCCAAGCTGGTTGAGGCTGAGGCATTCGAGAACTTCCTGCAGACCAAGTACCTGGGTCAGAAGCGCTTCTCCCTGGAGGGTGGCGAGTCCCTGATTCCGTTGCTGGATGCTGTTCTGGATAAGGCCGCTAACAACGACCTGAAGGGCGTTGCCATTGGTATGGCACACCGCGGTCGCCTGAACGTGCTGACCAACATTGCTGGTAAGTCCTACGCCCAGATTTTCCGTGAGTTCTCCGGCACCGCAGCACCCTACGAGGGCGGTTCCGGTGACGTGAAGTACCACCTCGGTACCGAGGGTGTCTTCACCTCCGATTCCGGTAAGCAGACCCAGGTGTACGTGGCTGCTAACCCCTCGCACCTTGAGGCTGCAAACACCGTGCTCGAGGGTATCGTCCGCGCTAAGCAGGACGTCTACCGTGAGCAGGGCGTTGAGGGCCACCCGGTCCTGCCGATCCTGATTCACGGTGACGCAGCGTTCGCTGGCCAGGGTATCGTCATGGAGACCCTGCAGATGGCTGACCTGAAGGCGTACACCACCGGCGGCACCGTGCACGTTGTGGTGAACAACCAGATTGGCTTCACCACCCTGCCGAACGACGGCCGCACCGCAACCCACGCCTCCGACATTGCGCGTATGACCAAGGCTCCGGTCTTCCACGTCAACGCTGATGACCCGGATGCAGTGGTTCGCGCCGCACGCCTGGCATTCGAGTACCGCGAGCGCTTCGGCCGCGACGTTGTCATTGACCTGATTTGCTACCGCCGCCGCGGTCACAACGAGGCTGACGATCCGTCGATGACCCAGCCGAAGATGTACCAGGATATTGACGTCCTGCCCTCGACCCGCACCCTGTACGCACAGGACCTGGTCGGTCGCGGCGATGTCTCTCAGGAAGAGGCAGACGAAGTTCTGGACTCTTACCACTCGAAGCTGGACGCTATCTTCGTCGAGACTCAGTCTTCGGCACCGGCTCCTGCTGGCGCGCACGTTTCCGGTCTGGAACTGCCTGCTGCTCAGCAGAACACCGAGGTCGTTCACGGCGGTAAGACTGCGATCTCCCGTGAGACTCTGCAGCACATCGCTGACGCGTTCGGTAAGGCTCCCGAAGGCTTCACCGTCCACAAGAAGCTGAAGAAGCTCATGGAGCAGCGCGTTGAGATGGGCCGCACCGGCAACGTGAACTGGGGTATGGGTGAACTGCTCGCCTTCGGTTCGCTGCTGATGGAGGGCACCGACGTTCGTATGAGCGGTCAGGATGTTCAGCGCGGTACCTTCGTCCAGCGTCACGCTGTTCTGCACGACCACATCACTGATGAAGAGTGGTCGCCGCTGGAGCACCTCTCTGAGGACCAGGGCAAGTTCCGTATCTACAACTCCTTCCTCTCTGAGTACGGCGTTCTCGGCTTCGAGTACGGCTACTCGGTGGAGCGCCCCGACTCGCTCGTGGTGTGGGAGGCTCAGTTCGGTGACTTCGCAAACGGCGCTCAGACCATCATTGATGAGTTCGTGTCTTCCTCCGAGCAGAAGTGGGGCCAGCGCTCCTCGCTGGTTATGCTGCTTCCTCACGGCTACGAGGGTCAGGGTCCTGACCACTCCTCGGCTCGTGTTGAGCGTTACCTGCAGCTGTGCGCTGAGAACAACATGACTGTTGCCTGCCCCTCGACTCCGGCTTCGCACTTCCACCTGCTGCGTCGTCACTCTCAGCACCGTCCGTACAAGCCGCTCGTGGTGATTAGCCCCAAGCAGTTGCTGCGTCTGAAGGCTGCTGCGTCCTCCATTGAGGACTTCACCGAGGGTTCGTTCCAGCCGGTGATTGGTGACCGTTCGGGTATTAACCCGGCTCAGGTTGAGCGTGTGGTCTTCGTATCCGGTCGTCTCTACTACGATCTGGAAGCTGAGCGCGAGCGCCGCGGCGACACCAAGACCGCTATTGTCTCGGTGGAGCAGCTGTACCCGCTGCCCGAGCAGGAGGTCAAGGAGCAGCTGGCTCTGTACTCGAACGCTACCGACGTTGTGTGGGCTCAGGACGAGCCTGCTAACCAGGGTCAGTGGCCGTTCATGGCTCTCAACCTGCAGCCGCTGATCGACCGCCGTATGCGTCTTGCTTCCCGCCCCGCAGCTGCTTCCCCGGCTGCCGGTACCGGTAAGCTGCACGAAGCTGAGGCTCAGGCTCTGCTCAAGCAGGTCTTCGAAGGCTAAGGTCTTCTACAGCTAAACTGCTAAGGTTTTAGCTCTTCAAAACCCGTCTTCCCGTCAGATGTTTCTGGCGGGCAGACGGGTTTTTTAGTCTCGGATGCTTACCGGAGAGGGTATTAAGTTCGAAAAGAGGCTCAAGAGCGCTTATCCTAGATATGAAGACTATTACTCACGTGCCTTGCCGCCTCTCACGGCGGGCGCATCCTGCTGAAGAAAGAATTCCGTGGAGCAACGCAATATTCGAATTGTGGCAGTCGGCGATGACCTGCTCGCCGGTGTTGGCGACCCCCGTACCCTCGGCTGGTTTGGCCGCGTTATGGCGCGCACCCCGCAGACCACTGCATCCATTGCGGCATATAACCTTGCCGCCCCCAATGAAGGTAGCGAGCAGCTGAATGCACGCTGGTTCGAGGAGGCACGCCGCCGCTTCGTTCCCGGTGCTGATAACCGCCTCATTATTGCTCCGTCGACCTTTGACATTGATTTGGGTCTGACCAGCGCTCGTTCGCGTTTGAACCTGGCGAACATTGTGGATATGGCGTCGCAGAACAACATTAAGGTTCTGGTTGTTGGTCCGCCGCCGACCCTGGACGCTGAGCGTAACCGCCGTATTGCTGACCTGTCGGCGGCGTACGCGGATGTGGTGACCCGCCGTAACCACGTGTACGTGGATACCTTCAACCCGTTGCTTCACCACGAGCAGTGGCGCAACGACCTTGCCGCGAATGACGGCCGCCCGGGTCAGTCCGGTTACGGTCTGATGGCGTGGCTGGTTCTGCACCGCGGCTGGTACAACTGGCTGAACATTCCTGAGCACGGCTAAGAGCCCGCTCCCCCGGCTGGGGTTGTGAGCTGATGCGAAGAAAGTTCGTGTTTTTTAGCTCATATCCCGGTTCCAAGATGCAATCATGCCGTTTCTATGAAAAAATAGACGGCGTTGCCCTTATAGCGTGGAGCACCGGTTTTCGGTGACCGCCTCTGCTAGGGCAGGTAATAGGGAGCGCGCACCGCGAAGGTGGGGCGTGCATCCATGAACACTATAAGGAGGCTCTGATGAGCAAGCGCGGTCGTAAGCGCAAGGACCGTCGTAAGGGCGGCGCAAACCACGGTAAGCGCCCCAACGCATAAGGTATCTTGCATACACTTTAAAACCCCGGCGTTTCGGATATTATTCGGACCCGGGGTTTTGCTTTACCCGCAGATGTTTGTGCGCATTCTGCGGAATAAAGAGAAGAATTCTACGTTATGGAAGTGAACGCCTGGCGCGTTCCTGTAGAGGAGAAACATGGCTGAAACCAACACCGCAGCGGATACCCGCGAGCTGCGCGAACGCTTTACCGCGGACGCTATGCAGTATGTGGATCAGCTCTACGCTGCCGCCCTGCGGATGAGCCGCAACTCTGCCGATGCTGAAGACTTGGTGCAGGAAACCTACATGAAGGCTTTTGCTTCGTACCACCAGTTCACCGAGGGTACGAACCTGAAGGCGTGGCTGTACCGCATCCTGACGAATACGTACATCAATTTGTACCGTAAGCGTCAGCGTGAGCCGCAGCAGTCTCAGGGTGAGACGGTGGAGGATTGGCAGCTGGCTCAGGCCGGTGAGCATGATGCGGTGGGTCTGCGTTCTGCCGAGGCGGAGGCGCTGAGTGCCCTGCCGAATACGGAGGTTCGTGAGGCTCTGAACGAGCTGTCTGAGGATTTCCGCATGGTGGTGTACTACTCCGATGTGGAGGGGTTCGCGTACAAGGATATTGCGGAGATTCTGGATATCCCTCTGGGCACGGTGATGTCTCGTCTGCATCGTGGCCGCCGTATTCTGCGTGAGAAGCTGCTCGATTATGCGCGTGAGAACGGTCTGCGCCCGTCAACCATCGCAAAGGTAGAAGCGAAGGCTGAGGCGAAAGCAGCCGCGAAGGCGAGCGCTAAGGGGCAGCCGGCAAAGGCTACCAAGGGCACTAAGACGGCCAAGGGCGTAAAGTCCCCGCCGGCGGGCTCTGGCTCCGAGGCGCCTGCAGATTCTTAGTTTCGCTCTTCTACACGTGAGTTAGCCCCCCCCCATCAGGTTGGGGCTAGACTCCCCTAACGCTTTATACCTTCCGTGTGAAAGGAACCCCGATGTCAACCACAGACAAGAATTCTTCTGTCCCCGAAGCCTCCGCGGCTTCTGAGCCGCTGGAGGATTGCGGCGGCCAGCCCTGCTCGTCGTCTCTCAAGCACCTCTACGAATTCCTCGATAGGGAGCTGAGCCCCGAGCAGCTGCGCACGGTTCAGGCGCATCTGGATGCCTGCCCCGACTGCGCGGATGTGAAGGACTTTGAGCTGATGATTCGTGAGAAGATGCGTTCTTCGTGCGCTCAGCAGGCGCCCGAGCAGCTGAAGGCGCGTCTACTGCAGGATGTGCAGAAGTTCTGCGCCGAGGCTAACCTCTAAGCTGCCTCAAGCTGTTGTCCCACTGCGGGACAGAAATCGAACGATGCGTGAAGGCGGTGCACCAATAACGGTGCACCGCCTTTACTCGTATTGTTTGGTGCGCGGTGTTTGGTTCACGCTGTCTGGTTCATTTTGCTTGGTTCGAGCCGCCTATCTCAGCGCTGGAGCCCTCAGCGGCTCGTAAACCCTCAACCGGTAGAATAGGGGTAGACGTCAACCGGCGCAGCCTCTCTGAGCCTGCGCCCTCCCCATGATTTGAACCAGAAGAGGATGTATGAGCGACGCAGCAGTGAAGCTTTCCCCCGGCGATTGGCCCGCTCCCCTGGCACCCGCCTCCAGCGACACCGCTGGCAAGAACGCGCTGGTGCATATTCCGGGTTCTAAGTCGCTCACGAACCGTTATCTGTTGCTTGCTGCTCTGGCTGATTCCCCTTCGTATTTGCGTGCGCCGCTACATTCGCGCGATTCGGCGCTGATGATTGAGGCGTTGCGCCAGCTGGGCGCGGGGATCGAGCTGGTTCCCACCGATTCGCCGTTCGGTCCGGATGTAAAGGTCACTCCCCTGAGCTTTGTGGAAGCACATTCCGCACAGGCTCAGCCGCGCACGGTGTCGATTGAGTGTGGTCTTGCCGGTACCGTGATGCGTTTTGTACCCGCTCTGGCGGCGCTTCTGCCGGGTGAGTTCGCTTTTGACGGTGACCCGCACGCTCGTCAGCGTCCGATGGGTCCGGTTCTGGAGGGTCTGCGTCAGCTGGGCGTGCAGGTGGAGTGTGAGCAGGGCGAGAACGCTCTGCCCTTCGTACTGCACTCCCCCGGTCTGGCGAGCGCAGCGGGTGTCTCTGAGGCGCCCGTGGTTCGTATTGATGCTTCGACCTCGTCCCAGTTCGTTTCGGCGCTGTTGCTGATGGCGCCTCGCCTGCCGCAGGGCATGGTGCTGGTGCATGAGGGTTCTTCGGTACCGTCCATCCCGCACATTCAGATGACCGTGGAGGCGCTACGCCAGATGGGTATTCGGGTGCAGGAGCACTACCCGAACCAAGGCAACGAAGCAGAGGGCGGCGAGTACCGTTGGACGGTTCACCCCGGTTCTTTCCCCGGCTTTGAGATGACCATTGAGCCGGACCTTTCGAATGCCGGTCCGTTCCTTGCCGCCGCCGTGGTTACCGGCGAGTCGGTGACTATTCCTCACTGGCCGGCACCCGCGGCTGATTCTTCGGCGGGTACGACCCAGGTGGGCGATATGTGGCGTGAGCTTCTGCCCGCGCTGGGTGCGCAGGTTCGCTACGCTGAGGGCCGTCTGACTGTGACCGGTCCGGCGCAGCTTCCCGAGGGTGACTTCTCCTTTGACCTGTCTGCCGGTGGCGAGCTGGCGCCGACCATGGCGGCTACCTGCGCTTTCGTGAATGGCCGCGTTGAGCTGACCGGCATTGCGCATCTGCGCGGTCATGAGACGGACCGCCTCGCAGCGCTCGCCGCTGAGATTAACCGCCTGGGAGGCAGTGCCCACGACACCGCCGATTCGCTGGTGCTTGAGGCGCCCATCCCCGCTACCGCTGAGGCTCAGCCGGTTCTGGCGCGCACCTACGACGATCACCGTATGGCAACCTTCGCGGCGATTATTGGTTTGCGCCGCCCCAATGTGGTGGTGCAGAACGTAGCCACCGTGGCTAAGACCATGCCCGAATTTACCGCAATGTGGGAGGACATGCTGGCGCAATGGCAGGCCGGCGCTTCCACCTCTGACGTTACCGCCGACCAGGAGGTCTTCTAAATGGGTTCTTCCCGCATGAACGTGCGCGATTTCTCCGAATGGGATGAGTCGGATGTGCGCGTGCGCCCGAACAAGAAGGGCTCCCGCCCCCGAACGAAGGACCGCCCGACCTTCAAAGAAGCGATTCGTGGCAGGGTCATTACGGTGGACCGCGGCCGCTGGTCGGTCGTCGTTGATGAGGGTACCGAGAAGGAGCGTACCCTCATTGCGGCGCGCGCTAAGGAGCTGCGCCGCACCGCGATTGTGACCGGCGACTTTGTGGACCTGGTGGGTGACACCTCCGGTGCGAAGGATACCCTGGCGCGCATTGTGCGTCTGGGCGAGCGCACCTCGATTCTGCGCCGTAGCGCCGATGACACCGACCCGTCGGAGCGCGTGGTCGTGGCGAATGCTCAGCAGCTGGTGATTGTGGTTGCTGCGGCGAACCCGGAGCCGCGCACCGGCTTCATTGACCGTGCCGTGGTAGCGGCGTTTGACGCCGGGATTGAGCCGATTCTGTGCATTACGAAGACCGATGTGCGGTACCCGCAGAACCTGCTGGATTACTATGCGGCGAGCGGTTTGAAGATTGTGCTGTCCTCGTCTTCGGATGGTTTGGCGCCGAGCCAGGAGGGCGCTGCCGGTTTGGAGTCGGCACCGGTTCAGGAGCTTCTGCAGGAGCTGCTGGGTCAGGTGTCGGTGCTTCTGGGTCATTCGGGTGTGGGTAAGTCGACCCTGGTGAATGCGCTGACCGGCTCCGAGCGTGCGACCGGTCATGTGAACGCGGTGACGGGCCGTGGCCGTCACACTTCCTCGTCGGCGTTGGCGTTGCGTCCGGTGAATGCGAATGGCGACCCGATGGAGCCGGGCACCTGGATTATTGATACTCCGGGTATTCGTTCTTTCGGTCTGGCGCATGTGCCGCCGGAGACCGTTGTGGAGGCGTTCGTGGACCTGGCGCCGGGTGCGGCGGATTGTCCGAAGGCGTGTACGCACGCGGCGCAGGCTCCCGAGTGCGGTCTGGAGGCGTACGTTGCTGCCGGTCGTGCCGGTGAGAGCGGTCCCGCCCGCCTGGAGTCCTTGCGTAAGCTGCTGCTGTTGACTCCTGAAGAGGGCGATTCGGAGAAGGAACTGGGCGCTCTCGTCTAGGTTCTCTCCACTGCATTACACACAGCACTACACGCACATTTTTGCTGACTACATCACCGAATACTGAAGAAGAGCATTACTATGAGCCGTCCCCAGCAGTACACCGACGATTTGCGTCTTGCGCATATTCTTGCCGATAGCGTCGATCGTGTGAGCGCCATGCGTTTTCGTGACCGCCCGGTCTTCTCCCCCGCATCCGAGGTGGTAGAGCCCGCCGAGGCGGCACCCGCCGCGGCACCGTTGGCGCCGTGGCAGCAGGCTACTCAGCAGCCCGTAGAACCGCAGGCGCAGGTGCAGGAGCCTGCCGATTACGCCTCGAGTGTGGCTCAGGAAGTTGAGGAGCTTCTGCGCGCGCAGCTGTCGCGTGTGCGTACTCGTGACGGTATTGCCGGTGCCCATGCCGGCTATAACGGTCAGGCGGCGCGCCAGTGGGTGATTGCACCGATTGCTGAGCAGGATAATTTTCGCCGCGGCGTGCCGGTGTGGGCGACTCTGATTGCTCTGCTGGATCAGGGTGAGCCGGTAGTAGGTGTGGTGTCTGCACCCGCGCTGGGTCGCCGCTGGTGGGCTGCTCGCGGCTCGGGCGCGTACACGGGTAAGTCCTTGGCGCAGGCGACTCGTCTTGAGGTGTCTTCGCTGACTCAGCTGGATCAGCTGTCTGCCGCGTACACCGATCTCTCCTCCTGGAAGGCGGCCTCTGAAGGCGCTGTGGACCGCTCTGGCGAGCTTGTACAGCTTCTGTGCTCAGTGGGTCGTTCCCGTGCGTACGGTTCGTTCTGGGCGGCGTGTATGCTCGCTGAGGGTGCTGTGGACACCGTCGTGGACGCATCCCTGTCGTTCTACGAGGTGGCGGCGCTACTGCCGCTGATTCGCGAGGCTGGCGGCGTCGCCTCCACCCTGGAGGGCGATTTGCCCGAGCACGCGGGCATTTCAGTCGCCGGTGTGCACCCGGTGTCCCTGGTGGCAAGTAATACGGCGGCGGTCCAGCAGCAGGTGCTGGAGGCGCTCGCACCCCGGTCCTAGTCTGTACTCCCCTCCCCGGTGACGGTGACAATATAGCGAGGCGGCGGCTTTCCGATAGTGGAAAGCCGCCG
>NZ_KV800093.1:66853-122011 GCF_001810135.1 Rothia sp. HMSC069D01
GGCGGCTTTCCGATAGTGGAAAGCCGCCGCCTCGCTATTATCGCTATGAGAGCAAGCGTTGCCTGTTTTAGGACAGCATCGTGAGGGTGCCGAGCAGACCCAGCAGGCTCAGACCCGAGATGATGTACGCCAGAATGTTGAAGGTTGTCATCTTCGAGGTGTACTTGGTGGTGTGACCGGCGTTCACCTTCGCCGAGTAGATGGCAAGCCAGATCGAGACACCCACCGGGATTAGGCCCACGAGCAGCAGAGCAATCACCATGATGTTGGGGCTCAGGCTCAGATTGGAGCTATAAGCAGAGGAGCTGTAACCGCCGGAGCTGGTCCTTGCCTCAGCGTGGAGTGCCGCGACCTGAACCCACGCGTAGAGGGTCAGCGCCAGGGCACCCAGGGAGGCACCGAACGCGCCGATGGAGTAGAAGTAGCCGGGGCCGCGGAAGTCGCCGGTGGTCTCGCCGTAGGGGCGGCGGTGCTCAGCCGGTACCCGGTAGATGTCCGGGATGCGCTGGTAGCTGTCGTCGCGGTCGCGCACGTTAGCGGGTGCCATGCCCAGGGCGGGGCCGGCGGGTGCAGCGCCGAGGGGAGCACCGGGTGCTACGCCTGCAGGTACCGGCTGCGGGGAGTTTGCGTTGTTCTGCTCCGGGAAGGAGGGGGCGGGAATCTGGTTTTCCATGGTGTGTCCTTGAGTGGTCGTCATAGCGGCTGTGTAGCTGCCGCGTCGTAGCGGCGGCGTCCCTATGACCGGCTATTCTGTGGCTCGTTTGGTGGCTCTGTGGTTGCTCTCGAATGTTGCCGGTGAGATTGAATGAACAATCAACACCGAACAACGATATCTACCCTTCGATACTACGCCATAGGGTGCGTTTTCGTCTTCTCTGATGGCGTTCTCATTACAATGCGGTCACCTGAGCACCCTCGTGCACGCCGGTGCACCTCAGCACAGGACCGACAATACAGGACCGACCAATTGGGCATAAAAATACCCGGCAGGTGACGCCGTGGGGCGTCCTGCCGGGTGGTAGAAACCTACCGCGGTTCTTCCTCTTAGAAACTTCTAAGCGATGTTTTACACACTAGGTCCTTTAGGGGGTCCCTTAGGGAACTTTGAATCACTCTCAAGCGTCCTTCTGGCTGCAAAAGTGACCAAAAGACCTCCTAAAATTGCACTTAGAATTGATACTGGATTAAAGAACTCCCCGTCTCTGGCAAATGAGATAATCACCCAGAACACCGGAACAATAGTGAGAAAAAATCCTAGTGTAAATATATTCTTCGTACGCATTGGACCTCTCCCAGGTTAAAGAGTGAGAGTGCAGGACACTGCTGCAACAGCTAGCGCAGCGGCAATTGCTGCCGGACCTCCAAGGGCTTTTCCAAAACCACCAACAAATGCTGACCCTAAAGCTCTTGCAATCGTGGAAGCAGCTAGCCCCCAATTCCAAGCAGAAATTGCGGTTGTGATTGCATTCCCACGTCACATAGTGATGTATCTTACATCACTACTCAGCAGTCTATCAGAGAGTCTCGCCAGATGTAACACGTAAATTTACATTACATGAAAAATATGCTTCTTCTGTCATGCACGCTCTCAGTGTCGGGTCCGCTGCCGCATTTAATCGCGCGGTCGAGGCCCATGATGGTGGCCACCACGCCGTCGATCTTCTCGGTGGATTTTTCTTTGTCGGGTTTGATGGTCCCGGCAGGGTCGGTGCGGATGAAGATGTTGTCCGTCTAAACCTTTCGACGCCAGCCCATACTTTTTGACGTTAGCCCAAACTTTTTGACGCCCAACCCACGAGCACGCCGGTACACCCCAGAACAGACCGACAATTGGGCATAAAAATACCCGGCAGGTGACGCCGTGGGGCGTCCTGCCGGGTGGTAGAAACCTACCGCGGTTCTTCCTCTGGATTGGAACCGATTATCACCGCCGCACACCCGTGAAGGTGAGCGGGCGGTTGGGAGATCGTGGAGATGCGGGGAATCGAACCCCGGTCCGATGTGGCGTCAACGGGGCTTCTCCGTGCGCAGTTTATGCGAACGCTACTTTTCGGCTCCGGTACTTGCATAAACACATATACCGACGAACCTAGTTACGTAAAAGTCCCACTAACCCCCGCAACAAGGGCTAGCAGCAGTGGCCTTTTAAGTCGATGCCGGTAACTGAGCCAAAGGCATGCTCAGGCCGACAGACGGCAACTCGCGCTTAGGCAGCGAGTGCGAAGTCAGTGCGCTTAGATTCTGCACTTAATTTTTTGCAGAGGGCGTTAACGAGATAACCCTGCATCCTCGGCACGCTTCACCCATCTCAACTCACATCGTCGAAACCGATCATCCCCCTATGCTTTTATCAAAAAGCCCACCGTCTTCTGAAAGTTTTCCTCAACATACCTTGATGCCGCGGTGCCATTCAAACACGGTAGAGATTCAGTATATCGGAGGTGTTTAACGGTGTGCAAGTCCCCCACCCCGCATACACGACGCTCTCACTGACAGAGAACACAGCCGGCGGATACTTACAGAGAACACCTGCAGAGAACCCGGCGAGCGCTCCTCCACCGCACACACCCGGCTCAACGACGGGCACAGCAAACGGGGTGTGAGGCACCCCAGATATTCTGGGAGCCTCACCCCGTTCGTGTACCGTGCTAGGCGGTCAAACCTTAGTGGCGCGCAGAAACAGTCATGCGGTTGTTCGGGTTGTCACCAATCTGGCAGACCACGTTACCGTGACCGTCCTCGGTACCAACCTCAAGGCATTTCTCAGTGGTCTGATAGAAAGAAATGAATACGAAAAGCATACAAATCGAAATCAGGACAGACACCGCACCGGTGATAATACCGGTCAGTGCGAATGCCTTACCCGCGCCAACTTCCTTGACCTTCTTCAGGGACAGGGCGCCCAGAATAATCGCAGCGATACCCAGCAGGGCACCGAACACGAAGAAACCGGTCAGCACAGCCGCAATACCGAGAATCATCGCCGCCAGCGCCATGCCGGGAGCCTTCTTCGTCACGGGAGCCGCATACGGGTAACCCGCGGGCTGACCGTAACCGTAAGCGTCCTGCTGAGGCTGCTGCTGGTATGAGTTCTGCTGGTAGTTGTAGTCAGCGGGCTGCGCCTGGTAGGAGGCGTCCTGGCCGTAACCGTACTGGTTCTGCTGAGCGGGCTGCGCCTGGTAGGAGGCGTCCTGACCGTAGCCGTACTGCTGCTGGCCGTAGGTGTTCTGAGCCGAAGCACCCTGGGCAGAGGTACCCTGAGCAGCGTTCTGGCCGTAAGCATTCTGCGAAGAAGGCTGCGCACCGAACTGACCGTACTGGTTCTGCTGGGTCGAGTTCTGCGGAGTAGCGTTCTGCTGCTGAGCCTGACCGTAGGTGTTCTGAGCGGATGCGCTCTGACCGTAATCCTGGCCGTAGGTGTTCTGTGCCGAAGGAGCCTGGCCGTAATCCTGACCGTACGAGCTCTGGGCGGAAGAATTAGGCTGCTGAGCAGCGTAGGGGTTCTGCGCGTTCCCCTGGTTGTTTCCGTAGTTATTCTCAGACATCCGTCGTTCTTTCCTTCACAGTTGCAGCGAACAATTTATACTCGCCCAACGCACCATTGCGCGCTGAGTTCGGTTCCATTATATAAATAAGCCGTCATTGGGGTCATCTATGAAGTCCAAGATTCCAGAATCATCCCCCAGAATCCACCAATCGGGCAGATTCAGCGCAGAAAAAGAGCAAGGGACCGAATAGTTCAACACTATTCGGTCCCTCAACGGTTCAAAGACTCAACGTGATTTAACGGCGGGCAGCGTCGTAGTCCTCGGGAGTCAGAGTCATGGTCTGACCGGCCATGGTGCACACGTAGTTACCGTTCGAATCCTGCACCGCGTTCTCAACGCACTGGCTCGCAAGAACAATGCCGAGCACCATCATAGCAGCAGCAGCAATCATGCCCAGCGCGCCGGTGACAATACCACCAATCGCCATGCCCTTACCGGATGCGGTACCGTTCTTCACCTTCACCAGAGCAACAATACCCAGGATCACGCCGACCAGGCCCAGAACAGCACCAAAAAACATCAAGCCAGTGAGCAGACCAATAATACCCAGAATCAGCGAAGCAATCGCCAGAGCCGAGCTCGGAGTCGGCTGGTAGCCGGGGTAGCCACCCTGCATGTTGTATGCCGGTGCCTGCTGCGGTGCGGGGATGAACTCGCCCGGGTTCTGCTGGTAGTTCGGGTTCTCAGACATGTGTCTCCTCAAAAACGTATGGTGCTCGCGGTACACCGCGAATTTTCAACCATTATACGCGAGGAACCGCGCCCTGCCCCTACCAGCAGTCACCGAATCAGCCGTGCATCCCGCTGTTGCCTCAGCCCTAGCCGAGGTTGCGGTAACGCATCGCGCGGCGCGCCTCCAGGTCATCCTGACGCTCACGCAAAGCCTGACGCTTATCGTACTCACGCTTACCGGTCGCCAAAGCAATCTCAACCTTCGCACGACCATTCGAGAAGTACAGCTTCAACGGAACCACCGTGTAACCGGTCTCCTTCAGCTTCTGCGCCAACTTATTAATCTCAGAACGATGCAGCAGTAGCTTACGGCGACGACGAGCCGCATGGTTCGTCCACGTACCGTAACCATACTCCGCAATATGAATACCCTCGAGCCACAACTCGTTATCGGTCACCTGGCAGAAACCATCCACAATGGACGCCCCACCATCACGCAGAGACTTCACCTCAGTACCCAGCAGAACAATACCCGCCTCATAGGTATCCACAATGTTGTAGTTGTGGCGAGCCTTCTTATTCTGGGCAATAATCGCGTTATTCGGGTCCTTCTTCGCGTCTTTCTTCTTTTTCTGAGCCATCACTCAATCCTTATACG
This sequence comes from Rothia sp. HMSC069D01, assembly GCF_001810135.1. Classification (NCBI taxonomy): domain Bacteria; kingdom Bacillati; phylum Actinomycetota; class Actinomycetes; order Micrococcales; family Micrococcaceae; genus Rothia; species Rothia sp. HMSC069D01. The sequence goes on from NZ_KV800093.1 coordinate 71,732, forward strand.
TCTTAGCTCTCTTCAGCCGCGCGCCCCGAAGCACGCCAGCGAATACCAGCATCAATAAAGGCGTTCAAACCGCCATCCAAAACATTAGAGGTATTACCCTCCTCATAGCCGGTACGCAGATCCTTCACCATCTGGTACGGATGCAGAACATAGGAGCGCATCTGATCGCCCCAGCTTGCCTTAATATCACCGGCAAGCTCCTTCTTCTTCGCGTCCTCCTGCTCCTTACGCAACAGCAACAGGCGAGACTGCAGCACACGCAAAGCCGCCGCACGGTTCTGCAACTGCGACTTCTCATTCTGCATCGACACCACAATACCGGTCGGCAAGTGAGTCATACGCACCGCCGAATCCGTCGTATTCACCGACTGACCACCCGGGCCCGAGGAGCGGAACACATCCACCTTAATCTCAGACTCGGGAATCTCAATAGCATCCGTCTGCTCAATCAGAGGAATCACCTCAACCGCCGCAAACGAGGTCTGGCGGCGGCCCTGATTATCGAACGGCGAAATACGCACCAGACGGTGAGTACCCGCCTCCACCGACAGACGACCAAAAGCGTACGGTGCGTTGACCTCAAAGGTCACAGATTTCAGGCCCGCCTCCTCAGCGTAGGAGGTGTCCAGAACCTTCGTCGGGTAGCCGTTCTTCTCCGCCCAACGCAGGTACATGCGCAGCAGCATCTCCGCGAAATCAGCAGCATCCACGCCGCCGGCGCCCGAACGGATTGTCACCACAGCCTCACGCTGATCGTACTCACCCGACAGCAGCACCAGCACCTCAAGCTCTTCCAGCTTGGCGCGGATCTCACCGCACTCACGTTCAGCATCAGCGAGCAGCTCGGCGGCAGTCTCCTCATCCTCCGCTTCGGCAAGCTCCACCATCACCTCAACATCATCAATGCGAGAAGACAGCGAACGCAAACGGTTCAGCTCTGACTGCTTATACGACAGTGCGCTCGTGACCTTCTGCGCGTTCTCCACGTCATCCCACAAATCGGGTGCGGCAGCCTGCGCAGACAGGTCCTCAATGGCGCGCTCAATCCCCTCAATATCGCTCACAGCAGCAATAGAGTCGAAGATCGCGCGAAGCTCTTTAATCTCAGCAGAAAAGTCGAAGGATGCCATAGCTTTTAACACTATCGCGAAACTGCCAGAAAGTCCCGCCGTTACAGCCCGCAACAGCCCACAGCGCAGAAGGACAGGGTGGTTAGAGGGCAGAAGCCGCGGAACGAAAATGTAAAAGAATGCAAAACGAGGGCGCATCCGCTAGCCGTTACACTACCTTGCGGATGCACCCTCGCAGTCTATGGGGCTCACAACACGCCAATAAGCGGGTGAGCCGATAAGCCCGTCGCCGATATGCCCGTGCGCCGTTGATGGACGCACTAATCGGTGGATGGGCCCTGGCTCATCTTCAAACGCGACGAACCATGAGCGGTCACCTCAATACCATCAGGCACCAGAATCGACAGCAGCGGCGGACGAATACGAGCCGACAGGTACACGTGCACGCTCTGATCAGAATCCACGGACACATTCTCCAGACGCAACGCCTGAAAATCCTGCCCCGGCTGAACCTCAGCCAAGTACGCACTCGCATACTCCCACGCCGCCGAACCACTCGCCTCATCCGGAGTGCGCATCGTGCGGGTAATCGAGTTCGCCTGAGCGTCCGCCACATCCTGCAGATGCTGAGTCTGCAGATACGCGCCCGTAATCGCCACAGTCACCGAACCGATGAGCAACAGCAACGCCAGCATGCCCACAATCAGCGGGGCAATGCTGCCCTCTTCCGGGTTTGAGGCGAGGCGGCCTGATGCGAGCGGGTCAGAGTCGAGGCGGCCTGAGGCGAGCGCCCGCCTCTGCGCACGGGCACGAGCCTGCATGTGGGCACGAGCCCGACGGTGTGCGTTAGCGTATCGCTCCCACACAGAGGAAAGCAGGCGAGCCGACGAACCATTAGGAATCAGCATGACCAGACCCCCAACTCGTCGCATGAGAACTCACCGGAATCACGCCGCCACCCATAAACGAAGGCAGCAGCGGCAGACGCGCCTGAACCGTCACCGTGGCGTACGCCTTCGTACCCGAGACGCACTCCCCCGACGAACAGCTCAACGACACGCTCACATCGGACGGGTCAACCCCGTAATCCGCTGCGGCGTGCACCGCCAGACGCTTAGCCAAATCCGGGCCCACCGACGAATCCTGCGGCTGCTCCTGCACATACAGCACCACCTGGGCGCTCGCCGCATGAGCCGCCATCACCGAAGACTGCAAGCTAAAAATCGTCAGAATGCCGTAGAGCACCGGGATGAGCAGAGTAATACCCAAACCCAGGAACTCCACAATGGCGCTACCCTCTTCAGGATTGTGCTGGTTAGAAAGAGGCCGGTCAGAGCGGCTCATCAGGCGTTCCTTCACCCGCTGCCGAAGCGAAAAGCCACTAATCACCGGAACGATGCTCCGCATAAATCGCATGCCCCTTCACCTCAATAGAATCCGGAAAACCCCACGGGCCCAGCACCGGCAACGGAGACTTCACCGTCACCTCCAAAGTGCGCACGCCCGTAGAATCACTACTCTGACGGTACGAAATATTCTCAGCATACGAAGACGGAAGAACCCCCTCAATCATCTGACGGGTACGCTCCATGCCCTCCTGCGGAGTGCGGTCACGCATCGTACCGTAACGTGCCCCAGCCGCCGCAGCATCCACCAACATGGTTCGTGCATACAGGGCGAAAGAAACCTGCAGAATCGCCATGGTCAGCAACACCAACAGCGCACCGACCATGACGAATTCCGTGCTGGCGTCGCCGCGCTCGCTCTCCTCCACAGAATATTCCGCGGAGGATAGCTCAGCGGCAGTCAGCGCAGAAGCGATGCGGGGCTTACGCATTACTGGTGAACCAGAGCAATCGCGTCGTTGAACATCTTGGTCAGAGCGGGCTGAGCAATCGCCAAGATAGCGGCAACCAGCACGGCGCTCATCATGGTAATCATGACCCAGCCGGGCACGTCGCCGCGCTCGGGGTCATCCTGCTTGTTCTTCAGGCGCAGAGCCAGCACGGATGCGATAGCCAGGGCAATCAGCACGGTGAGGGTGGTGCGGAAACGACGGAACATGATTTTCTCCTTCTATCAAAGGGTGTAGTGTGTGGTTGGTGCGGCGCGCCGGGCAATCAGCCCAGCCCACCGCGGTGCAGCCGGTACGGTGTGTACCCGCCGCAAAATCTAAAAGTTCAAACGCATGAGCGACAGGCCCGGGAAGACCGCAAAAATTACGGTCAGCGGCAGGATGAAAAACACCACCGGGGCGAGCATCGCGATCTCCTTCTTACCGGCTGTTTCCATCAGCTCACGCTTAGCGTTATCGCGCACATCCTGAGCCTGCGCACGCAACACATCAGCCAGAGGGGTACCGCGCTCAATCGCAACAGCAATACCCTCAACGAAGCGGCTCAACGCCGGAACGCGAGTACGCTCCGCGAACTCCTGCAACGCACTCAGCAGCGAAACGCCGGTGCGGGTCTGCGCCAAAATCTCAGAAAACTCACGAGCCAACTCGCCGCGAGAGGTCAAACAGATACGCTCCAAAGCCGCCAGCGCCGACTCGCCCGCCGTTACCGACAGAGCCATCATCTCCGCCAGCGCCGGGAACTCAGCAACCAGTTGCTTCTCACGCTTAGTCACCGCCTCACCCAGCCACCAGTCACGCGCCAGAAAGCCGCTCAAACCACTCACCAGCACCAGCACAAGAGCCACCAGGATAGAGAAACGCTCCTGCACCACACCGATAACGGTCAGGGCACTCATGACGGTCACACCGGCAAGAGCCCACAGCAGCTGCTCAGCACGAAACGCGCTCACACTCTGCGAAGAGCCAGCACGACGCAGACGCTCCTGCACCGAACTATCACTCAACGACGAGCCGCTCAGCGACGAAGACAGCGAACGAAGCAGCGGCGCGCAGAACGCCGAAATCGCCTCCAGCAGGCTCGGCTCACGACGCTCCTGCTCCTTCAACAACGACTCACGCAGAGTCTCACCGCGCAGCTGCGACGCCACACGATCCGAGAACGAAATGCTGCGAGTATTGAGCACCGAGGAAAGAATCAGACCCACACCGGCCGCCAGCAGCAGACTAAAAATCAGAGGCAGGTTCACCCGAAAACCCTCCGTTCACGCGGCAACTCACCAATACGCAGCATCAGACGGTACGCCGCCAAAGAAATAGCGGCACCGGCAATCATCAGCATCGCACCGGCAAAGGAGTTATAAACCATGCGCGCGGCAGGCTGAGTCGCCATCAGACACAGCACAAACCAGGGCGCCACGCAGGAGAGGCGAGCCGCATTCACTGTCCAGGATTGGCGGGCCAGAAGCTCCGAGCGGGTGCGGGCATTATCGCGCAGAAAATCGCTGAGCGTGCCCAGCAGCTTGCCCAGGTCCGAACCGCCCACCTCGCGGGCAATCTTCAAAGCCTCAATGATGGTGTCCGCCACAGGGTCAGAAAGGTACTCCTTCAAACGGTTCAGCGACGGCACAAACTCACCCGACGCACGGTAATCACGCGAAAAATGGGCAAAGGCATCACGCAACTCTTCCGGGCCGCGGTATGAAAGCTGAATCAGCGCCTCCGGCAGGGACAGGCCCGCACGAATCGCCGAACGCAGGTGGTCCACCGCATCCGGCCACAACTGCCAAATACGGGCATCCGCCGCGCGAGCACGATGATTCACGACCACACGAGGCGCCACAAAACCACCAATCAGGCCCAGCAGACCCAACGGTAGCAGCTGAGTGACCATCAGCAACAACACCGAGGCAGTCACGCCGCTGGCAACGCTCACCCACATGAACGTGCGAGGAGTCAGCGAATGCATACCCGCCTTACGCAACGCCACAACCAGCGCCGGGTCATTACTCGGCTTCGGCGGCTTGCCGTTATCAGGAAAGCAGGAAAGGTAAATCAGACAGACGCCCAACCCCAAAATCAGGCTCAGAAACAGGGGCATTACTGACCCGCCTTCGCCGCAGCCAGCACCTGCTCGGGGCGGTGACCGGCACGAATCCAACGGTCCGGGTTCGGCAGCTCCAACGCCACGCACACCATCTGACCGTCACGGCGCACAAACAGCGGGGACATCTCAATCACGCCGTCCTCAACGCGGCCGCCCAGCATGCTGATCTCTTCGACCTGGCGCTGACCGCGCGAATCGCGGCCGCAATGCACCACAATGTCAAAGCAGGACGCCACGGTCGGCACCACGAACGCCGAGGAGATATTCTCGCCTGCCAGCAGCGGCAGGGTACAAATCTTGGTCACCGCGTCACGTGCCGAGTTCGCGTGAATCGTGCACATGCCAGGCAGACCCGCGTTGAGCGCAATGAGCATGTCCAGGGATTCCGCCTCGCGCACCTCACCAATGAGGATGCGGTCCGGGCGCATACGCAGAGCCTCCTTGACCAGGCGGCGCAACTCAATCGCGCCGGTGCCCTCAAGGTTCGGCTGGCGGCACTGCAGACCCACCACATCGCGGAGCGGAACCGCGAGCTCAAAAATTTCTTCGCACGTAATCACGCGCTCACGCGGAGGAATGGATGCCGACAGGCAGTTCAGCATCGTGGTCTTACCCGCCTGGGTTGCGCCCGAAACGAGGATGTTCATGCCGCTCTCCACTGCCGCATGCAGCAGGGACGCCGCGCCAGCACTCAGCGAGTTCATGCGCACCAGATCGGGCAGGCGGCGGGCACGCACCACGAACTTACGGATGTTGATGCTCGTGTGCCTGCGGGTAATATCCGGAATCACCGCGTGCAAGCGGGATCCATCCGGCAGGGATGCATCAACAAACGGGGAGGAAAGATCCACACGGCGACCCGAAGGCTTGAGCATGCGCTCCAGCAAGCTATTGATAGCCTCGGCGCTCAGGTGCAGACCGGTCAATTCGCTTTCGCCGTTACGGGCGATAAAGACTTCGTCGGGAGAGTTAATCCAGATCTCTTCAACGCTCTCATCATCAAGGAACGGCTGAATCACGCCGAAGCCGCAGATTTCATCATGCAGGCGCTGAATCACGGATTCACGGTCGCCCAAATCGGGCAGGGAGATGCGGGTGCGTCGCTGTTCGTAATCGTTCAGGTGCTCGTCAATGAGCCCGCGAACGGCATGCTGGTCCTCGTGCGGGTCCAGGCTGCGGTGGCGCATTGCCTCACGGATATTCTCCTCGAGCAGAGTTAGATGCTCCGCCCGGGTATCCAGTACGGTGTTCTCCATTGAAATGATCCGATGCTGTGTGGTGTGGTTGTGTGGAATACGGTGAAGCATTGATATATCAATGCCATCATCACCCTACCCTCAGCGCATCAAATTTATCAAAATGTAATAAAACGCCCCTTAATATTTACGAGTATAGTATTTGAGTATTTTTGATGCATGGAATTGCACATATTGTTACCCAACGTGCACCAACATTCAAAACGCCTAGTCAGCTGTGACTTGCAGAACAGCTGCACGCGCACCCCTCGAACCCCTTACCGCCCACCGCAGCCATGTTGCACTTGGTGCACACGTAACATTTCGTCTTAAAACACTCGCAGCCGCCATCTTGCAGCATCGCACCCCATCCCGAAGCAACAACTTTCGGGCACAGTAAAGGGGCGTGCACTCCCCCATCGGGAATACACGCCCCATCACAAGCAATCACCTAGCGGCTAGTCGCCACCACGAATCACCTTCACAGCTTCCTTAATCGGACCGTCAAAACGCAGGTTACCGTGCTCCAGCACCACGCCGCGGTCACAAATCTTAGAAACCAAATCCAGGTCATGGCTCACCACGGCAAGAGTCTTACCGGCAGAGCACAGCTCCTGAATCTTCGCAATACACTTCTTCTGGAACGGCTCATCGCCCACCGCAAGAATCTCATCCACCAGGAAGATATCCGGGTTCGTATGAACCGCAACCGAGAACGCCAGACGCAGGTACATACCCGAAGAGTAGAACTTCACCTCGGTATCGATAAAGTCGTGAATCTCAGCGAAATCCACAATCGAATCGAAGGAAGCCTCAATCTCCTCCTTGGACATACCCAAGATCGCGCCGTTGAGGTACACGTTATCGCGGCCAGTCAGATCCGGGTGGAAACCAGCGCCCACCTCAATCAGACCCGCAATATTGCCGCGAGTGAGAACCTCACCCTCATCGGCGCGCATCACGCCAGAAATCATCTTCAGCAGCGTGGACTTACCCGAGCCGTTCAGACCCAGAAGAGCCACACGCTCACCCTGACGAATGTCCAGGCTCACGCCGTTGAGCGCATTGAACTTCTCCGAAAGATCACCCTTGCGGCCCTTAATCAGCCACACAAAAGCTTCCTTCATCGAACGGGTGTGGCGCAGAACGAAGCGCTTCACCAAATTCTCCACGTGAATCACCACGGGAGCGTCCGGGCTCACCGGCGGGAACTCAAGCTTCTTAATATCCACAGAATCAGAGCTCCTGGGCGAAGTTGCCCTCAAACTTACGGAAGAGCAAATCACCAATCAAAACGGTCAGCAGAGAAATACCAAGGGCAATCGGAGTCCAGAAGCTGAAAAGATGCGGAACCACCTGCGAAGCAGGAAGCGCCAAATCCTCAGGACGGAGCGTCGGATGCCAGAAGCCATAGTGGAACAGCTCCACCGCAACGGTCAGCGGATTAAGCATGAACACGTTGAACACCCACGGATAGAGAGTGTCACGCACCATGGTCCAGGAGTACAGCACCGGCGAGAACCAGGTAGCCACCATCAGCAGCATGTCCACAATGTTCTCCGAATCGCGGAAGAACACGTTCGCCACACCGAAAATCAAACCCAGACCATAGGACAGCATCATCACAATCAGCATGCCCGCCAGAATCGACCCAAACGCCAGGAAGGTCGGGGACCAACCCACCAAGAAGCAGGCCAGCAGCATCACAGCAATCTGAGGCACAAAATGCACCAGAGCCACCCACACCGTCGACAGCGAGAACAGCTCACGCGGCAGGTAAATCTTACGAATCAGCGCGCTGTTAACCACCATGGCGCGAGCACCATTACCAAAACCCTCCGAGAAGAAGTTAATGGCAATCATGCCCGAGAACAGGTACACCGCATAGTTGTGCATACCGCGTTCCAAGCCAAGGAACATACCCATGGCAATGTAGAACACCAGGAACTGCACACCCGGCTTAATGTACGACCACAAAATGCCCAGCACCGAGCCGCGGTAGCGGACCTGGATTTCCTTATCGACCAGCAGTCGAAGCAGGTAGCGGTTCTTCACCGCATCCAGGATGCCGCGCCCACGGCCGGGCGCCTTCAGGGGAACAGACTTCAGATCGTTCATCGGGTCAGCTCAGAATCCGTATGCTCAGCGAAGGTCTTAGCCCACGCATCGTAGGAGGCAACCTCAGCAGCCTTCGAACGGTACTGCTCACGCAGCTTATCCCAACCGGTCACCAGCTGAACGTGCAGCTTAGCGGCCTGAGCCAGCTTCGACTTGAGCTGCTCGGGATCGCGGCGGTACCAGAACAGACCGGTACCCTCAGCGTTAGTCGCCAGAGCCGAATCGAACTTCGACAGGGTCCACCAGTTGGTCTCACCGTAGTTCAGCTGAATCTGCGGGTGAGCCTTCGCCTCTTCACTCACCGGCTTGAGCAGCTGACGAGCAACAGTCTTCGCGGTCCAGGAAGCAAGCTTCTTGTAACCGGGGGACGCAAAGGCGCGGCGGCCACGGAACGGAGGCTTCTTCGTCTGGATAGCCGGGAAATCATCCACGTTCGGCTTCACCTGAGACTCCGGGTACTCCTTAGCCATCGCACGAATCACCGGCAGACGCTGCGAGAGCGAGGGGTGCAGGTGCTCGGGGCCGGAGAGCAGATCCTCCAGCGCCATCAGGCGGCCAGCCTCGGTGTAGTACTGCATGGACAGGGTGTGCTTGACGTCCAAGAACAGGGACTCCAGCAGCACGCGGCCACCCTTATCGAAGGGCGAGTGCAGCAGCGCCGTAATGAGGCGGTTGCGCTCGTGGTAGTACGCCTGCCAGCCGACGGAGTCATCCTTATCGGTCCAGGACACGTGCCACACGCCCGCACCGGGGAAGGACACGGTAGCGAAGCCCGCGGCCTTAGCGCGCAGACCGTACTCAGCGTCATCCCACTTCAGGAACAGAGGCAGGGACAGACCGATTTCCTTGATGACGGTGGTCGGGATGAGGCACATCCACCAGCCGTTGTAGTCCACGTCCACGCGGCGGTGCAGCCACGGGGTGTTACGCAGGTTGTGGTGACCCAGGTTGTGGCCCATCGCCATGTCATCGTGCGGCTTAGCGTAGAAGTTACGCCACGGGTCAACAACCTCACCGAACGCGTGCAGAACCGAACGGTCGAACATGTCGAACATGTGCGCACCCACGATGGTGGGTTCCTTGCAGTAGTTCGCGAAGGTCACCATACGCAGAATCGACTCGGGCTCAACGATAACGTCGTCATCGAGCAGCAGCACGTAATCGGAACCGTTGTTGACAGCCTCGAACATGCCGCGCGAGAAGCCACCGGAACCACCCAGGTTGCCCTGGTTGATAATGCGGAACTTACCGGAGAGGGGCTTGACGACCTCTTCGAAGTCCTCGTGGTCCTGCACCTTCTGGGTACCCTGGTCCACAATCAGGAACTCGTGCACAGCATCGAAAATCTCGGGGCTCTCACCCAGAGCACGAATGTTATTGATGCAGTACTCCACCTTGTTCATGGTGGTAATCTGCACGGTCGCCTGACCAGCCTTCACGTCTGCGCGGGGCTCAATGTCGCCCAGCCAGTTCGCCTCAACCAGCTCAAGGTCGGTGGTGCCTGCCAGGTCGAACCAGTACCAGCCGCCGTCACCGAACGGTGCCAGGGGCAGCGTGAAGGTGTTGGTTTCCTCGCCGGAGAGCAGCTTCGCATCCACGCGCTGAATCACGCCACGGCCGTTGGACTTGTACACAATGACCATGCCCTCGCCGCGAGTCTGAACGCTCAGCACGACCTTCTGCAGGTCAGTCCAGCGGCGCCAGTACGAGGCGGGGAACGCGTTGAAGTACGTACCGAAAGACAGGCTCTGGCCCGCGTTCACGGTGATGGAGCGGCGGCTGTTCAGGCTGTTAGCGGCATCACGGTTCGCGCTGGCGCTCGACACAGACTGACCGGAGGTGTTCATCGCCTCCGCAATGGAGGTGGAAGCGTCGCCGTCAATACGGGTGGGCAGCTGAACGCCGGTTGCGACACTCGCGTCCACGTACAGGGGCACGACGTCAGTCTCAACCGCGCTCGGGAAAATAACCCGCTGCAGGTTCTTCAAAGTCTTATCAGCCATGGTTATGCGTCAACACCACCGGACTCGATCTTCGCACCGTTAGCGAAGTGCGGGCGGATCTTGTTGTCGAACATGGACAGTGCAGCGCCGATAGCCATGTGCATATCCAGGTACTTGTAGGTACCCAGGCGGCCACCGAACAGCACGTTGTTCTCGCCCTTAGCCAGGTCGCGGTACGCCAGCAGCTTCTCACGGTCCACGGAGGTGTTGACCGGGTAGTACGGCTCGTCGCCCTTGTTCGCGAAGCGAGAGTACTCGCGCATGATGACGGTTGCGTCCTTGGTGTAGTCACGCTCGGGGTGGAAGTGACGGAACTCGTGGATGCGGGTGAAGGGAACATCAGCATCGGGGTAGTTCATCACGGAGCAGCCCTGGAAGTCCTCAATCGGCAGGACTTCTTCTTCCAGGTCGATGGTACGCCAGGACAGGTCGCCCTCAGCGTAGTCGAAGTAGCGGTCAACCGGGCCGGTGTAGACCACGGGAATCTGACCCAGGACGTTCTCGCGAGAGTACTGGTGACCGGGCTCGAAGAAGTCAGTGTTCAGGTGCACCTCAATGTTCGGGTGCGCCGCCATACGCTCCAGCCATGCTGCGTAGCCGTCAACGGGTAGACCCTCGTACTTGTCGTTGAAGTAGCGGTTGTCATAGTTGTAGCGAACCGGCAGACGGGAAATGATGGATGCGGGCAGCTCTTCCGGCGGGGTCTGCCACTGCTTAGCGGTGTAGTGCTTGATGAACGCCTCGTACAGGGGGCGACCAATCAGGGAGATACCCTTGTCATTCAGGTTCTGCGGGTCGGTACCAGCCAGCTCGCCAGCCTGCTCAGCGATGAGCGCCTTTGCCTCTGCGGGAGAGTAAGCTGCGTTGAAGAACTGGTTGATGGTACCCAGGTTAATCGGCATGGGGTAGACGATGCCGTTGTGGCGGGTGTACACGCGGTGTACGTAGTTGGTGAACTCGGTAAAACGGTTCACGTACTCCCAGACACGCTCGTTGGAGGTGTGGAACAGGTGCGCACCGTAGCGGTGCACCTCAATACCGGTCTGCTTCTCCTTCTCGCTGTATGCGTTACCACCGATGTGGGAACGGCGGTCCAGCAGGGCAACCTTCAGGCCCAGCTCAGTGGCAGCCTGTTCTGCGATGGTCAGACCAAAGAGGCCCGAACCGACTACTACGAGGTCAGCGGTCAATGTTTTCTCCTGTATTATCACGGCGCACCGCCGCTTCTGCGAGGGCGGTATTCACCTACCAGATTGGACACATCCGAGGGTTCTCAGTCGCGCCGCAATCCGCACGGGTGGGTACAAAAAGCCCCTCCCGTGATGGATATAGTCATAATCTAAGATACCTGTTTATCAAGCACTACGCATACTTATGACGTGCTTTTAGGGGCTTTTGGACTATTGTTCGCACACTCTTTCTCTGTGTGAATATTCTTCGCGAACCCCGAGGTCAAGCGGGTCTGAGACAGTTCTTTCTTCTGTGTATTTTTACGGCCCGCTCACGGTGAAGGAATTTTATTTACGGGTAAATATTCACCCCGCTCTATTTACTGCGATAATTAGCCGTCGCATAGAGCCGCAGATACAAGGGACAGGTCGAAGCGGGCATTTTAAGTGCTCTCACGCGCTACAAGAAAGCACCCCTGCCGGCATATTTGGGGATGCGCGCCGGTGCACGCGAGAGGTGATTGGGGCGGTTTATCCACAGCTTTTTGAAAAATGGGGCGAAAAATTCAAAAAATACGAACGTCTTAGTTTATATACAGGTAATTCATTGAGCTTTAATGCTTTTTAATGTTTTCTGAGGGTATGACTCTCTTCTTTCTCGACCACCACAACACCACCAACGCGCTCCCCTACCCCCGCGTACTCCGACTCGACGGCGAGGCGGCACCCAACGGAATACAGCTGCACCCCGGTAGCACAGGTAGCACAAACCAGCAGGCTCTAGAGCAGGCACTCAACCACGCTCTGCAACGCTCTACACCCGGCGCGCACGCTCAGGCGCGGGATACAACGTTCCAGCTACGCCCCGCGCACGATAAGGACCCCCTCAACACCTCGGATGCGCTAAATATCCACATTCCGAACGAATCTCAGCCCCTAAATTCTCAGCCCCAAGATTCTCAATCGCTGAACGCGCCCGCCGTCAGCCTCCTGCACATTCTGCGCGGACCCGAAGCGGGCGCAACCTTCCCCATCAGCCGCGGCCGCACCAGCCTCGGCAGGGCGGCACTACCTGCCCGTGGAGGAGAACAGCCGCACCACATTCACCTGCAGGACCCCTTCCTCAAGCCGGTGCACGGCAGCTTCTACGCCGATAGCTCCGGCATCCGCTGGATCGAGAAACGCCCCGCCGCAAGCGAGGGCAGCGAGAAGGCACATGGCAGTATGAAGGCGCAGGGCGCCGAGCCGCGCATCCTGCGCTGGGACGAGCCTTTCCGCCTCGGCTCCTCACTCTGCATGCTCACCTCACCCAGCGCCGACCGCGAACACACCACTAAGAAGGCGAGCGCCACCGCTCCCCCCGGTTCTTCTCTCGGTTCTTCTTCTGGCTCTTCCAGTGGCGAGCCCGCGCAGACGCTCGCTCCCCTGGGCGATGCTGGCAACCCCTTTGAGCCAGTGGTGGTGAACCCTCCCACGCCGCGTAAGCTCAAGCAGATTCTGTTGAGCGTGTGCCTGCCCATTGTGGTGGGTCTGATTATTGCGCTGGTGACCGGCATGTGGTTCCTTCTGCTGATGTCTGCGGCGTCTTCGCTGCTGATGCTTCTGCATTTCTTTGGCGGTCGGGCGGAGAACCGTGCCGCATCGCAGCAGACTCATCAGGCGGCACTGCAGGAGAAGGAACGTGCTCTCGCCCTGCCGACCGCGGGCGACCTGGCGATTTCGGGTCCCTCTGCCCTGCATGACTACCCGGCTATTGTGCTCGGGTGCGGTCCCCGCCAGCCCTACCTGCGCGGCCGCAACCTCCCGCTGGGCGCTCTGGAGAAGCAGGATGCACCCCACTATCTACCGCTGCCCACCCCGGTTCTCGGTCACTACCTTAAGTTGGAGGAGGCGCATCTGCGCGCCTACCTGGTGCAGCTGGTGGCGGGCTATCCGGGTTCGGTGCACGTTCTGCTGGCCGAAGCTCACAATAGTGCGCAGAAACGTATGAACGCCCTGCTACAAACTCTGGCTGTGGTGCCGGGCGTGAGTGTGCATTGTCTGCCGGGTACGCAGCAGGAGAAGTATCTGCAGGCTCTGCAGAGCAGCTTGCAGTCGGAGCTTTCTTCCTCGGTTCCGCCGCTGATTCTCATGCCGCAGCATGCGAGCGCGGTTTACGCTCCCCTGCTGACCGCACTAACCTCCGGTGCTATCGCTGAGGGTTCGCAATCCCGCGCGCTCTCCTCCCCGCGTGAGCAGAAGATGAACGCCCCTGCGCTCTGCGTGCTGGGCAGTGCTGAGGGTGATAATTCCGCACATGCACCCGGTGCGCTTTTTGGTGCCGCCTGGGTTGAGTGCGCGAGTGAGGGTAGCCACCGTCAAAGCATCCGTTACCGCGCGCAGGGCTATGCGATGCCTCCGGTGCAGCCCACCGAGGGTGTCTACCAGGTGCATCCTCTGGCGTGTGAGGGTCTGTGCCAGCACGCCGATGGGCTCAGCCTCGAGGCGTTCTGTGCCGCTCTTGAGAACCTGTACCGCGCCGGGTGCGAGCAGGAGCAGGGCGCGCTCAGTGAGGGGCAGGTGCACCAGTCGGCGCATCTGTTCTCATCTCTTCAGCAGCAGAGCGCACAGCAGAAGAACCGTGCCGATGACGTGGCGGTGGAGTCCGTTCTGCAGCGCTGGTCCGCTCAGCGTTACGCCTCCGATATTCGCTGCTACCTGGGTGTTTCTTCGGGCGGTTCGCTGAATATTGGTTTATCTGAGCACGGTCCGCACTGGTTGCTCGGTGGCACGACCGGTGCTGGCAAATCGCAGCTGCTGCGTTCGCTGGTACTCAGCGCTGCGCTACGTTACCCGCCCGAGCGTCTGGGCCTGATTCTGGTGGATTTCAAGGGCTCTGCTGGTTTGGGTCCTCTGGCTCAGCTGCCGCATGCACTCAGCGTGTTGAGTAATTTTGATGTGTCGGCGGTGGAGCGTGCGCTCGAATTTTTGCGCGCCGATATTCACCGCCGTGAGGTGGATCTGCAGGCGCTCGGTGTGAACTCCTACCGCGACTACTTGGCGTCCTGCCAGGCTGCGGGCACGATTCCGCGCTACCCCGAGCTGCTGATTGTGGTGGATGAGTTCCGCATGCTCATCGATTCCATGCCGGATGCTATGGCTGAGCTGATGCGCATTGCCACGATTGGTCGCTCGCTGGGTCTGCATCTGGTGTTGGCGACTCAGCGTCCGCAGGGTGCTATTTCGCAGGATATTCGCGCCAATATTGCCGCGAGCATTTGCCTGCGCGTGGCGAGCGCTCAGGATTCCTATAACCTGCTGGAGCATGAGTCTGCGGCGTATATTTCGGCGGCGCATCCGGGTGCCGGGTATGTGCGCCTGCCGGATGGTCGTTCCCTGCCGTTCCGCGCCCCGCTGGTGGATGCGGTCCCCTCGAGCAGCGATGCCCGTCCGGTGCAGGTGTTGGGTCTTGAGGAGGGCGGCTGGCGTGAGCTGTCTGCCGCTTCTGCCGTTCAGAAGGGCGGCGGTAATGAGGATGAGCTGCTGATTCGTTCGGCGCAGCAGATTCGTGCGCTCTATGAACGCGAGTACGCGCCGAGGAGTCTTCAGAAGAATGCAGCGGTTCAGGATGAGTACTGCCCGATTCCACCGGAGCTTCCCGAGAACACCCCGCTGCCCGTGGTGGAGGCGCCGGTTAGCAAACCGGTAGCGTACGGCACTGACCCGGCGGCTACCCCGCAGGAGCCTGCAGACTCTGGCGTTGCCTCCGAAGGGTATCTATTGGGTGAGCTGGAGATTGCCCGCTACGGTGTGCGCCGCCCGATCAGCTGGTCGGGTCAGCAGGCGCTGGCATTGCTGGCGCAGAGCGCCGAACGAGCCCCGATGCTTTACGGGCTTTTAGCTCAGGCATTCGCCGCCCGCACGCCGGTTGTTCTGCTGACCTCTGACGGTGCGCTCTACCGCGACCTGGAACCCTACGCCGGTGCCTTTGAGTCGCTCGTGGGTGCACAGGAGCTTTCGCATCTGCGGTTCTGCTTGGAGGAGCTGCGCACCCCGAACCTGTGGGGTACCGAGGCTTCCACCCGCCCGCTCATTGTCGTGGACGGTCTGGACAGTTGGCTGGAGGCACTGGTTCGCCAACCCGATACGGAGAACCTGCTCTACGATCTGCTCTCGCAGGGGTGCCGTCGCGGCTATTCGGTGGTGTTCACCTCCGCGTTGAACCCGCGCGGTCGTTTCGCCGCTGCGGCGCATTCCACTCTGTTGAGCCGCCGCTTCCTGGACGCTGACCTGATGCGTTCAACGAGCAAGGACTACCCGACCCCGGCACAGAGCCACTACTGCGTGGAGGGTGCCATTAACGAGGAGTTGATTGGGGATCAGCCGCTGAGCGCGTCGATTCTTTCGCCCTGCGTTGCGGGTTTCCAGGAGCTGGTTCAGGTTCTGCAGGGTAACGCCACGAGCGCTTCTAACGGGTCAGGCACTCACCCCGGCACTCTTCTGCGGCAGTTCCCCGAGTACTATCGCATGCCCTCGACCGAGTACGTGACCGCCGCCCACGCCGCGTGCAATCCGCAGGGCGCTAAGCTCTTGGTCGCGTTTGATCGCCGGCAGATGCCGGTGTGGTTGAGCGCCCCGGCTGGCGCGGTAGTTCCGGTGCAGGGTTCCCGGTCGGCGGGTAAAAGCACCCTGCTGGAGAGTATTGCTCAGCTCAACCCGCAGCTCGAAACCCTCATCCTTGAGGGTTCTGGCGGCACCTCGGGTGATGGCGGAGCGTCGGGTGAGCCGCCGAGCGTGGAGCGTACCCGTGCGCTCCTGGACTCGGTGAAGAACCCCGCGCAGACGCTCGTGCTCATTGACGACCTGCAGTACCTGCAACCCGCCGTTCAGCAGCTACTTCTGGAGCGTCGCGGTGAGTTCCGTGCCATGCTGGTCGCCTACACGCCGTGGCCGAGGCGCGCCTCCTCACCGCTGCTGGCTGCGCTCATGGGATGCTCGCGTGCGCTTCTGCTCGCACCCGCATCCTTGGCGGATGCTGACATGTGCACGGTGACCGCGCTGCCGCTGGATCGATTCACGCAGGGCGAGCAGCCCGCCGGTCGTCTTGTGGTGGTGGATGGTGCTTCCGTGTGTGCGGCGCAGGTTCCCCTGGCACTGACCACGGCTGCACAGGCTGTAACAGCTACGCAGAAGGTGCCGGTAGCGGTCTAAAGCTGAGCACTCTAGCGCCGAGCTATCTAGGGTTTAGCGGCGTTAGGGGTTTACGCTCTAGGGGTTTAGCGGCGTCGGCGGCTGTACTTCTCCGCTTCTTCGCCCGACTCCTCAGTGACCGCCTCAATATAGCGGCGGCTACTGGGCATGAGCACGAAGATGAAGGCAGCCGCCGCGCCAATAACACCCGCAATCGTGATGAGCTGGCCGATATTCAGGCCGTAAGCACTCACGTTCATAATGAGGGTGCTTGCGGTGACCCACAGGGTGCAGAGAGTAATCAGGATCATGGGCAGGCGCGAACCGAAGCGGCCGCGGTAGAAACGCAGGCCAAAGTAGGTCATGCCCGCGGCAATGAGCACCTGGAGCACACCGCCCACAATCGCCTGGGCGGTAGACATACCGCTGACAATAAAGGGGTAGAGGATGCCGCGAATCAGAATGTATGCCGCGAAGGTTTCGGTCAGGGCGAATGCGTAGATGACGTTGAACGGGCGTGACGTCACGGTGGGCTCCTCATGGGTAGTGGCGGGGCAGACCGGGGTGTATTCGGTCCGGCATGCTGGTATGTTTCCGATGCGCTAGTGCGTTAGCGGGTGGGCGCTCCCCTGTCTCGGGTTCACCGCCTCGTCATCGGTGCGGTATTTCAGGGGTAGGTACCGCTTTATATTATGCCTGAGGCGCCGCTCACCCGGCCGCCCGCATCTCATCTATGAGACGCGGCGCAGAATATGCGTGTCAGCATGCGATTCCCCACCCCCTCAATTAGACAAAGGTTTGCCTAAGTGATAGATGCCTCAGCGTAATACTGAAGTTTTTAGAGAAAAGTACTTGTCACATCCGCTCCAACATGCGAAAGTTGATAAGTCAATTTTCACCCTAACGCTGGGTGAGCATCCCGTCAGCGGATGTATTTGACACGCGCACAGGAAAATAGATGTGTCTTGCCACCGCGTGAGACCGTAAATCATGAAGGAGGTCCACCGTGGATTGGCGTAGTCGTGCAGCTTGTTTGGACAAGGATCCGGAGCTGTTCTTCCCCGTAGGAAACACCGGACCTGCCCTGTTGCAAATTGAAGAGGCTAAGACTGTCTGCCGCTCTTGCGAGGTTGTAGACGTCTGCCTGAAGTGGGCCATCGAGACCGGCCAGGACTCCGGCGTATGGGGTGGCACCAGTGAAGACGAGCGTCGTGCGATGAAGCGTCGCGCAGCTCGTGCCCGCCGTGCATCCTAACTTCCGGAGTATT
This sequence comes from Rothia sp. HMSC069D01, assembly GCF_001810135.1. Lineage (NCBI taxonomy): Bacteria > Bacillati > Actinomycetota > Actinomycetes > Micrococcales > Micrococcaceae > Rothia > Rothia sp. HMSC069D01. The sequence goes on from NZ_KV800093.1 coordinate 89,726, forward strand.
CAATAGGGCATCAAAAGCGTGGTGCAGTGATATAAAGTCACTGCACCACGCTTTTGTCATATACAGAACCTATCTAGACAGCAAACTGCCACCACCCCGTACTCGGGGCGGCGGCAGTTCTATATGTCATACGAGAAGGGGCTTAGACGAGCACCGCGGTGATGACCACGCGGGTACCGGTCGGTTCGTTAGCCTCCCAGCGGATTGAGCCGTTCAGCTCGCTTGCCACCAGGGTACGCACAATCTGCATACCCAGGCCTTCCTTACCGGTCACCGGGCGGTAGGCGTTCGGGCCGGACTCTTCAATCTTCTTATCGCCCATGCCCTTACCGTCATCAGTAATCACGACGGTGAGGATGTTCTCACCCTCATCGTTGATGCCGCGAATACCCTCAAGGGTCACGGTGCCGGTCTCGCCGTCCAGGCCGTGCTCCACAGCGTTCGCGACAACCTCGTTGATAACCAGTGCCAGAGGGGTGGCGAACTGGCTCGGCAAAGATCCAAAGGAACCAATCAGCTTGGTAGACACGTGCTGACCGGGGGAAGCAAGCTCAGCGGCAAGGTGGAACTGACGCTCAATCAGCTCATCAAAGTCGACGTTCTGAGTCAGGCCCTGCGAAAGCGCCTCGTGCACGGTAGCAATCGTTGCCACGCGGCGCATCGCCTGCTCCAGGCCCTGACGTGCCTCATCAGTGGTCATACGGCGCGACTGCAGGCGTAGCAGAGCGGACACGGTCTGCAGGTTGTTCTTCACGCGGTGGTGGATTTCGCGGATAGTCGCGTCCTTGGTCATAAGTTCCAGTTCGCGGCGGCGCAACTCGGTCACGTCACGGCAAAGGATCACGGCGCCCTCACGCTCGATGTGAGCACGCCTCTGTGCCAGCAGCGGGATGGATCGCATGGTCACACGGGCACGAGCAATAACCAATTCGGTGCGCAGGTCGCTGCGTCCGGCAAGGACCAACTGCAGAGTTTCATCCGCCTGCTCACCGGCAGGAAGCATCGCACGGGTGACATCGGCAAGGTTTCGCTTTTCGAGGTAGCCGGTCATGCCCATGCGGTTGTACATGGAGTTCGCATTCGGGGAGGCAACCACCACGCGGCCGGCGGGGTCAAGCACAATAATGCCGTCGATCACGCGGGGGTTGCCCTGGGTGTTATTTCCCTGGGCGAGGGGGTCGGGCCACAGGCCGGAGTGCACCATGGAGAGCATGGTGTCAGCAGTATATTCGTAGACCTCGTCGCTGATGGAGGGGTAGCCACTGGGTGTGGCAATCTTGTGGCTGGTCAGCAGTGCGATGGTGCGGTTATTGCGCACAATGGGCACAAAAGTCACGTGTACACGCGGTCGAGCACCGACGCCTTCACCGCTTCCCTCATCGGTGTAGGTGCTGATGTTCTGGTCAATCCAGACGCGGTATGCCTCGTCGCGGATTCCCTCGTCCATCTCGCGCTGAATGATGTCGCGGTGGAAGAGGGTTCGGACGTTGGAGGGGCGCACGTGCGCGAAGGCACGGAAAGTACTGGTTTCGCTGGGGCCGGATACGGCATCCGGGGAGCTGCCGTCGGCAACAACGTAGTCGGTGGGGAACCATAGAACCAGGTCACTCTGGGCGATGTCAGAGATGACCTGCCATTCACCCATGATGAGGTGAACGCGTTCAGTGTCGCCAGGACCGAAGTCGCAGGCGCTCATAATTCCTTCTGCAAAAGACATATGTTTGTGTGCTTCCCATGAGTTCGGGTAGATTCAACCATTTTACGGGTTTGGTCGTCGTGAGTCCCATTCAAACGGCAATATGTGGAATAGTTTACAGAGCATTTCTTGAAGCACGCTTTTATTCCCAAATATGACGCAGAGAGATGAGATGCACCCCTCAGTTGGATAGTGAGACATTCGCACCACGTCTCTGCCTTGGCCCCGGGTGAAGATGCAGAAAACCCGGCATACCGGCGCTCCCCTGTTCTGGGAGGAATACCGATAAGCCGGGCCTCTTTCACCCACCTTTGGCGGGCATTAGTTGTAGCTGACGGGCCTACCCGCCGGGACTGATGTTAAACGATGGGGCGCACCGCGTACATGCCCTCGAGCATCGCTTCGAAGGACTGCACGACTGCGTGGCGGGGTGCCACCTCCAGCAGTGCCTCACCGTTGCGGCGCAAACGGTCCATGACCTTACGCTCGTACGGGATCACGCCTGTGAGCGGAACCGACAGGTAGCGTGCCCAGTTATCGCGCATTTTCGCCTCCGGGTTGAATCCGGCGGCTTCGCGGCGGCTGCGGTTGAGCCAGTACTGCACATCCGTTTCAGGTGCGAACAGGTCCGGGCGCGACTGCACCTCGCGGGCAAGGTTAATCAGGCGCGGCAGGCCGATGACGTCCGCTTCACCGAGCGCAATTACGCGGTCGGCGCAGGCGAGCGCGGTGAGGGTCGCGGCGTTACGGCGCGGTGCCGGGCCGTCAAAGGTCAGTTCCTCGTCGACCTCGATGGGGGCGGCAACATCGCAGATGACCAGGTCGTAGCGGTGTTTGAGCCATTCGAGTACTTCGGCGAAGGCGCGGGCGCGCACCTCGGGCCAACGCGAGGAGGAAGTGATGCCGCTCAAGAAGTCGAAGGTGCCGTTTTTGAGGGGCACGCGCTCCATGATGGCTCCGGCTTTCTTCTCGTCGAGCTGGGCGCGGTCGGCGTCCGAGCAGAGAATTGCCAGACCGGAGCCGGTGTCCTCGAGCGCCATGAGCGCATCCAGGCTGGGCGCGTAGGTGTCTGCATCGATGAGGCAGACCTGCTGCCCCTGCTGCGCCGCGAGGGCGGCAAGGTTGAAGGCGATGGTGCTTCGACCGGGCGCGCCGTGAGTGCCCCAGACGGTCACAATTGTGCCGAGGCGGTGGCCCGGCTGGTAGCGGGAAGGCGCGGCGGGGTCCTGGTTGATGTCAGGGTGCTGCGGCAGGGTGCCGTCGTTATTCTCGTTCTGCACGTGCAGGGCGTAGTCGCTGCCGGGCGCGAAAGAGTCAACGATGGCAGCGGCCTGACTGAGCACGGATTCCTCGTTGCTGGGGGCGGTCGAGGAGGCTTCCGCCGGCTCAGGCGCACCGGGTGCCGGGGCGGCCGGTGCTGCGGGGTCGATTCCGTAGCCTCCGTAGTCGGCGCCGTAGTGTGCACCAGCATTTGTAGCAGCACCCGCGGCGGGATCATAGCCGTAGCCGCCCGCCCCATGGCCAGCAGCTCCGTTATCGTAACCGTAGCCACCGTACGCGCTGTCGTAGCCGTACCCTGCATCGTATCCGTAGCCTGCGTCCTGACCGTAGGCGGCGTGCGCCTCCGGCTGATGCACCGCCTGCGCGGGAGCCTGATTCGGGGTCTGTGCGGGAGCCTGATTCGGGGTCTGTGCGGGAATGCCGTAGCCGGCGGCGGGTCGGGCGAGCGCCGCATCCACCGCTTGTTCGAGCGAGCCCAGAATCTCGTCGAGGGCAGCTTCGGGGCGGATACGGTGAGCCTGCGTGGGCAGATGCAGGTTGTCCGGGGCGATAACCGCCAGGAGCACCTCGGAGGCGGCGAGCGCATCCACGGTGGAGGCGCTTATTTCGGCGGGCACGTGGGCACAGAGCAGCACGCGGGCAATGCCGGTGTGCGCCATTCCGACGGCTTCGCTGAAGTCCTGCACGGTGCGCGCCACGGAGACGCGGCCGCGTTGGGATTCGATGCGGTTCAGGAGCGAGCCGTCATCGCCGTAGAGGATGACGGGGATGTTCACTGACCCTCCCCATAGGTGCCGGGGATGAGGCTGATCTTGGAGTCGCTGTTGCTTTCCTTGACGAGGGCGGCGAGGGCTTCTTCCTTGACCCACAGCTGCACGGTTGCCTTGCCGTTGGCGCCAAGCACGCCTTCGTCGACCGTTACAGCAACGATTTCAGCGTTGGTGACGATGGCGCGGGCGCCGTTTTCAGTGCGGTTATCGCTCTTGGTGTCGGGGTTGCGCGGGCCGGAGGTCCACACGTCCACGCGCTCGCCCGCCTTCAGCGCGGAGGCTGCCGCACGGTCAATGCTGACGGTGGCGAGACGGCGGCCCGGGGAGGTTTCGGTGCCTACGGATTCCTTGCTGATGAGGTTACCGGCGGGGATGCGCTGAATCGCGATTTTGCCGTTCATCTGGGCGGCGTCGGCGCGGGTAAAGTACTTATCGTTGGCGGAGTCGATGTTCGCTTCGACTCGGGCTAGTTTGTCTTCGGTGATCTTCTCGCCGAGGCGAATCTCGCTTTTGGCGGTGTAGTACTCGGTTTTGCTGTTGTTGGCTTGCACGTAGAGCTGCACGCCGGTGATGGAGACGAGCACGAGAAGTACACCGAGGATGAATCGCCAGTCCTTGACGGTGGGCCTTTTGAGGCGCCTGGCGTGGGGCTCGGTGAGGGTGGAACGCTTCGTCGCGTTCTGTCGTATGCGCATGATGTGGTTGTGCCTTTCGGTGCGGAAGCCGGCGGTGATTCCGGGTGTTGTTCAACTGACCGATGAGCGAGTGGTGTGTTTTCGATAGTGCTTTGACTGGATTCTGGCACTAACCCTAACAGCATATTTCATTTAGTACTCGCTCTCAACAAGAGTCGCGTTTATGAAATATTTTTGAGTCTTGCCCCTTTTGAATGGGTAATTAGATAACTTTTCAGCTCATATAAGGCTTTTTGTGCGCAAATTTCATGGTGATGACATATACTGAAAGTACTCAATAGATGTTCCGTATGGACTCTATGTATAAGGCCGCTAACGGTGGCTAAGGGGCCCAGGATTTCACTCACGGAAAGGAATAATTCGATGACTGCACCTCGTTTCCTCACTCTGAGCGACGTTGCCGAGGAGCTGCAGGTTTCGCTTTCGCAGGTGCGTGCTCTGGTGCGTAGCGGCGAACTTCCCGCCATTCAGATTGGTGGACGTAACCAGTGGCGCATTGAACGCTCTCGTTTTGAAGAGTACATTACTGAGCGCCACGAGCAGACTCTGGAGGCGATTGCTTCCGGCAAGCTCACTGCAAAGGCTAAGGCTGAGTAGCATTCGACATGCACCTCGCGGGCGCAACGCTCGAGTGGTTTTAGAAAGGTCCGCTCCTCTCATTGAGATTTCAATGGAGAGGGGCGGACCTTTTTGTGTTTATTGTTGCTTTTATAAGGGAATTTATACTTGTCGAGGCGTTTTTATGGGCGTTCCCACAAATTGAACTGCCCACTATTTACCCCGTGCTTTTAGCGTGAGATACGGGCGATAACTGCGCTAATACGAGCCAGCGGAATGGTGCGCACGCCAGCGCCGCGAGGTGCACGAGAGTAGCCGGAGGCGCCCTGACCATAACCAGCCTGCCCGTAACCTCCCTGCGCACCGTAGGCTGCACGCGCGTACTGGTCGCGTTCGTGGATGCGCGGGTACTGTCCACCGTTGAGCAGGCGCAATTCGAGGAAGTCGGCGCCAACTCGCTCAATCACGCCATCGTAACTGACGGTGCCGCCTTCGAGGGAGAGGCGGACGGGCTCGCGTGCCATGGCGAGGGAGCGCAGGGCGAGCTGGATTTTCATGCGGTAGCGTTCGGGGCGAACATCAGCGCGTCCGGGAGCTATGCCGCCTTCCCACCAAAGCATTCCGCGCAGGGGGATGATGATGTTCTCGCCGCGCGCTTCGATGCTGACCCATTCTTCGCCGACCATTTCGAGCTTACCTTCGTAGGTTTGCATGTCGGTGGCGCAGATACGGATGGGGCCGCCAACTTGTGCGAGGAGGCGGTCGTCGAGGGTGATGGTTGAATAGTGGACGCGGGCGACTTGGCGGGCGTCTTGTTCCATATCCCAGGCGCGTTCGGAGGCGAGGCGCGCCTCAATGTCTCGTAGGAACTTTTCCATGCTCATACTATGACCCTACCCGAGGAGGGGTGCGGATACGAACCGGGGCGTTTTTCTGGTCAGATGATGATTCTCAAACCTAATTTTTGAAGCAAATTCCATCAAATTACATGTTTTTCATGCATTTTGATGCTTTTTGCTTCATTTTTAACACAACTTCCTGTATAAATGAAGCAACATCAAAACACATCAAACACACCATTTGGAGGTCATTGTGGACCATCTTTCCACGCCGGGTTCAACCCCCGCAGCCTTCGCTTCGCATCCCCTTGCGTCCGTTACTCCTCTGGCATCTGGCGCTGACGCAGGTCATGAAACCAGCACCAAGGCTAACTACCAGGACGCTCTGCTCTTCATCGCCCCTCCCCTGCTTTCCGCGGCGGTCCTTGGTGCGTTGAGCGTGAACCTGCACCGCATCCCCTCGGCGCACCCGCTGACAGACGCTTCGCTGCTCTGCGCAGGAGCGGCGGCGCTCCTCATTACCGCGTGGTGGTTCATCAGCTTTATCTACGCGCTCTTCTACGCTCGTTCCCTGCGAGTTTCGAGCCGCAACGTTGACCGCGCAGTGCTGAAGGTTCCGGCGATTTTCCGTCCGCGCTTTATGCGCCGCATCGTCCTGACGCTCGGCGGCACGGCTCTTGGAGTGGGGGCGGTTTTGGCTCCCGCGCAGGCTACGGTGGCTACGCCCAGTAGCGCCGGGCTGACCGGTACGGAGGGCATGCCGCAGACGACGATTTCAGCTGTTATGGCAGCAGATTCAGCGAATACCGCCGCAGATGCGGCACTGCCAGATACCGCCCCGAATCAGTCCACCGCTCCACTGCAGCTCTCCGCAGAGGTTCCCGATATTCCCCTGGCGCCTGAACCCACGGAGGCGGCAGGCTCCCTGCAGGACCGCAGCCCCTTCTTCTCTCCTCCCCGCGCCGAGGCGGGCACCTACTCCTACACGGTTCAGGCAGGCGATACGCTCTGGTCGATTGCCGCCGAGCAGCTGGGCGAAGGCACCGACGCCTCCACCATCTACAACTACACTCTCGATATTTACGAGGCGAACAAGGACGCCCTGGGCCAGAACGCCGAGCTGCTCTATGAGGGGCAGGTTCTGCAGATTCCTGAGCAGCCCGTTCACTAGCCTCACCCGTGTCTTCCGCTCCCCTCTCCGCCTCACCTCGACAGTCTTTCGTTCGCTCAGCTCACCTCACATATCCCTGCACCGAAAGCCTCTGCGCCGAAACCCTCGCACCGAAAGGAGCCGTCATGAGCTTCTCCCATCTTCTCCCCCGCGCCCCGTGGACCCCGCCGCATCAGCCTGCACAGCCTGTCAGCCCGTATTCGAAGAGTCGCCCGTCCGCTCAGTCTGTGGTTCAGCAGCCGGTCATTCCGCAGCAAGCGGAGCCTCTCCCCGAGCAGGGTCAGGGCACGATGGCTCTGGTGCAGAAGCGTAATAGCCCGTCGGTTTACTCGCTGTTGCCGCTGCCGCGTTACGAGCAGCATTCGGCGCAGCGTCCGCAGGTGATGAAGAAGGGCCGCCCGTTGCGTCCGGCGGATGCACTAGCTCGCCAGTTGGAGGGCCGTTGCGCGGGTGTGGCGATTGCGTACCTGGAGATTATGTCGGCTCGTCGTTCGCGTCAGCAGTTGGCGCAGTGGGTGTCTGCCGATTGTTTCCACCGTCTGCTGCCGTTCTTCCCGAAGAACCCGCGCCAGGTGCGCCAGGAGATGCTGTTGACTCTCCCGCCGGTTCTGCTGCGGGTGCGAGCGCAGAAGGTGCACGATGAGCTCTACGAGGTGGTGGCACTGCTACGTTGCGCGGATAGGGTGCGTGTGGTGACCATGCAGATGCGCCTGATTCACGGCATGTGGCTGATTACCGCGATTGAGCAACCGCAGAGCCGGGTTGACGAAGACTAGGTTTCCTCATCGCCTGCTGAATAAATCGCCCGCAGAGCACAAACCCACAGACACGCAGAGAGGGTGCGAATCCGGTCTTGGATTCGCACCCTCTCTGTTGTGCTTTATGCTCTTTTTACGCTTTGCGGTGCGTCAGCTTTTACGCTGAGGCTACTTGTCCTTCGAGCGTTCCACGTGAACCTGCTCGTGACCGTCCTCATCCGGGGCGGAGTACTGCAGGAACTTCGGGCGCGAAGGCTCAGCCAGGCGCACGGCAGAAGCCTGAGTACGCTGCTTGGACAGGTCCAGGTTGAACAGGTAGGTCACGGTCTCTTCGCGGATCGCGCCGAGCATCGACTGATACATGTCGTAGCCTTCACGCTGGTACTCGACCAGAGGGTCACGCTGAGCCATCGCACGCAGACCGATACCTTCCTTGAGGTATTCCATCTCGTACAGGTGCTCGGGCCAGCGCTCACCAATGACGGACAGCATGACGCGGCGTTCGATTTCACGCATGCTCTCTTCGCCAACGCTCTTCTCGCGCTCTTCGTAGATGAGGTGTGCGTCCGCCAGGACTTCCTTCACGATCTGGTCGCGAGTGATCTTGGTGCGGTCGCCGGCGTCCTCAGCGAGGTCGTCCACGGTGATGGAGATGGGGTACACCTGCTTGAGGGCGCTCCAGAGCTCGTCGAAGTCCCAGTCCTCGGCGTGGCCTTCAGAGACGCGGGCGTCAATGATGGTGGTCAGCACCTCGTCCACGAAGCCGGAAATCTGTTCCTTCAGGTCGTCACCGTGCAGGATGCGGCCGCGGTCCTTGTAGATTGCTTCGCGCTGGCGGTTGAGCACGTCGTCATACTTGAGCACGTTCTTACGCTGCTCGGCGTTACGGCCCTCAACGTTTGCCTGTGCGGTAGCAATAGCGCGGCTAACGATCTTGGAGTCCAGTGCGGAGTCCTCGGGGGCTGCCGCCATGAGGCGGGTTGCCATGCCGGTGTTGAACAGGCGCATCAGTTCGTCGGTCAGCGACAGGTAGAAGCGGGACTCACCCGGGTCACCCTGACGGCCGGAACGACCGCGCAGCTGGTTGTCGATACGTCGGGACTCGTGACGCTCAGTGCCGAGCACGTATAGACCACCGAGCTTGGTGACTTCATCGTGCTCTTCTTTAGCGGCGTCTTCGCAAGCCTTCAGGACCTCGGGCCAGCGTGCCTCGTACGCCTCGGAGTTGGTGTTCGGGTCCAGGCCGAGCTCACGCATCTTCTCGACGGCCTCAAATTCGGGGTTACCGCCGAGCATAATGTCGGTACCACGACCAGCCATGTTGGTTGCCACGGTGACGGCGCCCTTACGGCCCGCCTGCGCAACAATAGCTGCTTCACGCTCGTTGTTCTTTGCGTTCAGCACCTCGTGGCGCACGCCTTCCTTCGCCAGCTGGCGGGAAAGGTATTCGGAGTTCTCCACGCTTGCGGTACCGACCAGAATCGGCTGGCCCTTTTCGTGGCGTTCCTTAATGTCCTTGACGACCGCCTTGAACTTGGCGATTTCGTCGCGGTACACCTTATCGGGGTTGTCGATGCGCTGCACACCCTTGTTGGTGGGGATGGGCACCACGCCGAGCTCATAGGTGTTCATGAACTCTGCCGCTTCGGTTTCCGCGGTACCGGTCATACCGGACAGCTTGTCGTACATGCGGAAGTAGTTCTGCAGAGTCACGGTCGCCATGGTCTGGTTCTCAGGCTTGATTTCGACGCCTTCCTTCGCCTCAATCGCCTGGTGGATGCCGTCATTGTAGCGGCGGCCCGGCAGAATACGACCGGTGTGCTCGTCAACAATCAGGACCTCGCCGTCAATGACCACGTAGTCCTTGTTGTTGGTGAACAGCTCCTTCGCCTTAATGGAGTTGTTCAGGAAGCCAATGAGCGGGGTGTTCTTGGATTCGTAGAGGTTCTTCACACCCAGGTGGTCTTCCACCTTGTCAATGCCGGGTTCAAGGATGCCGACGGTGCGCTTCTTCTCGTCTACTTCGTAGTCTTCACCGCGCTTAAGCAGGGTCGCGGCAATGCGCGCGAACTCTGCGTACCAGCGGTTCGCCTCACCGGCTGCGGGGCCGGAAATGATCAGAGGGGTACGTGCCTCATCAATCAGGATGGAGTCGACCTCATCGATAATGGCGAAGTTGTGGCCGCGCTGAACCTGCTCCTCCACGGTCCACGCCATGTTGTCACGCAGGTAGTCGAAGCCGAACTCGTTGTTCGTACCGTAGGTGATGTCTGCGGCGTACTGCTTACGACGCTCGTCCGGCTCCATGGAGGACAGAATCACACCGCACTCCATGCCGAGGAAGCGGAACACGCGACCCATGAGGTTCGCCTGGTACTCAGCCAGGTAGTCGTTCACGGTCACAATGTGCACGCCCTTGCCGCTCAGGGCGTTCAGGTATGCGGGCAGGGTCGCGACGAGGGTCTTACCCTCACCGGTCTTCATTTCGGCAATGTTGCCCAGGTGCAGTGCAGCGCCGCCCATGAGCTGCACGTCGTAGTGGCGCTTGCCCAGGGTGCGCTTGGACGCTTCACGGACTACCGCGAAGGCCTCCGGCAGCAGAATATCGAGGGATTCGCCGTCCTTGACGCGCTCGCGGAACTTGTCGGTCTCTGCTCGCAGTTCCTCATCGGTCATCGATGCGAAGCTATCCTCGAGCGAGTTCACCGCCTTAGTGTACGCTTCGAGCTGTCGCAGAACCCTCTTATCGCCGGTTCGGAGGATTTTCTCCAAGAAAGATGCCACTGAGCTTCTACTCCTTGTTTGTTTCGGTACCCTCACCAAGGGCGCGCGAAAGTGCGCGCGGTGAGGCCTTCCTACATATTGTATGGCAGAGCCGCCTAATTCGCCCGTCCGAGCTATTTTTTACGCTGTACGCCCACGAGGTGACATTTGGTGACGCTCGAATCTTTCACCCTCCGGTTGAGGCAGAGCCGACCCGTCCGCCTAAAGGAACGGCTGTGTGGAGGGCAAAGAAAAACCCGGGGGCCTGGAGAAACACGGTGTGTGTTCCCAGACCGCCCGGGTCTTGAGCCTGCTCGCTGAGTACGACCCCTAAAGAGCCTTACGCCTCAGCAGCCAGCAGGTACGTTAGTTTTACTCGTTGTCCAGAGTAATGATGCCGTAGCTCCAGCCCTTACGGCGGTATGCCGCAGCCGGTGCGCCGGTCTCGCTGTCAATGTACAGGTAGAAGTCGTGGCCGACCAGTTCCATACGGTCAACAGCTTCTGCGGGAGTCAGACGCTCGCCCTTGAAGCTCTTGTGGCGAATCTCGATGGGAGATGCGGCTTCGTCGGCGAGGGTGACCTCGCTGTTATCGAATGCTGCTTCTTCCACCGGAACATCCGGCAGCAGAATCTCGGTAATTGCTTCGGTAACCACAGGAATCGAGCCGGTAGCGTCCGCCACGGAGACGGGGTGCTTGCCACCGCGCTTGTGCAGCTTGCGGCGGTCACGTGCACGGCGCAGACGCTCCAGGAGCTTGCCGTAGGTTTCATCGAAGACCGCGAACTTGTCGTGACCCTGGGCTTCGGAACGGAGGACGGGGCCGGTACCAACAACGGTAATCTCAACGCGGATGGACTCGCCACCCAGGTGACCGTCCTTGCTGAACTTGACGTCGATGTCCTTCACGTTATCGCCGAGCTGCGCGAACTTCTGAACCTTGTCGTTCACGTATTCTTCCAGGCGTTCGGTGACCTTGATATTGCGGCCGTAGATGTTGACTTCCACGATCATTCCCTCCAGGTTGGGGGCTTATACCGCGTCCGGTTGGACCCGGTACGGGGGTTCGACTTCAATGCCGTTCCCTTGTATATATTTTAGTACGAAACATGTTTCATATCACTAGATATGACAAATATTTAGCCTAAATAATAGCTATTCGTCCGTCTGCGAACTTTAACAGCTAAAAATCGTGTATCTCTTGCAACTAACTACAAGAAACGCTATATCTGAGCTTTTTTCGGTACCGCCGCCACGGCGCACACACCCAGCACCAGCGACCCCTCATCCTGTAGCACACGCGCCATCTCCGAGGCAGTCGCGCCGGTAGTCACCACGTCATCACAGATAATGCTCACCCGCCCCGCGCACAGAGCAGGCTCCATGACGCGCAGGGCACCGTGCATCCGCTCGGCACGACCCACAGCGCCCAGGCCCTTCTGCTCGTTCTGCGCACCGGAAAGCGCGTCAGAAATAATGGAGGCGCCGCTCCCCCGCCGCGGGCGAGGAGCGTACCCGATAACGTCCACAGCGCGCACCCGCACCGAGGCGGGCAAACGCCGATTGAGCTGACGCACCGCCTCCTGCACCAAAAGATTCGCCGGCGCATAGCCGCGGCGGCGCACGCTCTGCGCAGAGGACGGTGCCGGAACCAGCAGAACCTCAACCGGCGCAGAAGAACCGGGTTCAGCCTGAAGCTCCTCCCGGCGAGCGCGTAACAGCTCATACACGCTACGCGCCAAACCCTCTCCCAACAGGGGCAGCAGGTCGGTACGGCCCGCATTCTTCAACGCCAACAGGGCACGCGGCATGATCCCCTCATAACGGGATGCCGCACGCACCTCGGGAGCAGCCGCGCCATCAAGAGGTTGCAGAGCATATACTCGCTCCACCTTAGCCAACGCCGAACGCAACTGCGGCAAGCAAGCCTCACACAGTGGCGAGCCTGCCCCATAGGCGACCGGCACCGCACAGCACGGGCAAGTACGCGGCATCAGCACCTCCCCCAAAGACCCGCCGGCACTCTTGAGAGCGCCCGCAAGCCCGGTCAGAGACTTGCTCCAGGACCCATTCACGGAATCGTTCAAACCACGCTGTACTGAACTCACCGAAAGCACCCTTTCCTCGCTCGCGCCTACCCGAGGCTAACCGGCGTAACTAATCTCGTGCAGGGTCGTGTCCAGGCGAATCCAGCCGCGCTCCTCCATCAGGTAGCACGAACCGTCAGAACGGTGAGCAATAATATTCGACGTATTATCCGCCGTCGAAATGGTCATCACACCATCCAAACGGTCCAGCTTCGTCTCTTCACCGCTGAGGGAAATCACCTCAGACTCACCATTCTTCACGTTCACCACCACGACGCTCTGATCGCCAGCCCAACGGGCATTACGCGGAGTCACAGAAGAACTCAGACGCACCATCTCCGTCAGACGCAGAGGCTTGCCGGCATCATCACGCACAATGCCGGAAATAATCACAGCCGACGCACCCTCAGTAGACGCCACAATCGCCATGCGGGCACCATCGTGAGAAACGTTCACGCTCGTAAAGCTCAAATTACGCTGCCAGGACAAACCAATATCCACGCCGCGCTCACGCTCGGTTGCATCCTCAGAATCCGGTTTGAAGGCACGAACAATACCCTCACCATCGGCTGCCCACACCCAGCCATACGCATCAAAACTGGGAGCAGTCAGAGCGGTACTCTGCCACACGCGGCGGGCAGTGCCCTGATACACCGTGTACAGGCTCGCGGCATCGTTCGCCAAGCAGGCGTAAACATCCGCCGAATAGCCCATCGCCGGGGAACTCAACTGGGTCACGCCACGCAGAAGCAATTGCTCACCCGCATTGCTCATATAGTCATCGCGCGCCACCATCTGGCCGTTCGAATTAATAGCAACCGTGCGGGCAGGAACACCCGGGTTCAGCTTCACCGCAGAAAAGCCGCTCGGCGCGTTCTCAGGAATCAGAGTGCCGTTATAGAAAACCTCAGTCTTGCCCAGACCCGAGAAGTTCTCCAAACCGTGCATAATCTGCTCACGCACACGCGCCAAACGGTTATCGTCCAGATGCTCACCCGAGAGGCGAACCAGCACATCCTGGTTATCGCTCATAGTTGCCGTCTCAAGGCTCATCGACTCGTTCAACGCCGAGAACGCGACGTCCTTCAGGTAGGACGCCGGGCCAGCCATCAGCGTACGCACCAGCAACTCAAAATAGCGATCCGTATGCGGGAACCAACGAATATCCGGCACAGCATAACGGAACGCACGATCGTAGAAGTACAGGCGGCACGGGCTAAACACGCGCTCAAACTCGGCACCATCCAGCCACAGACCATCCGGGCAGGAGCTAATACGCCACTGGTTATCTTCCATAACCATGGTGAAATCCTGAGTCTCAGTCTGAGCCTCCGGGAATGTGCTCGTAATACCTTGACTATTCACAGTCGCCGTCTGCTGGAAACGCACATGATACGTACCCTCGGCAGTTCCACTATCGTCACTGCGAGGCTGCACCGTATTACGGTACACGCGAGTCGTACCCATAGGATTCCAACGGCGCGCAAAAGAAGAGCTCAAATACTGGCGCGCCACAGCATAATTCTCAATGCTGTCCACACCAGCACGCACGAAGCCCTCAATAATCGCCTCGGGGGTAGCACCCGCCAGCGGTCCCGGCGCACGCGCCGGAGAAGTGTTAACGCTCTTCACGTCCAGACCGCTGCTGTGCTGAGTCACTCGATCGTTCGAGGGAAGACCCGCGCAAGAGCTCACGAGCGTCGCCAAAGACACCGCACCCCAAGACAGCGCGGCGCGTCGAGAAACAATAGCCCTATGAGCCATGGAGGTCTTAACCTTCCTCTACGAACAAAGACAAACAATCACCAACTACCGTTGCAGGCCACCGCAACACGGTGAAAAGATAACCACGGCGAAATAGCAACACCGTGAAAACATATCTGCATTGATTGTACTGGGTGAACAGTGCAAATACGCAAGGATAAGCGTAAATACAGCCGAGCAACACCAACGCACCGATATATGACAGAAGCCTAAAGCCTCTCCCCGTTTGAACCCCTTAGAGCTCGCCCTCAAGGTTCGCACGAGGAGCAATATTGGGCAGCGTATCCTTCGCGGTCGCCGAACGATGCGCACTCACCTCAGGCTCACCCGTCACCAAAACCGGCGACTCGCCCAAAGGCGCACCGTGAATCAGCGGCAGGTTCATCGTGAAGCAGGCACCGCGGCCCTTCTCGCCCCACGCCTCAATCGTGCCGCCGTGCAGACGCACATCCTCAGCAGCAATCGACAGACCCAGGCCCGTACCGCCCAGGGTGCGCTTACGGGAAGTATCAGCACGCCAGAAACGGTTGAACACCTGAACAGCCTCATCCTCAGACAGACCGATACCGTGGTCACGCACCGCAACACCCAGGTTCGTGGCATTCGCACCCACGTACACGTCAATCGGGCGGGACTCGCCGTGCTCAATCGCGTTGTACAGCAGGTTACGGAGCACACGCTCAATACGCACGCGGTCCATATCAACCATGATGCTCTCATGGCTCGTATGCACGTTCAGCTTAGTATTCGTGCGCTCCAGGTGCGGCAGAGCCTCCTGCAAAATATTCGACAGCACACGCATGAAGTCTTCAGTGTCGATGGTCAGCATTGCGCTACCTGCATCGAAACGAGAAATCTCCAGCAGGTCAGAAAGCATCGACTGGAAACGATCCACCTGATCGTGCAGAAGCTCCACGGTGCGGCTCTGCGTGCGCTCCATCTCGTCACGCGTATCGTACAGAAGTTCCGTACCCAAACGCACCGTCGACAGCGGAGTACGCAACTCATGCGACACGTCAGACACAAAGCGCTGCTGCAGAGTCGACAGGCGCTCCAGCTGAACAATTTTCTCCTGCAGCGAGTCAGCCATCAGGTTGAAGGAATAGCCCAGACGCGCCGCCTGATGCTCACCGTGTACAGACACGCGCTGATCCAGATCGCCAGCAGCCAGCTTCTCAGCGGTAATAGCGGTCTGCGTAATCGGGCGGACCACAAAACGAGTCACAATCCACACCACAGAAAGCACCACAGTAAGCAGTGCGCAGAAACCGCCAAAAAGAACAAAGTTAATATGCGCAATCGTGGCGGAAGAATCCGTCATATCGTACACAAGGAACAAACCGTAATTAGGGTTCTGTGCAATAGAAATATGTGTACCAACAATAAGCACCGGATAGGTACGCTCACGATTATTTTCGACAGTAGTCACCGTAGACGTCTGCCAGAAAATACCATCTTTATCGCGAACAGTTTGTTTGAAATCATTCGGAATACTCGAAGAATTCAAAGAATTATTACTGCTCTGCTCAGGAATAAAACCCTGCTTACCTTGACCTTCCAAAGGCACAAGAATCCAATTACGCTTACCCGAGCTGCCCGCATCCAGCACGGTCAGGGTACGGCTCACATTACGGCGAATTTCGCTGTCACTACGGGCCTCAGAGGAGTCCAGCACGCTCTGAACGTTACGGAAACCACTCTCCGATTCCGCCAGCGCCTGACCCTTCTGATTCTCAAAAAGACTCGTCGCAATCTGGCTCGACAAGGACCAACCCACCATCAAGAAGCTCAGGAACATCATGATGCCCGCAGTGCCCAAAGCACGGAACTGCAGAGATTCCTTCCACAGACGCTGAGCGCGCTGCATCAGGCTCCTACTACTCTGCTTTTTCGCCTTACGCGGCTTGGAAGTGCGGGTACGCGAAGAGGCGGAGGCTACCGCCTCCGCCGTCAAAGCGCCGTGCTCATGGCTCGACTTCGCAACAGACAATCAGGTTATCCCTTCGCCTATGAATAGCTTCCGCTTAGCTACCGGAAGATCCCACCAGCTCGGCCGGAATCTTGTAGCCAACGCCACGGACCGTCTGAATAAAACGATCCGCACCCAGCTCATCAAACTTAGCGCGCAGACGCTGGACATGCACGTTTACCAGAGAATCGCTCACATCAGTGTAGCCCCAGACCATATCCAGCAGTTCCTGGCGGCTCAACGCCTGACCCGGGTGGCGCACCAGCGCAGCCAGCAGGTCAAACTCCAGAGGAGTCATGGGAACCTCAGTGCTGTGGTACTTGACGGTACGACCGTCCATATCCATGACAATATCGCCAATGGACACCACCAGCTGGCGGCTCTCGCGCGGACGCAAACGAGTACGAATACGCGCCAACAATTCAGCGTGCTTAAAAGGCTTCGCAATGTAATCATCAGCACCAGCCTCAAGACCCTTAACAACATCTTCAGTGTCGCTTTTAGCGGTCAACATAATAATCGGCACATTAGAAGAGCGGCGAATTTGCTGGCAGACTTCAATACCGTTCATGCCAGGAAGCATCAAATCCAAAAGCACCAAATCGGGAGTGGAGCGCATAAAAGTTTCAAAAGCGCGGCCGCCATTTTCGCAGAAAACAGCGTTAAAGCCCTCTTGCGCGAGCACGAGGCCAATCATTTCCGCCAGAGCATCATCGTCATCAACCACCAAAATGGTGTGTGCGTCGCTTGCGCTCACAGTACCTCCCTAAAGAATTGTCGTAAATACTTACATAAAAATGCTGATTCTCTAATCATACCGCGCACTCAGCCAATGCACGGGCACACTCTGTCACCCGAGCCAGCGAAGCCGTGGCATCCAGCATACTTACCGCGGCTGAAGTCATCCCAGCAGGCACGGAACCGCTCTGAATACGCTCATCAGGCATCAAACCCACCGCGCTCAACTGGGTCGGCTCAAGACCAACCTCGCGCCACAGGCTGTACAGGCGGCGCACCTGATCAGGAACCCGCGCAGAGGTCACCACCGGCAGCCACAGCTGAGCCTGAGCCTCCAAAAGTTGCGCCACAGGTTCCCAGGAACGAGGGTCGCTCAGCGGCGGAACCTGCAGCGTGCCCGGCCCCTTGAGGCGGGCACGATTAGGATGCAACAGCAAAGCGCAAGGAGCGCCGCCCTCAACACGCATCGCCTTCACAAGAGCCAACGCGTCAAGGGTGGGGCGGGACTGGCTCAGCAGCTTCAGCTCCTGCACAGGCTTGAGCGCGGTGCCATCCACATCCAGGATGAGCTGCAGATTCAGCTCGGCGAAACGCTCCGAGATACGGCGGTACACCTGCTGATAGTAGTGAGGTTGCAAAGCCGGCAGGGAGCGGAAACCACTCACCGTAGGGATGGCCCCCTCCATCAGACGCTGAAATTCGGATTCATCCAGCTGCACGGCAATCAGCGCCCGCGGAGCTTGCAGAGCCTCGCGCAGAGAACCCATCCAGCGTTCCAGGCCTTCCAGGAACGACTCCAGCAGGTCACGGCTCGCCCCTGCATCACTAATGGCACGCTCGCCGCCGGGCAAATAGATACTGGCGGCAAGAGTCAGCGGACCGGCCAGCTGAATCTTATACGCCGGGGCGGTATCCTGCCCTGAACCGAAACGTTTCTTCTGCGAGCCCACGCGGTCAGCGAGAAGATTGATATCGGAGAGCAGACGGTCCTGCGCCAGGGCAGACTCGCGCGCTCCCCTGCCGCCGCTATGCACCATGCGCCACCCAAACGAGGCACCGTCAAAGGCAAGTCCCTCGCACACCGCCAGGGTGCGTGCCAGCGGGGTACTCCGCCAGCCCAGCGCAGGCAGATGCGGCAGGAACGGCAAGTGCGGGGAACCCAGCTCGCCCTCCACACGGGACATCGCCTCAGCCAGGTCATCGCCGGGAAAATCGCCCAGACCGCTAGCACGTACCAGCGGACGCTCCGTAGCGAGCGCGGCGAGGTCCTGTTCGGTCAGTTCGTCCCCTTCGGGGGCACGGTACTCACCGGGCAGTAGCAGGCGCTCCGGCACCGGCTCGGTGCGGGCATTCTGGCGGGAGGAAGATTGAGGGGGCATAAACGAGTGAGGTTAAGACAGGTTAGGGAAAAGTGCGGGCGGGTCGATGCTCTGCCGCTGGACGCTCAGCACGATGGATGCTCAGCAGGGATGAGAGCGGGGCTTTTCGGAGAGGCTGAGATCTCGAAGAGGGTGAAATCTTAGAAAGTCTTAGCTTTCAGAATTTTCAGTCTCTTCGTCCTGGTCAGCGTGCTCGTTCGCGATGCGCACGTGGTGGCGAATCACCTCAGAGATGATGAAGTTCAGGAACTTCTCCGCGAATTCCGGGTCCAGGCTGGATTCCTTCGCCATGGCACGCAGGCGAGCAATCTGCGCCTCTTCACGACCGGGGTCGCCAGCGGGCAGGTTGTGCTTAGCCTTCAGGACGCCCACGCGCTTGGTTGCCTGAAAACGCTCCGCGAGGATGTGCACCAACGCTGCATCGAAGTTGTCGATGGAGCGGCGCATGGCGAAGAGCTCCTCGTAAACCTCCGGCGCGACTTCATCGCCCATGGAGGTGGCGTGGGGGTCAAATTCGCAGGAAGTGTGTTCGGCAGTCATCGGTCTCTCCTCAGTCCGGTTGTGGTCTTCTGTGCGTTGCGCTCGAGCAGGCTGTTGCGGCAACAGCTGCGAATAGCGGGGTACGCGGCTATTCTGTGCGGCTAGTCGGCGCTGGTGGAGGCGCCAGCAGACAGGGTTTCCTGAATGTCTTCGCGGTCCAGCGAGTAGGCGCGGGCGATCGTGGACTGACCCAGTACGCGGGTGCCCTGGTAGAGCACCATGGTCTGTCCCGGTGCCACGCCGGAGAGCGGATCCAGGAGGCGCACTACGGTTTCCAGACGCAGTGCGCCTTCTTCTTCAGCTTCGGGGTCGGGTGCCCAGGTCATGTACGCCTTGGCGCGGACCGGGTCGGCGTGCGCGCGCACCTGTGCGGTCACCTCGAACTCTTCGCTGCGGGCGCCCAGCTGTGCGGGCTGTTCCAGGAAGCGTGCCGCCTGTTCTACGGGTACGCCCGCCCAGGTGGCGCGGATACCGCGGATTTCGTGCACGGCAAGCAGCTCGCGGGAGCCGACGATAACTTCGTTTTCCTTGGGGCGCACCTCCAGCACGAAGCGGGGCTTGCCGTCGGCGGCGGGGCGGCCCAGTGCCAGGCCCTTGCGCTGGCCTACGGTGTATGCCTGCGCGCCGGGGTGCTCGCCGAGCACCTCGCCGTGGGTGTCTTTGATGAGGCCGGGGCGCATTGTGATGTGGTCGCCCAGCCAGGCGCGGGTATCGCCTTCGGGAATGAAGCAGATGTCGTAGGAGTCGGGCTTCTTCGCCACGGAGAAGCCGCGCTCTGCCGCCTCCGCACGTACCTGCGCCTTGGAGGGGGTGTCCGCCAGGGGGAACCAGGCGTGCTTGAGCTGTTCGTGGGTGAGCACACCGAGCACGTAGGACTGGTCCTTGGCCCAGTCGGCGGCGCGGTGCAGTTCGCGGTTGCCGTCTTCGGTGGTGATGACGCGGGCGTAGTGGCCGGTCACCACGGCGTCGAAGCCGAGTGCGAGGGCGCGTTCGAGGAGCGCGGCGAACTTGATCTTTTCGTTGCAGCGCATGCAGGGGTTGGGGGTTCGTCCGGCTTCGTATTCGGAGATGAAGTCGTCGACGACGTCTTCCTTGAAGCGTTCGGAGAAGTCCCAGACGAAGAAGGGGATGCCCAGCTGGGAGCAGACGCGGCGGGCGTCCATGGAGTCTTCGAGGGTGCAGCAGCCGCGGGAGCCGGTGCGCAGGGTGCCGGGCATGCGGGATAGTGCGAGGTGAACGCCGACTACTTCGTGTCCTGCTTCTACGGCGCGGGCTGCGGCGACTGCGGAGTCAACGCCGCCACTCATAGCTGCAAGAATTTTCACTGCCTATCCTTCTGTTGTGTTGAGCCTTTAGAAAGGTACGCCTTATTTGTGTGGGCGGACTTTCCGTTACTGTAGCTACCCATTGTACGCAGGGGCTCGGCGGGATATTGGGCAGTGCACCCTCAGCCCGCCCTCAGCGAACGCTGATATTGCAAGCTGAGGGCGGTTCGGTACCTTTTTCTGTCTTTTAGTACCAGCGGGAGGCGTCCGGCAGCTGCGAGGACAGTCCCGCCTTTGCTGCCTGTTCGTAGGCGGCGGGTAGTGCCGCGATGAGGCGCGCAATATCGGCTCCGGTGGTCGAGTGACCGAGGGTGAAGCGCTGGGCGCTGCGGGCGGTGTCTTCGTCCATTCCCATTGCCATGAGCACGTGGGAAGGGCGGGTCACCCCGGCGTTGCAGGCGGAGCCGGTGGAGCTGCTGATGCCCTGCATGTCCAGCAGGAAGAGCAGGGTGTCACCTTCTGCGTTTTCGAAGGTGAAGTGGGCGTTGCCGGGCAGTCGCTTCTGGCCGGGGTACTCTTCGGTGAGCGGGTTTTCGCCGCTCAGGTGCGCCTGCGGGATGAGCGCGCTAATTGCCGCAACGAGTTCGTTGCGTAGCGCGGCGATGCGGGCGGATTCTTTGTCAAGGTGCTGAACCGAGTGCACGGCGGCCTCTGCAAAACCTGCAATGGCGGGTGCGTCGATGGTGCCGGATCGTACGGAGCGTTCCTGGCCGCCTCCGTGTAGGACGGGGGTCATCTGCACGGCACGGGTTGCAACCAGCGCGCCGATGCCCATGGGACCACCGATTTTGTGGCCGGAGATTGCGAGGGTCGCTACCCCGCTGGCGTGGAAGTCAATGGGGATTGCGCCGAATGCCTGCACCGCGTCCGAGTGCACGGGAATACCGTATTCGGCGGCGATAGCGGCGATCTCGGGGATGGGCTGTACGGTACCGACCTCATTGTTCGCCCACATGACGGTCACGAGCGCAACGTCTTCGGGGTTCTTTTCGATGAGTTCGCGGACGGTCTGCGGGTTGACGCTACCGTGCTTGTCTACGGGGATCCATTCGATCTGCGCGCCTTCTGCCTTTTCGAGCCATTCGCAGGTTTCTTCCACGGCGTGGTGCTCGATGGAGGAGACGAGAATTCGGGTGCGCTGCGGGTCTTCTTCGCGGCGCTTCCAGTAGATGCCCTTGACGGCGAGGTTGTCCGCTTCGGTGCCACCGGAGGTGAAAATAACCTCGGCGGGGTCGGCTCCGACGGCGCGGGCGATGCGTTCGCGGGCATATTCGACGGTGGCGCGGGCATTGCGTCCTACGGCGTGCAGGGAGGAGGGGTTGCCGCCGTTGCGCATCTGTTCGACCATGGCGTCGATGGCGGCGGGCAGTACGTCGGTGGTGGCGGCATGGTCGAGGTAGACGCGGCCGTTCTGACGGTTGGTTTCTGCGCTCATGGTTCCTCCTGCTGGGTTGTCGGCGGTTTGTCGCCTCGTTTATTTTATCGCGCTCTACCCGCGCTCTTCTAGGCGTGTTCATCTGCGGCGGGGTCGGCGAGCGCTACTCCTCGGGACGCTCGGGGCTGTTCGGGGGCTGCGCGGTACACTTAGGAACGTGTTCAAGATTCTTTTCTATACCCCTGAGATTCCCGGCAATACCGGCAACGCTATCCGTTTGGCGGCGATTACTGGCGCTGAGCTGCACCTGGTGAAGCCGCTGGGCTTTAACTTTGATGATGCGCACCTGCGCCGCGCGGGTCTGGACTATCACGACCTGGCGGTGGTGACGGTGCATGAGACCCTTGAGGATGCGTGGGAGGCTCTGGCTCCGGAGCGTGTTTTTGCGTTCACGACGACTGCTTCGACCTCGTATGCGGATATTGAGTACCGTCCCGGTGATGTGTTCATGTTCGGTCCGGAGTCGGTGGGTCTGCCCGCTGAGGTTCAGCAGGATCCGCATGTGACTGAGCGGGTGAAGATTCCGATGAAGCCGGGTCGCCGTTCGCTGAACCTGGCTAATTCTGCGTCCATTGCAATTTTTGAGGCGTGGCGTCAGAACGGTTTTGATGGAGGCGCCATCTAGCATGGCTGCAACACACCATAATCTGCCGGGGCCTCTGATTCAGCAGATTCTGGAGACGCGCCCTCCCCTGGCTGAGCAGATTCGTTTGGATTCGCAGAATAGGGAGTTCACGGAGCAGGGTTGGGAGCCGGTTTATTCGGCGTCACCTCATGCTCGTATTGTGGTGATTGGTCAGGCACCCGGGCGCGCCGCGCAGGAGAGCCGTATCCCGTGGAATGACCCGAGCGGCGTGAAGCTGCGCGAGTGGATGGGCGTGACGGCTGAGCAGTTCTACGACCCCGACCTGATTTCGCTGTTGCCGATGGATTTCTATTACCCGGGTAAGGGCGCGCACGGCGATAACCCGCCGCGTAAGGATTTCGCGCCGAAGTGGCATCCGCAGCTTCTGGAGCTCATGCCGAACGTTCAGCTAATTCTGCTGGTGGGGGCATACTCTCAGAAGCACTACCTGGATGGTATGCACGCCCCTAAGGCGCAGAAGAACCTGACGGAGACGGTTCGTGCGTGGGAGTCTTATCTTCCTAAGTTTCTGCCGCTGGTGCATCCTTCGCCGCTGAATTTTAGGTGGCAGGCGAAGAACCCGTGGTTCGAGCAGGAGGTTATCCCGGCTTTGCAGAAGCGCGTGGGCGAGGTTCTCGAGGGCCTCTAACCTGCCCCTATCTGCAACACCAATACAGTTTGCTGTACTAACGAAAGAAGCTCCCACCCCGCGTATGGGGTGGGAGCTTTCTTTCGTTACACCATGTGGCACTCTTTTGAAGTTAGAGTTACTGAACGGTAGAGCCGGCTGAGCGGGTGTTTCCCAACCGCGTTTCTACCTGTTCAGAGGCAGAGTGCGTTTTACTTCTGGCTGTCGGCGTCGCCCAGGGTCACGGTGATGTCATGGGTGGAGGAGCCGCGCTTAATCTTCAGCTTCAGATCAGAGCCTGCTGCCGCGGCACGCACGGTACCGTTAAGCTCGTCGCTCTTGGTCACGGCGTGACCGTCGGCTTCAATCACGACGTCGCCGGATCGCAGGCCTGCTTTCGCGGCGGGGCTGTTAGATTCTACCGAGGCAATTTCAACGCCACCGGGGATGAGCTTGGACGAGCCCGAGCCGGTGTCCGCGGGGCTGTTCTTCACGCTCGCGCCCAGGTAGCCGTGGGTTGCCTTACCCTTGGCGATGATCTCGGAGGAGATGCGCTTGGCGTAGTTGGAGGTAATGGAGAACGCCATACCGTCGGCGGTGCCGCCATCCTGGCTTGCCTGGCCCTGCGCGTTAATGCCGACCAGTTCGCCCTTGAGGTTCACCAGCGGGCCACCGGAGTTACCGTGGTTGATGGGAGCGTCAACCTGAACCATGGGGATGTAGTTCTGGCCCTTCGCATCGGCAGGCTGCACGCGGTTTGCGTTCGAGACCACGCCGGAGGTTACCGATTCGCTACGACGATACGGCGCGCCGAGGGCAACCACTACCTCGCCGGAGACCAGCTTGGAGGAGTCACCCCAGGTGATGGGCTGCAGGTCCAGGCCGGAGGGGTTAATCTTCAGGACCGCCAGGTCAGCGGCAGAGTCCAGGCCCACCACGGTTGCGGTGCGTACGGTGCCGTCGCTCAGGCGCACCTCAATGGTGGATGCTTCTCTGGAAGATTCGAGGGTAACCACGTGGTGGTTGGTGAGGATGTGGCCTTCCTTGTCGAGGATAACGCCACTACCGCCGCCGGAGGAGGAGCCGTTCGAAGCAACGATGGTCACGGTAGAGGGCAGGACCTTCTTCGCGGTTTCTGCTACGCCTGCCACGGTGGAGGAGTTGCTGATATTGGAGCTGACGGAGCCGCGCGAGGAAGCGCTGGAGGAGCTGTTGTTCGATGCTGCGATGCCGCCTCCGACGCCCGCGCCAACGCCGCCGCCAACGAGGGCTGCGAGCAGAGCTGCGGTGAGCACAACACCGGCACCGTAACGCTTGTTGTTATCGGTGTTCTGAGGTGCAGACTGTGCCGAAGCGACCTGAGCAGCCGCCGCCTGGGGGTAGGTGTATCCGGGAGAGGCGTATGCCTGCGGGTATGCGTTCTGACCCTGCTGCTGGTTTGCGGGCTGGTAGCTTGCCTGTCCGTTCACGTTCTGCAGGGGACGGGTTGCATCCGTGACGCCGTCATTGCCGCCGTAAGACCATCCGTTGTTCTGAGTCATAAGTTCTCCTAGAGTCGCGCGTGTGCCTCACCCTGGGCGCACGCTATCTTTCTACTGTAGAGGGTGTTTTATGGCGTTCTATATTTTTTTGCTGTTGGTTATCGGGGAGTTCCCTGGGAATTTTCCTCACACCCTTTCATCGGCAGCTGATTCGCGGGTCTGAGATACCCGGAGATTTGCCCGACGGCTAGTTTGTTTTGGGGCTTTGTTCGCTACTCGCTCTCATGTTTCTCTTTTAAAGCGCCCAGTTTTTCTCCACGGTTTACACAGCATGATGCTTCTTGGTACACAGCTTGAACACAGGGTCAGTCCGTAATGTTGAAGGCACATAGAGCCGAGAACAAAGGCAAAGGACAAAGGCAAAGGAGAAACCCATGATGATCGGAACCCTGATTTTCTGTGCGGTCTTGGCAAGCTCCATCGGTATTGGTGCGGGTATTGTGGCGTGTTGCTCGGGAATGGTGTACCGCCGTCATCGTGCGGAAAAGGCCTCCGAGTTGGCTCAGCAGATGGCTACCCAGGCGCTGACCGCCGGTAGGTAGCGTATAGAGTTTGATAGTTTTCCGGGGCGGGAGATGAGAGCCCTGCACCGGGAGGGGCGAGAATCCCCAGTATGTCCCGAAGGGTCGGTGTGAGGACCGGCCCGGGTGTGATAATGAGTTGAGTGATGATCGATGCGGCGTGAGCCCCTACATGAGGGCGCACGCCGCATCGTCCTTTAATTGTGAGGCGGATGCGGGAAGCACTGGCGGAGAGCACCCGGCACCCCGGCTACTTCCCTTTTAGTATGCGGTAAGGCAACGGCGTTGCGAGCACCCGGGATTTAGCTGGGTTATGGTGAAGTCATGAGGATTATTTCTGCTGTTTTCGCTCTTGTTGGCGCGCTGCCGACCCTACCGGCGGTGGCGTCTTCGCTGGACGGCGCAACCCGCCTGTACGCGCTACTTTTGTTTGTACTCATCTGCGCGGTAGTAGCGTTGTTTGCGTCGTTGAGCCCGTCGCGCCGTCGTGCGCGTGAGATTAGGCGGCAGGTATTGCAACAGCAGCAGCAACAGCAGAACCAGGCGATGAATCAGCAGGTTCCCCCTCACCAGGCACCCAATCAGCAAGTACAGGGCGCGGTGAGCTACCCGATGCACTACCAGCCGAAGCCGGCACAGCCCGGCAGTAGCGCTCAGCAGTCGGTGCAGGATCCTGTTCAGAACCAGGTACCGAACCCCGCGCAGGCCCCGGTATCTGCAGCGCCCCAGGCGCAGTCCCCGCTCCCCCAGCAGGATCAGGCTGTCGAAGCTCAACAGGCTCAGGCACAGCAGGCTCAGGCACCCTCGCCTCACCCTGCCTCACCTCAGCCTCCTCAGCCGGTGGCTGCACCTTCGCCGTTGGAGCCGATGCAGGCCGGTGGTATCTCCGGTTCTTCGGCGCAGAACCATTCAGCAGAAAGCCAATCAGCAGAAAGCCAGGAGCAGCAGAGCATGCCCCAGAACACCCCGGCGCAGCCTGAAGAGCGCCCGCAGCAGGAGGCCGCCCAGCAGGCTCCCAAGAGTAACCCGGCGCAGAGTAACCCGGCGCCCTCCGACCATTTCTCTCTGAGCACCAACTTCAAGCTCATTCCCCCTCTAGAGAACGCACAGCGCAGCCGCTACCCCATGGTGCTTTCTGTCAGTAAATCTGAGGATGAAGTCTTTGCGTTGCCGTCGATTAGCGGTGTGCCGCAGCATCTGCTGGTCGGTACGCAGGAGAATCATGTTCCGCTGAATCAGCGTCCGCGCCTGCAGCAGGTCGATATTCTTGAGAACTATCTCATGCGTGCGGTCATGAACCTGCAGACGCTGGAGCGTGCGCAGGTGTCTCCGCTGCACAGCTTCAAGGAGACTGCCCAGGCTGACCGCGCGGTGCTTGCCGCCGAGCTGGAAGAGACCATCCGGGTATCTCGGCTGAAGCTAAGCGGGGCGCTGGAGTTTTATACGTCCCTGCCTCGTCTGGCGGATACCCCGGGCTCTTTCGCTTTTGCCCGTGATCACGCGCTCTCTTTGAGCGCCGCCGTCATTAGCCTGACCGAGGAGTGCTTTGAGCGTACCTTCCGTTGGCGTCTGCTGGAGGATACTCTCCCGGATTCTTTGAACGACCGCCTCTACGCGGTGCGTTATCTGCGTGAGAGCGCGCAGAAGCTGGCGGCTTTTGTGGAGCTGAGCGAATTTGACCGCGCCATGCAGCTTGCCGAGACCTGGAAGAAGACTGCTCGTAAGGACTCGAAGATCGATGAGGCCAAGGTCTGGAATGAGATGACCGAAGTCGCCTTTGACGTTCTGCCCGAGTTGCGAGAGCGGGCGTTGAAGGGTGTGCAGTCTACGTTGGAGTTTAGCGAGCTTTTCTACCGTCCCGGCGAGGATGGTACGCACCGTATGCTCCGTCCGGAACAGCTGAGCGAGTTTGAGCTCAAGGGCGTGCAGTCCACGCTGGAAGAGCGCCTGGAGAAGGTGCGTCTTGAGCTTCAGGATGCGGAGTTCTGCGCTGCGGTCTTGAGCTTGCAGGCGCGCTCTGTCATTGAGCTTCTCCAGGAGCTTCTGCAGGTTGAGCAGGACGGCGTTCTGGCGGAGGTTGTGACCGATTTGCGAGCGCTTGCTCATGACTCGCCCGACCTTGCCGAGCAGCCTATCCAGACGTTGATGTTCAGCCGCGAACAGTACGCCCCCGATGGGGAGGATCTTCCGACCATTGGCGAGCGCATCCGTTCCCTCTCGAGTGTTCCCGAGGTTCTGGCGTTCGTTCACTACGAGGGACCGGTACTTCTAATGGGCGTCTCGGATCCGTATAAGGCGTTTTCCGGGGAAGGTTCCTTCGAGGGTCTGCTTTCGGAGGAGAAGAGGCTATCTTCCATGCCGCTGTCGGTGTTGCGCACCCATTCGAGACTTCTGAAGCAGGTGCTTCGTCTGCAGAATCTGCGTTTGAAGCTGGCGTGGGTGAGTAGCTGTAGCGGCTACATGCCTTTGAGCCTGGTTGAACGGTATTACGTCGGCTCCTCTGCCGGGGATGAGGATTTGAAGGAGCTGACCGAAAATATTGAGGCGCTCGCTGAGCTTCTGGATGCCCATTCTAATTCCCAGGTGTATAAGGGCCGTGGCGTGCCGACTACGCCCTTTTTGTGGTCACAGATGCGAAAGCAGGCAGAACGCAGTTCTAGGCTGCTGAATACTGTGCAGTTCTTAGGCTGGATGTTCGCCTCGTCTTCGCGGGTTCAGGTAGTGAACGGCATGGCGCAGAGTATCCACGATGTTAATGCCGCGGAGGTAGTGGAGCACCTAATGAGCAATCTAAAGATTGCGCGTCGGCGCTAACTAACTGAATAGCCGGTGGGCCGGGGTCTGGCGTGAGGCTAGACCCCGGCTTTCCTGTATACCGGCTTCCTATATACCGGCTTTCCTGTATAAAGCCTGGGAAGTCGGTAAACGGGTGGCAAACAGCGGCGCAACATTCTCGTATCTGTGTGTTTGCGTGGCTGAGCCACCGCTACACTAATAATGTGACCAGCACTAAGGCGTGCGATGTTCAAGCACGCCGTGAAGTACAGGTCCGTTCATACTTCACGACAACGGAGGAAAGACCATGACCGAGCACGCCTTTGCGCGTCAGATTCGTCCCGCACGCCCTCGCCTGCGCACTATTCTGGGTGCCACAGTGCTGGCGGCAGGTCTTTCTTGTGCCCCGGCGGTTCTGCCGGCTGGTTCTGCATTTTTGAGCACGTCGGCACAGGCTGCTGACCCGATGCAGATTACGGGCACCACCGTGTACGATTCCACGAACTCTTTGGGTGATACCGCTACCCTGAAATCTAAGATTTCGAATCTGTCGAAGAAGTACAACGTGGATTTGCACGTGGTGACCATTGATAAGTTCGAGAACCCGTCTACTTCTTCGAGCTGGACGAAGGCGCTTGCCACGAAGAACAATTGGGGTTCTGCCGATGTGGTGCTGGTAATTGCGACCGAGTCCCGCCAGGCGTATTTCTTGGCAGGTAGCACCAAGACTCTTTCGAGCGATCAGCAGACGAAGGTGTACCAGAACTACATTAAGCCGAAGCTGCAGAACAGCGACTATTCGGGTGCGGCTCTTGCCGCAGTTGAGGGTATCGAGGCTCAGAAGGGCGGTAGCTCTTCGGGTGTTGTAACCGGCGTGCTCGGTGTGGGTGCGGCGGCGACCGTGGGTGCTGGCGGTTACGCGATGTACCGCCGCCGCAAGAAGAAGAACGCTCAGCAGCAGCCTCAGCGTTCCTACGGTGCACCTCGTAACTACTCCCCCATTCCGGAGGTTCCGCTGGAGGAGCTGCGCACCCGCGCCGGTAGCGCCCTGCTGCAGGCTGATACGACGATGAGCCACGCGAAGCAGGAACTGGATTTTGCGCGCGCACAGTACAGCGATCAGCAGGTTGCTGAGTTCGCTCAGGAGATTGCGCGTGCTGAGGATCTGATGCGTAAGTCCTTCCAGCGTCAGCAGCTTCTGACCGACAGCATTCCCGATACCGAAGCAGAGCAGCGTGCCTGGTTGACTGAGATTATTGATAACTCTCAGGAAGTCACCCGTATTGCTCAGGAGCAGGACGCTAAGCTGGCTCAGTTGCGCAACCTGGAGCAGGAGGCACCGCAGGCTATTGAGGCTCTGGCTCAGCGTCTGCCGCAGCTGCGTGCCTCGGTGGAGGAGATTGCCGCCCAGTACCGCGCGTTGAAGGAACGTTACCTGCCCAGCGCCCTGGAGCCCATTTCGAAGACTCCTACCCTGTTGGAGTCGAACATGGTGCTGTGCGCTGCGGAGGTTGAGAAAGCTCAGGCGACCGTTGCGACGGCACGTTCGGAGGCGGTTGCTCACCTGCGCACCGCTGAGGAAGCCGCCTCGCAGATTCAGACTCTGGGTGCGGCAGTGAATACCCGCTCGCATGAGCTGGAGCAGGCTCAGCTGGGTCTGAGCACCGACTTGCTGAGCATTCAGCGTGACGTGGCTGAGGCGAAGAGCCTGGCTGCATCTCAGCGTCGCGATGATTTGGGTGCGGTCGCTGCCGGCATGGAGGCGGTGCTCAACCAGGTCAACCAGAGCGCTTCGGCTCGTCCGAATGACCCGCTGACTTTGGCGAACCAGCTGCGTCAGCTCTCCGCCGAACTGGATAAGGCGATGACCAATATGCGTGCTACCCGCGAGCGTTCTCGCGCGGCGGAGCAGAACCTGGATCGTACGATGCGTTCTGCGTACGCTGCGGTGAACGGTGCGCGTAGCTACATCAATAACCGCCGTGCGGCGGTGGGTCCGATGACCCTGACCGCTGTCTCTGAGGCGGAGCGTCACCTGGGTCAGGCTCAGCGTCTGGCTCCTTCGGATCCGCTGAACGCTATGAAGGAAGCCAACATGGCAATCCAGAAGGCGACCGACGCGCAGAACCGCGCTCAGAGCGAGGTCGGCAACTACTACAACAACCAGAACAACCGCGGCGGCGGCAGCTTCGGCGGTGACCTGGCGAAGGGCCTGCTGCTGGGCGCTCTGATGACCGCGATGAACTCTGGCACCAGTAGCTGGGGTAGCAGCGGCGGCCACAGCAGTGGCGGTAGTAGCGGCGGCAGCTGGGGCGGCGGCTTCAGCGGCGGTGGCGGCGATTGGGGTAGCGGCGGCGGTGACGGCGGCAGCTTCTAACCGCCTCCACGCTACCGATTCTGTCGGTCGGTTTCTGTAGGTTTTTCTACAGTCTGACCGGCGGGGTGGATAGCTTACCTCACCGCTTTCTTCCCCAGTCGGAAAACACCTGAGGTAATTTACCAAAAGTTTAGGTTGCAGAAATCAGGCGTGCATCATTTTCACAGCATGCACCCAGAAATCTGCCACATAATTAGTTATACGGGCACGGCTCACGAGGAGCGTAGTGCTCCCCCGCAGCCCGTGAACAGAAAGTAGGAGATTATGGCTAAGCAGACCATCTTCGGCCGTATTGCACAGCTCACTAAGGCAAACATCAACGCTCTGATTGATGCAGCTGAGGACCCGGAGAAGATGCTGGACCAGATGGTTCGTGACTACACCAACAACATCCGCGAGGCGGAGGCTGCAGTAGCACAGACCATCGGCAACCTGCGACTGCTCGAAAAGGACCACGCTGAGGACGTCAAGGCCGCTCAGGAGTGGGGCACCAAGGCTCTGGCAGCTTCTAACAAGGCTGATGAGTTCCGCGCAGCTGGCGACGTTGCCAACGCTGACAAGTTCGATAACCTCGCGAAGATTGCTCTGAACAAGCAGCTGCTGGCTGAGAAGGCTGCACAGGCTGTTGAGCCTCAGCTGGCTTCCCAGACTCAGGTTGTCAACCAGCTCAAGGACGGCCTGGAGAAGATGCGCTCCAAGCTTGAAGAGGTCAAGTACAAGCGCGATGAGCTGACCGCACGTCAGAAGACTGCAGCAGCTCAGACCCAGGTGAACGACGCTCTGAAGGCGTTCGACGTTCTGGACCCGACCAGCGAGATGAGCCGCTTCGAAGAGAAGGTTCGCCGCGAAGAGGCACGCGTCATCGGTCAGCAGGAGCTGGCAGCTTCCTCCCTGGATGCACAGTTCAACACCCTGGACCAGATGGAGCGCGAGACCGAGCTGGACGCTCGCCTGGCCGCTCTGAAGGCAAAGAACGCTCCGGCAGCT
Source organism: Rothia sp. HMSC069D01 (assembly GCF_001810135.1). NCBI lineage: Bacteria > Bacillati > Actinomycetota > Actinomycetes > Micrococcales > Micrococcaceae > Rothia > Rothia sp. HMSC069D01. Next base: position 120,948 of record NZ_KV800093.1, read on the forward strand.
CCGGCTCCCCTGGCTGTGGAATCCCCCACCCAGACTCTCTAAGCCTGGTCCAGTAAGCCTGGTCTAGCGCATAGCTTCTTAGGCTAAACCTATAAAACGATTCGCCCCGTTCCTGAACTCATCAGGAACGGGGCGGATCTTTATGCGTTAGGGGCCGTGCGCCTTAGTTAGCGTAGATGTACAGGTAGCCTGCCATCGCGGAGCGGGTGACCGCATCCGAAGAGGTGGAGCCGGTACCGATACCGTTGGAGGCGGCCCACGCCAGAGCCTGGGACGCGTAGCCGCCCTGAGCCTGTGCCGGGGAGCCAGCTGCACGGTACATGAACTCAGCCATGGTGGACTCGGTGACGGCCTCCAGGGGGCGGAAGTCGCTACCGTTGATGCCCTGCTGGCTCAGCCAGAAAATCTCCTTGTACGCGGGGTGGTTCGCCGGAACATCGCTGAACGGCGAAACAGCCGGTGCGTTCACGGCGGGGCGACCAGCCACGCGGTACAGGTAGGTTGCCAGCTGCGCACGGTTGACCGATGCGTTCGGGCGGAAGGTGCCGTCCGCGAAGCCGAGCATGATGCGGCGATCAGAGTTCCAGCTGATCTCGTTGTAGTTCGGGTTTGAAGAGGACACGTCGGTGTAGCCCAGCGCGGGGGTCTTACCGGCGAAGTCCAGGGAGGATGCCAGGATGTGCGGCAGGTCGTAGTCGTGGTGGCTGAAGCCGTCAATCAGCTTCACGCGGGCGTCGGAGAAGCCAGCGCCCAGGTATGCGTTGTAGCCGGACTCGACTGCGCCACGTGCGCTCCAGGTGACGGGGTAGGTGTTACCGGAGGTGTCGTTCGCGCCAACCCACCAGTACATAGGCAAGCCCTTAGTGGTTGCATCAGCGTCCACGGAGCCGTCCGAGTCGCCGCCTGCAACCATGATGGAGCCGCCACCGTTACGCCATGCGGTGTTGTGGTCGGTCAGCTCGTAGGTGATGAACTCAGCGCCACCGGAGTAGCCCATGGTCCACACCTGGGAAGCGTCCAGGTTGTTCTGGCCGATGAAGGAGGAAGCGAAGGAGCGGAAGAAC
>NZ_KV800093.1:122111-123119 GCF_001810135.1 Rothia sp. HMSC069D01
CGAAGTAGAAGACCACGCCAACGGGCTTGGAGTAGTCCAGGTTGTTCGCGTACACGTGGTACTGGGAGGTGGTGCCCGCCGGGGAGGTGTAGCTCTGGTAGGTTGCGGAGCTCATGGTGCGGGCACGCTGAGTGTTCTGCTGCTTCTGCTCAGCCTTCTGTTCGGTCTTCTGCTCGACCCTGGGAGCGGCGGTTGCCTTGCCCTTGGAGAGCGAGTTGCTCAGAATCTGCGAGAAGTTGTAGTCGAAGTGGCCCGAACCGTTCAGAACGGTCGCGGAAGCGTTGGTGTAGCCGGCGTTGCGGTAGGCGTTGTAGCCGCCCTCAACGGCGCCTCGTGCGCTCCAGGTCTGCGGGTAGGTCTCGCCGGAGCCGTCGTTCGAGTTTGCGTACCAGAACATGGGCTGGGACTTCAGCGCAGCCGAGGGGGTACCCTCGTCCAGGCCACCACCAGCGACCATGATGGATCCGCCGCCGTTACGCCAGGTCTGGGGCTTGGTGTTCAGCTCGTAGGTGATGAACTCAGCGCCACCGGAGTAGCCCATGGTCCACACGTTGGAGGAGTCCACACCGTTAGCCGCGATGAAGGAGGAAGCGAAGGAGCGGAAGAACTCACCGTTGGTGTTCATGTCTTCCCACCAGGTGATGCCGTTGCCGGATGCGTTGGTGTCCGGGGAGATAATAGGCACGAAGACCATGTTGCGGGCATTAGCGATCTTGCCCATCGCCGCGAGCATGCCCTCGTCGGGGGTGTAGACCTTGGACTCGTCACGCTGCCAGTAGTCACCGTCGAAGTAGAAGACCACGCCAACGGGCTTGGAGAAGTCCACGCCCTCAGCGTAGACGTGGTACTGCGAGGTGGTACCAGCCGGGGAGGTGTAGGACAGGAAAGTCTGGTTGGTGCGGGTTGCTGCCACACCGGATGCCGCCTGAGTAGCCTGTGCGGTCTGCGCGGGCTGCGCGGCAGGGGTTGCAGCGCTCTGGGTAGCTGCGGGAGCCTGGGTAGCTGCGG
>NZ_KV800093.1:123219-126956 GCF_001810135.1 Rothia sp. HMSC069D01
TGGGTAGCTGCGGGAGCCTGGGTAGCTGCGGGGGTCTGTGCAACCTGTGCCAGGGTGGGCTGAGCGGAAGGCTGAGCCGCCTGTGCGGACTGGAAGGTAGCCGAGGGGGTTGTCTGCTGAGTTGCCTGGGCAGTGTAGGTCTTCTGGATGGGCTGAACCGCGGTCGTTGCGGGAGCCTGCTGAGTCTGCTTTGCCTGTTCTGCCTGCTGGCGGATCTGCACAGCAACCTGCGAGAGGGCGGGCTGCACGGTGGAGGTGAACAGGGACTTCGGAGCCTGGGTAGCTGCGCCGGGGATGTCCTGAACGACGGGTGCGAATGCGGAAGCGGGTGCTACCAGGGTGCTACCGAGCACGGAGGGTACGGCGATGGCTGCGAGAGAGCCAGCCTTAACGGTGCGGGGGCGAAGTGCCATGGGTTGTCCTCGTTGTTGGTGTTTCGTGGGGCGCGGACGCCCGAGAGTGGTTGAGTGATAGGTGGTCTATAGGTGAGAAGCCTATAGGCGGTCGGCCTGCGAATGTGATGCCGCATGGAGCAAGTCCAGTAACCGTCCCGTGTGTGTTGCGGGGGTTTCCTCGTGTGATGGAGGGGTGCAGTATTCATTTCGGAGAGCTACGCGGCGGACCGCGGTGACCACGTACTCAAAGCTACCAGGTCAAAAAGCCTTTTCCAGCGGTTTTTTGGGGCTATTTTTGGGTATCGAACAAGATTCAATCTTAACAAGAGCTTTTTCTAAGCTTCTAGTTTAACTTGAATCACCCTCAAGTAGAGGTTGAATGGGCTATTTTTCCTTGATTTTCCGGGGTTTTTGAGCGTTTTTTGAAAGAGTTTCAAAAAACTCTACAATTAACTTGAATGTTTCGTATGTGATTACAATCACTTTCAGAGTGAATTGTTGCACTCGAAGCCCAATTTTTGCCAAAAACCGCGGAATTCCGGGGCAAAACGGGTGATTTCCAAGCCCGGAATATAGGCACCTTTCGCATATTCCACTTTGAGAATGCACTTTGAGGCAAAAACAGCCCCCTCGCCACTCCCCCACCCAGGCATCCTATCGGACCCCTCATCACGCTCTTGAGACCCGCCCCAGAGCCCCCTTCAGGACCCCTTTCAGATCCCCTTTCAAGGAGCTCAAAAGCAGCGTCTCAAGAAGGCGTAACCACCCTCCAGCAACCGCTCGGAAGTGACTCCACCACCCCCATGGGCACACCCGCTTGAAGCCCCGATAGACGGACTGAGGAATACCTCGAAAGACGCATCGGGAGACGTTCCGAAACCAGTCCAGGGTACTTTCACGACGGTTCTATGAAATTCCGTGAGGAGGTTTCAAGAGGGGTTTCGAGAGGCCGAAAGATCCACCTCAAGCACCCCGGAAGGGGCAGCAGGCTGCCCCCCCATCAGTCTCCCCGAAGCACCGCCCCAACAAGGCTCAGAAGACCCCCTCCGCAGATTACAGAAGGCAGGGGATATAAAGAAAGCCGCCCAGCAGGCGGCAGAAAGGTAGCACAAGAAGAAGAAAGGTAGGCGGCAAATGAAGACAGGTCGCCAATAGGAAAGGTGCAGGAAGGTGGCGAAAGAAGGCAGGCCGGCGGTCGGAGGGTGAGTCGGAGAGTGACAGGAGGACGGCAGAAGGAGATAGGTCAGCGGGGGGGGTACGGGTTTTGGGGAATAAAAAAACTCCCGATAGCTAAAAGCTATCGGGAGTTATCCGTTGCGGGGACAGGATTTGAACCTGCGACCTCCGGGGTCTGCATCTCTTTTTAATGAAACAGTGAGATACAGCCAAGTAATCGTTGATATTGTGCGGTAACCGTCCCCTTATCCTTCCCTAAAGATACTTGAAGTTACCGGCATATCCTCACGAAAGATAGGGAATAAGGTAGGGACTACCTTTCCTCCCTACGCCGTGCTCGGGCTGCCTCGTACAGCGTTGTGAGGTCTGACAGGTCTGAGTATGCCTGTGCGTTCACATCGACCGAGTGGCCGAGCGTTCGAGCACGCAGTAGCGCGTCTACGTCCGTGCGGTACATGGTGTTGAGGGTGGTTCTCCAGACGTGGGTGCGGTGGGTCTCCAGCAGAGGCACTCCGCAGTCGCGAGCCAGATCCTTGTAGAACGCCTTGAGAGCCTTCTGAGCGTTGTATCTGTCCCACTCGGTGTCTGGGTTGAGCGGTGCGCCCACAACGTAGGCTCCACCGACTTCATCTCGTCTACGGGTAAGGTGCTCATAGACCGCAGGCTCGACGAGAGCCGCGACGCGGGTGGTGCCTGTCTTGGCGTTTTCAGCCCGAATAATGCACGCTGGGCGGTTTTGGTCGTCGGTGATGATGTCGTCCCACATGAGAGTTCTTGCTTCGCTTACGCGCAGCCCTGTGGCCATTTGGAGCAGGGTTAGGTCGATGCAGCAGCGGTGGACGGCAACGCGGTCCTCTAGCGTGTACCTGCCTCGTTTGGGTGGTACTAGTGTGGGTGACCAGGTATTGGTCGGGGGTTGTGGGTAGAGGTCGAGGTCCTTGATGATGAGCGGACTTCTACCACCGCGATCTTCAAAGGACCTCCTGTTGACTTCTTACCGTGACGGATCATGGGGCAGCCACACACAGAGCACGATGCAGTATTCACAGGAACGAGGCAAACACGACCAACTGAAAGAGTGACTTTCCCGCACCAGAAAGCCGAAAAGTCACCCAACCAGCAACACGTAGTGTCCTATAACCCAGAAAGAAAGCTCTCCCTGGAAGCCACTGAGGCTTCCAGGGAGAGCAGTCAGAGAGTGCGAAAGACGAATACACCGCTATCAAGCGTGAGGCGGCCGATGGGGGAGTCGTAGGTGGCGAGCGCCGGATCAGAATTGCTCGGGGTGATCGCGGTAGGCATACGCCCACACTGTCACGGCGACAGTCACAGCGCGAGTCCACGCGTCACGGACAGCGTCCAGTTCTGCGCCCTCGAAGCCCTCCGCCAGGAGACGGTGCCCGACCTCCACAGTCGGCGCGATGAAGGCGAGCACGTAGCGCAGAGGCACGAATGGCGTCGAGTCCGCCCCATCCGCCGCGTTCTTCGCCGCGGTCATGTGTCGAGCTCCGATCAGGTACTGGTAGTCCAACCACGCCTGATCCCGCTCGCGCGTGCACATGTCGATGATCCACTGGGCGAATCGGGGCTTTGACGCCTGCGCGTACTCGGGGTTCGGCTGTCCATCCGGATGCGCGGAATGTGCTGCCAGGTAGGTCTTTTGAGCCAAAATCCCGCGCCACGTGTCGACCATTTCCATGGCATGCGGCGCCAGGATGGGTTCTGCTCGCGCGAGCAGCTCTGCGTCACCGGGCTGGACGTGCGCGGCGGCCTCAATCTGGCGTAGATCCTCGAGTGTGAGCGGAGACGTGGGGACGGCATCGGTGCCGTAGGTGTACCCCGACGAGTGGTCGTAAGCGGTCATGCGAACCCCCTTGAACTTATGCGTCAATTGTAGAACGTGCTCTTGCTCAGGTCAAGTCCTGTGGAGTGGTGTAATCGTTTTGTGTCCTTCGGAGTGGGTTATGCGCTGAGTTGGAGTGGGGGTTCCTCCTGTTGGGTGGGTTGGGGTGTGAGTCGTGATTTGGTGAGGATGTCGAGGCTGAGGTAGCGTCGGCCTTCGGCCCATTCGTCGTTTTGTTCGGCTAGGACGGCTCCGACCAGGCGGATGATGGCCTGGCGGTTGGGGAAGATCCCCACGGAGTCGGTGCGTCGGCGGATTTCGCG
>NZ_KV800093.1:127056-187862 GCF_001810135.1 Rothia sp. HMSC069D01
TCGGTGCGTCGGCGGATTTCGCGGTTGAGGCGCTCATTGGGGTTGTTGGACCAGATCTGGGTCCATACCCCGGTGGGGAAGGACGCGAAGGCGAGGACGTCTGCCCTGGCTTGATCGAGGTGATCACACACAGCGGGGAGCTTGTCGTGCACGTAGTCCAAGAGTCGGTCGTATTGAGCGTTGACTGAGGCGGCGTCGGGTTGGTCGTACACCGAGTGCAGCATCGCTTTGACGGCGGGCCATAGCGCTTTGGGGGTGATGGACATGAGATTCGCGGCGTAGTGGGTGCGGCATCGTTGCCAGGTGGCTCCGGGTAGGTTCGCTGCGATGGCTTCGACCAGGCCCAGAGAGCCTGTCAATTTTTCTGTGTATGGGGGTTAGAGGTAGGGGGTGATTCGGTCGGGGTAGGCGGTGGTGAGTTGGGCGAGGGCTTGTTTCCAGTTGGTGGTGGTGCGTCCTTGGATGAGGCGTGTGGGGGCTGTTCGTTTGTTGGCGGGTTTGCCTGCGTCTGTGAGGCGCTGGGTGGCTCGTTTGTCTTCGATGTTGCAAATTCCCAGCCACAGGAGTTTGATGGCGGCTTCTTCGCTGGGGAAATGCCCGCGGTTCTTGGTGATTTTACGTAGCTGGTAGTTCAACGATTCGATAGCGTTGGTGGTGTACACGACGCGGCGCAGCATGGGCGGGAACGCCAGGAATGGCGTGAAGCGCTGCCAAGCACGCTGCCAGGTCGCAACCGTTTGGGGGTAGCGTGCTCCCAGGTCGCTGGCCGCAAACTCTTCCAGCGCCGCTCGGGCGGTTTCTTCGTTGGGCGCGCTGTACACGCTCTTGAGAGCGGCTGCGACGGCCTTGCGGTCCTTGTAGGACACGAAACGCATGGACGCGCGGATTAAGTGAACGACGCAGGTTTGAACCATGGACTGGGGCCAGGTCGCTTCGATGGCTTCGGGCAGGCCAGCAAGTCCGTCGCAGCACACGATCAGGACATCGCGCACGCCCCGGTTGGCCAGCTCGGCGCATACGTGGGCCCAAAAAGCCGCTCCTTCATCGGCTTGGACCCAGATGCCCAGCACATGCTTGACGCCCTCCATGTCCACTCCCACCGCCAAGTGAGCGGCCCGGTTCTCCACGGTGTGATCGCGTCGGATTTTGATGCGGATCGCGTCCAGGTAGATCACCGGGTAGAACGCTTCTAGGGGGCGGTGCTGCCACTCCAGCACGGCGTCGCACACCGCGTCAGTGATCGTGGAAATCGTCCCGGCACTGACCTCCACGCCGATGGTGGAAGCCAGGTGATGACGGATATCGCGCACTGTCATTCCCCCGGCATACAAGCTGATAATCATCGCATCCAAGCCATCAAGGCGCCGCTGTCCTTTGCGTACCAGGCGTGGGGTGAAAGAGCCTGCCCGATCCCGGGGAACCTCGATCTCAAAGGCTCCCACCTCCGACATCACGGTCTTCTTCGTCGTGCCGTTCCTCGTGTTCGAGCGCGCCTGCGTGCTGGCTTGGCCCTTCTCATACCCCAAGTGCTCAGAAAGCTCAGCGGCAAGCCCGCGCTCCAAAGCCTCCTTCAGCAACGCGGGCAACAACCCCTGGCTGCCCGTCATCTCGACCTCGCCAGCATCAAGACGCTCAAACAACGCATCCAACGCCCCCGAGCGACGCAGCTCCTCCACAGCCTCACGCCCACTAGCGCCAGACACAACAACATCATCATCATTCATCATGCATCAATCCTTTCAAACAAAAAGACGGATACACAGACAATTGAACACGCCCGGCCCAGATGGGCATCACTGGTGACCAGGCGCACGCCGGTCAGGCCTCGGGCGACCAGGTCGGCGAAGAACTCCTTCCAGGCTGGAGCGGTCTCGCTGGTGGACACGCGCACCCCCAGCACTTCGCGGTGTCCGTCATTGTTGACTCCGGTGGCAACCAGAACCGCGCACGAGACGACGCGTCCTCCTTCGCGTACTTTCATGGTCAGTGCGTCAGCGGCGACGAAGGTGAAAGGCCCGGCATCGTGGAGGGGCCGGTTGCGGAACTGGTCCACGTGTTCGTCGAGGTCTGTTGCCATCCGTGAGACCTGGGACTTGGACAGTCCTGTGATCCCCAGGGTTTTGACGAGCTTGTCCATACGGCGCGTGGATACTCCTGCCAGGTAGCAGTCAGCGACCACTGTGATCAACGCGGTTTCACAGCGTTTGCGCCGTTGCAGTAACCATTCTGGGAAGTAGGTGCCTGAGCGCAGCTTGGGGATCGCCACGTCGATGGTGCCGACCCTGGTGTCCAGGGGCCGGTAGCGATACCCGTTGCGCCTGGTGTGACGCTGCGGGTCTTGTTGGCCCCACTGGGCCCCGCACACGGTGTCAGCGTCCGCTGATAGCAACGCGTTAATGACGTGCTGGAGCAGGGAACGCATCAAATCTGGGGATGCCTGGGACAACGCCTCGCCAAGCAGGCCAGCAGGGTCGATAATATGAGGAGCGGTCATCGTTGTGCCTCCAAATCATTTCGAGTCAGAAGTAGAGAGCTTTCTCGAAGGATCACACGGTGACCGCACCCATCACAAGCAACGGGCCGATCACCACACGGTTACACCACTATGCGGGACGCTACTCTTTCAACCGCTTAGTTACCGCCTGTTTGAGGCTAAGCGGTATATCGAAAACGTTGGTATATCAGTCAAAACATGGTGTGTTGCCGCCTCTACCGCCTAATTTCTAAAAAGTGTACACGCGAGTGTTCATCTTCCTACATATGCGTGTGTATATATAAAAGTTTTCGGTTTTAGGCGGTGAAGGGTTGGGATTCGGTTGAGATACGAGGGAAAATGCTATACCGCTTTTGCATTTTCAGGCGGTAAACAGCCGGTATCAACGCCGATTAGGCGGTGAAAATCCTCCTCTGCAACCTCCCTCCCACGAGATCATGCACGAGCGAAGATAGTCATACGCCCCGAAGGGGCGTTGGATGATAGTCCTCGATGTTGGGTGATAGTCCCCCCTCCCCCCACCTCGACGACGGGCCTGAGTTTGGCTGAAAGGTAGGGAATAACATAGGGATTCGGTCTCGTCAGGGCAAAACAAAACCCGGTATCTCAGCGACTTTTCGTTGAGATACCGGGTTTTTCTGGTTGCGGGGACAGGATTTGAACCTGCGACCTCCGGGTTATGAGCCCGGCGAGCTACCGAACTGCTCCACCCCGCGGCGACTCATACAACTATACAGACCCCAAACCGGGCATGCAAGCCAAAAACGCGATTTGTAACCAAGCACACAAAAATAGGGGCTGTTGGGTAGAAAGCAGTTGGGTAGGAATAGGGGCTACGGGGCAGTGCCAGGGGTAGAACATACAGGAACGGGGTGGAAGTGAATCACTTCCACCCCGTTCCCGCAGAGACCGCTAGAGCTAGTCGGTAGGAGCCGTATCCAGTGCAGGCCCCGGATCTAGAGCGAGGACGCTAGACCCGTGAGCATCCGGTATGGGCTACTCCCCCGCTGTCTCTTAGGCTTAGCCTCTTAGTCTTAGCGAGAAGCCGAGGCGCTGGCGCTGGGCTTCGCGCTTGCGGGGGCGCTTGCAGAAGCCGCGGCACTGGGAGCTGCAGAGGCGCTCGGAGCCGCAGAGGCACTGGGCGCTGCCGAAGCCTTAGCGGAAGCCGCGCTCTGCGCCTCCTCAGCCTCCAGAGCCTTCTTCACGGCTGCTTCCAGACGCTTCTGAGCCTCACCGTAGGCAGCCCAGTCGCCCTTCTTCATTGCCGCATCAGCATCGGTCATCGCCTTCGAGGCATCCGTCAGAGCCTGCTTCAGCTCCGAAGACTGCGAAGCCGACGAACCGCCGGTCGAAGCGCCCGAAGAACCAGAAGTACCAGAGGAGCCAGAGGCAGAAGCCGAGGGGCTAGCCGCCGAACCGTCCAGCTTCGCACCCGAAGAGCCACCGAACACCTGGTTCAGCGCCTCCTCCAGAGTCGGAGCGAAACCGACCTTATCGCCGAAGCTCACCAGCACACGCTGCAGACGCGGGTACTTAGCGTCACCGCTCGACTGCACGTACACCGGCTGAACGTACAGCATGCCGCCGCCCACCGGCAGAGTCAGCATATTGCCGTTAATAACCTCAGACGAACCGCGGCGCAGCAGGTTCAGCTGGTTCGACACCTCAGCATCAGAGTTGAAAATATTCTGAGCCTGGCCGGGGCCGGGAACCACCGAAGAACGCGGCAACTCCAGCAGGCGTAGCTTGCCGTAATCAGCACTACGCTCGCCGTCCTTACCGGTACCGGCATCACCATTAGCGGCAAGGAAGCCGTACATCACGTTACGAGAGTTCGAATCGCTCTGCTGAGGAATGAACGTGGTCGTCAACGAGAAGTGCGCACGAGAATCCCCGGGCATCTGCAAGGACAGGTAGTAGGGCGAAATCGGCTGGTTACGATCATTGGTCGGGTCGTTCGGAATCGACCAGACATCGTCACCGGCGTAGAAGCTATTCGCGTTCGTCACGTGGTACTTATTCAGCATGGTGCGCTGAATATTGAACATGTCAGTCGGGTAACGCACGTGGCTCATCAGCGAAGCGTTCATCTCACGGTAGCTCTTCACCGTGCCAGGGAAAACACCCTGCCACGCCTTCAGCACCGGATCCTCCTCATCCCACGCGTACAGGGTCACCGAACCGTCGTACGCGTCCACGGTAGCCTTCACCGAGTTACGGATGTAGTTCACCGAGTTAGAACGCTGAGCGCCCGCAGCGGTTGCCGCATCCTGGGAGCTACCCTGCGCGTAAGGGAACTGGTCACTCGTGGTGTAAGCATCCACGATCCACTGCACGCGGTTATTCACAATCGCCGGGTACGGCTTAGAATCCACGCTCAGGTACGGCGCCACCTTACGCACACGATCCAGCGGGTTGCGTTCGTACAGAATCTGCGAACCCTCACGCACCGCATCCGACAGCAGAATGTCAGAGGACTGGAACTTAATCGCGTAGGACAGGCGAGCCAACAGCGAATCAACGCGAGGACCACCGTAACCGGTGAAAGTGTACTTCGCATCGGAGGCGTTGGTTTCCTCAGCAGAGAGCGGACGGTCCAGCTCCAGGGTGTCGCCCTTACCGCCCACAATCGAGTACTCCGGCGAGCTCATGCCAAAGTAAATACGCGGCTCATAATCCTCGCTCAGGGTACCGGTCGCCTTAATACCAGACTGCAAGAACTTCGGGTTACCCGCAGAATCCACCTGGTTACCGTACGCAGCAATCACACCGTAACCGTGGGTGTACACCACGTGGCGGTTATACCAAGAATCGCCGCTCGTCTGCGCCGGGTTCAGCTCACGAGCCGCCAACACCGTATCCTGCGTGGTGTTACCCACCGAATAGCGGTCCACCGACAGCTGCGAATCAAAACGGTAGTACGGGCGGAACTGCTGCATCTGAGCAAACGCCGAGGACACAACATTCGGATCCAACAGGCGGATATTCGCAATGGTCGCGCTCGAAGAGCTCAAAGCACCGGCACGGGTATCAATCGTCGCGTCATACGGAGTGGTCTCGATCTTGTCCAGACCGTACGCGTAACGGGTCGCATCAATATTGCGCTGAATGAACTTCGACTGAGCGCCCTGCTCATTCGGAACCACCTGGAAACGCTGAACAATCCACGGGTACAGGCCGCCAGCAACCACGGCAACAATCACCAGCATCGCGGTGCTAATCAGCGGCAGACGCCAACGATTCATCGAAGCAGCCACCATAAACATGATCGCCACCAGCAAAGCAGAAATCGCCAAAATAGCGTTCACCGGAATCGACGAGTTCACATCCGTGTACATCGCGCCAGCCCAACGGCCCACCTGCTGCTGAGTCGACGAATAGCGGTCCAACCAGAAGCTCACCGCACGAGTCAGCAAAAACACAGCCACCACAATCGCAGCGTGACGGCGGAATGCCGACGTGGTACTCACACCACCGGGCTGCACCTTAATACCGCCATAGAAGTAGTGCATGAACAGGCCCGCGAGCGCCGACAGCACCACAGCGGAGGTCACCAGAGTCACCACCATGCGGAAGAACGGCAGGGCAAACAGGAAGAAGCCGTAATCCAGACCGAACTCCGGGTCAGTCTTACCGAAGGACTGCTGATTGAAGAACAGCGCGACGGTGCTCCACTGAGTCATCGTCGCTGAAGCAATGAACAGACCCAACAGCAGCGGAACCACAATCAGCAGAACCTTACGCGCCTTATCCACGCTCTCGTGGTAGCGACGCATGCTCTCCTCAGCACGCTGCTGACCAAACACGTCACGCAGCATCTGCTCGGCAGCATCCGTGCCGCTCGTCGGCACGCTCTGATTCGGGTTCGGCGCCTCCTGCGGCTCCTTCTCGGACGCTGGCGCCACATCAGCATGACGGACCGCGTAGGACATCGAAGCCCACAGCGGCACAGCAATCACCACGGCAGCCACCACAAAAACGGCTACCTTCAACAAAATCTGGGTAGTGAACACGGTGCTATAACCCAGCTGATCAAACCACAGCCAGTCCGTGTACACCTGGGACGCACCCACAAAAGCAGCAATGAGCACCGCCACCACAGCAATCGTCACCCGCAGGGGGCTACGACGCTTAGGCGTTGACTTCTTCGGCTTGGGATGCGCGGTGTTATTGGTCGACTCAGACACAATTCCTCGCTCATCATACGTTCAGAGAAAATAACTGCCTTTAAGTATCTCAGAGGTAACGCAGAAGGGCAGAACCTCGTAGAAGCTCGGGGCGAAATATGACCGGGTTGAGAGGTTTTGAGGCGCGAAATGCTGAGGTGAGAGGTGCTGGCGAGGATTACGGAGACGCAGACGAGGACAGAGAATAGGGTGCAGAACAGCCCCGATACCGTAAAGTACCGGGGCTGACTTCTACGCTATACGGGCGAGAACCTTGCGGAGAGAAACGTTATGTTAGGAACCGCAGCGAGGCAGGGAATCATCCGGGGTGCCGGATTTAATCGCCTCCACCGTCTTCACCGCTTCATCCAGGGTCGACACCGGCACAACCACCATCGTGCCGCGCACCTGACCGGCGTGATAGTAGTTGAACAGGTCGGGATCCTGCGCCTGCATCTTCACAATCGAATCGCAGTTCTCCCTCGGCGCCAAGAAATAACGCGCACCGTAACGGCCCGTCGCAAGAATCTTGTACTTGATACCGCCAATTGCGCCGACCTTACCGTTCGCATCAATCGTGCCGGTACCCGAAATGTAGCTGCGGTACGGGTCGCCTCCGGCGTCCTCATCAGCGAGCAGAGTACCCTCGCTCAGCTTATCGACCGTGCCCAGCGCCAGCATCAGACCCGCGCTCGGGCCGCCCACACCGTCCAGGTTGTACTGCACGTGCGCCGGCAGATCATAGCTCTGCTTCAAACCCGCGCCCAGAATCCAGCGGCTATCGTCGCTGGAACGAACCGGGGTCAGCTTAAACGTCTGCTGCGTGCCGTCACGTTCCACGGTCACGTCAATCGGCGAACCGTTCGAGGCGTTCACAGCCTTCGGAACATCGGTGAGGGTCTCAATCTGCTTCTCCCCCACCTTGACGATGCGGTCGTCAGCCTTCAGAGCGCTCGCCGCCGGGGAACCCTCCACTGTGGAAAGCACCTGAACCTTCTCGGTCACCGCCATCTTCAGCTGGCGCATCGCCGCGACCTTCGCCTGAGTCTGCGAATCAGCCATCTGCGCGCCGGTCGCCGCTGTCGCCTGCTCATGGCTCACGTGCGGGTACAGGGCATCGGTAGGCACCACGAGGCTGCGGTTACCGTCAAACGCCAACCAGCCGTAGAACGCCTCCGCGCCGGACAGCTCCGTGTACGGGCCGCCCGAAACCGACACCGTGGTCATGTTCATCTTGCCGAACGTCTTATAGCTGGGCGCGCCAGAAACCTCAATGACGTCCTTCTCCTGGTACGTTCCGAGCACATCAAAGAGCGGGCCGGGGCCCTCCTTCACATAGGAACTGGGCAGAACAAAAGCACCAGCCAGCAGGGCGCACGTCGCCACAGCGCTCACCGAACGCAAGTTCACGCGGCGCGGCGCAAAACGCGAACGGCGCTTAGCCGCCTTCTCATTACTCTTCACGCTCGCGGAGGCGGCGTTCGACTGTTGCTCAGCATCAGGGGTGGACTTAGTCATGGTTTCTACAGTACCGGATAAACCTGCTTTTCAACACGCGGGCGGGCACTGTGACAACACGCAGGCGGGCACCGTCACCCCGCTAAAAATAGAGCAACCAGGAGGCGTTCATGCTCTGACCCGCACCGCGCTGTGTCAGCACCCGACGGTGACAGCGGCACGAAAAAGCTCCCAAAACCCGACCCCAAAGACAAGCTTGTGTGCCCTTAGCTGATTAACCCGCCTCCACAGCAATGGCACGAGAAATTCTCAGCAAAAATCGGTAGGCTGGACAGCGAGCGGGCCAGCTACGCCCACCCCCGGATTACGAAAGGCTTCTACATGTCTGAGAACCCCACCGGCGGCGCCTCCAACGAGCGCGACCCCCTCGAAGAATTCATTAAGAAGATGCAGGAGCAGGGCTTCGACCCCTCCGCAGGGGCAACCGGCCAGGGCGGCAAGGGCGCCTCCTCCAACGCACAGAACCCCTTCGGCGCGCTCTTCGGCGAAGGCGGCCAGAACCCCTTCGGCATCAGCATCGACCCCGAAGACCTGAAGAACATGGGCATGAGCTTTGACCCCGCCATGATGCAGAGCATGTTCGCGCAGGTGCAGGCGATGTTCTCCGGCGCGGGCGCATCCGACAGCCCCAGCGGCGTGAACTGGGATAACGTGAAGAACCAGACCCGCCAGATGCTCGCCTCCATGGGTGAAGACCCCTCCGTACCCGAAAACCTCAAGCGCGCCGTAGAAGACGCGGCGAACCTCGCCGACCTCTGGCTGGACGCAGTGACCACCATTGAGCGCCACAACTACCCGGTGCAGGCGTGGTCCAAGGCGGAATGGGTGGAGCATTCCTTCGACTCCTGGCGCGAAATGGTCGAGCCGGTCGCAGCCGAAGTCACCCAGTCCATGGTCATGCCCGGCGCACCCGAAGACGTGCCCGAAGAGATCTCGCAGATTCTCAACAGCGGCTTCTTGAACAACATTGGTTCCGTGATTTTTGGTGCACAGATGGCGCAGGCACTCGCGCAGCTCGCCGGTGAGGTCTACTCCTCCACCGACGTGGGCTTCCCCCTCGCGCCCGGTTCCTCCGCGCTGCTGCCCAACGGCTACCAGCAGCTCGCCGACAGCATCGAGGTGCCCCCGCAGGAGGTTCTGCTCTACCTTGCCGTGCGTGAATCCGCGCTGATCCGCCTGCACAAGGCAAACCCCTGGCTGCGCGAAGACCTGGTCCAGCTCGTGGCGCGCTACGCCCGCGGCATCCGCGTGGACATGAACCGCATGCAGGACGCCGCATCCCAGGTGGATATGAGCAACCCCGACGCCGTACAGGAAGCATTCGAAGGCGGCATGTTCAGCCCCCAGCGCACCGAAGACCAGGAACTGGCGGTACAGCGTCTGGAGGGTCTGCTCGCCCTCATCGAAGGCTGGGTATCCGTCGTAACCGAGGACGCGACCCGCAACCTGCCCAAGGCACCGCAGCTGACCGAAATCATGGCGCGCCGCCGCATCGACGGCGGCCCCAGCGAGCAGGTCTTCGAGAACCTGGTCGGCCTGGAACTGCGCCCGCGCCTGGTGCGTGAAGCACAGCAGTTCTGGCGCTGGTACGAAGAATCCCACGGCATTGAGGCACGCGACGGCCTCTGGGACACCCCGGAGACCCTGCCCACCCCCGCCGAGCTGGAAGACTTCACCGCATACGATGCGCGCATGAACGAAATCAGCCTGGACGACGTGGACTTCGACTCGGAGTTGCAGAAGCTGCTGGACGGCGGCTTTGGCGACGCGCCCGAAGAGAAGTAGAGCTGAGCGAAGTAAAGCTGAGCGGCGAAAGTAAATAGCTGATACCTCGAGCGGAGGTGGCTTGTGAATGTACAAGCCACCCCCGCTCGAGTGTTTCGTTTGGTTTTTGATTCTTTGATTTTCGGGAAGCGCTTTAGCCGGCTGGATTTTAGTCGGCGTTGTTTTCGCCGCGTTCACCCTCAGCACGTTCGCCCTCAGCCCGCGAGCGCCCCAGCGCGTACCCCTCCAGGTAGGCCTGCGCCCGCAGCAGCTGCGGGTAGCGCGCCTCCAGAGCACGGAACGCCGCCGAATGATTCGGCTGCAGCAGGTGGCAGAGCTCGTGGTGAATCACCGAATCCAGCACGTACTCGGGCACACCCTGCAGCTCCGATGAGATGCGAATCTGTGTGTTCGCGTAGGTTGCCGAGCCCCAGCGCTGACGTTGGTTGCTCACCCAGCGAATCGACAGCTTCTCGAGCCTGCCCGAGGCGACCAGCTCCGGCAGGTTCTTCTGCGCCAGGTGCAGGGCGCGGGAGCGCAGGTACTCGTCCGTAACCGTCAGCTGCGTGGCACGCTCACGGCGCGCGGCACGACGCTGGATGCGCGGCAGCAGGCGGGCAATATGCTCGTCAATCTCTTCGCTCGTGCTCGCGGCGGGAATGAGC
The DNA here is from genome assembly GCF_001810135.1 of Rothia sp. HMSC069D01. NCBI lineage: Bacteria > Bacillati > Actinomycetota > Actinomycetes > Micrococcales > Micrococcaceae > Rothia > Rothia sp. HMSC069D01. The sequence continues at coordinate 137,664 of NZ_KV800093.1, forward strand.
AGGCGGTAGGCGGGGTCGCCGTGCTCGTCCACGCCGTTGCGCTGCATGCTGATGGTGCGGGTGCGGCGCGCCGAGCGGACCAGCTCAATCTGCGGGCGGTCCTTAGTGGCGGGCAGAATCTCACGCTTAAAACGCTGAGCCATAGTCTCCTCTTCCCTTCGATGAACGGCGGGGCTGTGCGGCACGGGGCTGAGTCGAGCGAGCCTGGCTATACGAGGAGCCGGCGCTCTCAGCCCTGCGGCGGCGCTTCGCCGGATCAATATCATCCAGGAAACGCGAACGCTTACGCTGACCGCGACCGCCCACGGTGCGGGTCATCGTCCAGGTTAGCCACAGGTACTTGCGGGCGCGCGTAATGCCCACGTACAGCAGGCGGCGCTCCTCATCCACCTCGTCCGGGGTGGTCGCAAAAGTGATGGGCATGAGGCCCTCGTTCAGGCCGCACAGGAACACGGCATCCCACTCCAGGCCCTTAGCCGCGTGCAGGGAGGCGAGGGTTACGCCGTTGACCTGCGGTGCGTCGTTGAATTCGCTGCGGTGGTTCAGGGTCGCCACTACCTCGTGCATGGTCAAAGGGAGCGGCTCGGGCACGCCCGGGCGCGGGTTCGCGCGGTGCTCCTGAAGCTGCTCTTGGCGGTGCTGCGCCATCATGTCCACCATGTGCACCAGGGCGGCGAGAGACTCCCACTTCTGGCGGGTGGCGCCTCCCGAAAGGGGGCCTTCCTCCTTATAGCCGAGGCCGCCGAGAACATCGCGGGTGTAGCGGGTGACGTCCTCGGTACCGTCCGTGGACTTCGCCGAACCGCGCAGGGCAAGCATCGCCTGCTTGACCTCGGGGCGCTCAAAGAAACGCTCCGCGCCGCGCAGCTGGTACGGAATGTGGGCGGCAGCCAGCGCAGACTCAATCGCCGCCGACTGCGCGTTCGTGCGGAACAGCACCGCAATCTCCGAAGGCGGCACGCCGTCCTTCTCAATCAGGTCGCGGATATCCTCAGCAATACCGGCCGCCTCCTGCTCATCGTCGGCATAGCCGAACCACTCCACATCCACGCCCGGGCCACGCTGAGACATCAGCTCCAGCGGCGGCGCCCACGAATGCGGGCTCGAATCCGGATGCGGACGACGCGCCGCCAACAGGCGGTTCGCCAACTCCACCACCTGCGAATGGGAACGGTAGTCGCGGGTCAGCTTCACCGTGTGCGCGCCACGGTACCGGCGCGCAAAATCCAGCAGGTAACGGCTGGTCGCACCGGTAAAAGAGTAAATCGTCTGGGAGGCGTCGCCCACCACGCAAATATCGTCGCGGCCGCCCAGCCACACATCCAACAGACGCTGCTGCAACGGGGACACGTCCTGGTACTCGTCCACCACAAAATGGCGGTACTGGTTGCGGACGGTCGCCGCGAGCTTCTCGTCCTCCTCCAGCATGGCGATGGTCAGCAGCAGCACGTCCTCAAAGTCAATGAGGTTACGCTCATCCTTCAAATCCTCATACGCCTGGAAAATACGCTGCATATTCTGCGGGGTAATCGCCGAAGGTAGCTGCTTCTCGCTCAGACGCTGCATGATGGTATCCGGGGTGAGTAGCTGAACCTTCGCCCACTCAATCAGCGACGCCAAATCACGCAGCAGGGAACGATCCGTGCTGATGCGCAGACGGTTCGCCGCCTCCGTAATGAGCGCTGCCTTATTCTGCACGATGGACGGGAACGTACCACCCACCACCTGCGGCCAGAAATACGCCAGCTGACGCAGCGCCGCCGAGTGGAAGGTACGCGCCTGCACACCGTGCGCACCCAACTGATGCAGGCGGGTACGCATCTCCTCCGCCGCACGCAGGGTGAAGGTCAGGGCGAGCACGCGCGGGCCCTGGTAGCGACCGATCGCAATACCGTAGGCGATGCGGTGCGTAATCGCGCGGGTCTTACCGGTACCCGCACCCGCCAGCACACGCATGGGGCCGTTCAGCTCGGTGGCGACCGCACGCTGATCCGGGTCAAGCCCGGCAAGAATATCGTCTGCGGAGATCATATGCTGAGGCTGCTGAGGTGTGGCGGTCATAATGCTCCATCAGTAAGGCGGGCGGTACGGGCAGGCGGCGTGCGCTCGCGCGGGCATACGGACATGTGTGTATGCGGGTGCGCGAGGCGGTGATAGCCGGTCTTCCATTGTATTCTCCCAGACTGTGTTCCCCAGACCCGCCGCGGCTTCTTAGCTGTTGCTTTCATTCAGGGCGTGAGGAACCCGCCTCTTTTGGAGTGGGTAAGTAGAAGCTCAACGGGCTGCGCAAGCGAGCACGTTTAGGCTTGTCCACGAGTATCTTCACCACTTGGCATAAAGATCCCAAAAACTACTAAACGGCACACATTGGTTTGGTAACCTTAACCCGTGACTTTATCTCCCCTTCAGCTAGCAGCCATTGTCTCCGCCGGAGTGCCCGGGATTTACCCCGTCGGCGCCGAACCGGTTCGCGAAGACAGCGACGACTTCGACTCGGCAATCATCGCCGACTCCGCCGGTCGCCGCTGGCGAGTGCGCGCCCCGCGCCGCCCCGACGCCAGCATGCGCCTTGAAGCTGAACACCTCATCCTGCAGTCGTTCAGCCCCGGCCTGCGCGCCCGACTGCCCTTCGCCGTACCCACCGTCGCCGGCACCGTACCCTACGCGGGCGGCAACGTATTCGTGTACACGCACATCCCCGGCACCATCTACGACGTGGACCAGCTCGCCGAGCTGAGCCGCCGCGAAGTTGCGGCGAACCGCCCTTCCTTGGCGTCCATCATCGCCAAGGACATCGCGACCCTGCACGTGATGCCCGAAGACATTATTTACGAAGCCGACCTGCCCTCCTACTCCTCGGAGCAGATTCGCCTGCGCAAGAACGCCGAGCTCGAGCGTGCCGCCGCAACCGGCAAGGTGCCCGCCGACCTGCTCGCGCACTGGCGTACCGTGCTCTCCCCCGGCCCCATGTGGCAGTTCCGCCCGCGCGTGGTCCACGGCGACATGGGTGCCGAGAACCTCGTACTGCACGTGACTCCTACGGAGGCGCGCATCGTGGAGGTCACCGGCTGGTCCGATGTGCACGTGGGCGACCCCGCGCAGGACTTCGCGTGGCTGTACTCCTGCCAGGACATCGACTTCACCGATGAGGCCATCGAGGTGTACCGCCAGCAGATGCCTCAGCTGCCCGACGCCTACCTGGCGCAGCGCGCGAACTTCTACGCAGAGTTCGCGATCGCCCAGTGGCTCACCCACACTGTGGAGGTCGGCGACCGCGACGGCGCAACCCACGCAGTGTCCATGCTCCTGGACATTCAGGACGACCTGCGTGCCTCCGGCGAACTGCTCGGACAGGAAGAGGTCGGCCCGCTGGTCGGTCCCGCCGAGTAGCTCATAAGGTAAGTAGCCGCCAGGTTGTTGCCAGCCAGGGTGTTACCTGCCGCATAGGTTTTCGGTTCAGCTAGGTTTTCAGCTCAGCCCCGCAGTACTGCGCTGCGGGGCTGAGCTGTATCTACTGGGCTGTATATCCGCTAGGTTGTAATCCGTTGCCTCGCGCCCGGTGAAACCAGCTCTCCTGACTGTCTGTCACTGGCTGTCTGTCAAACCGACGGGATGATGCCTATAAGGGCTAGTGGAGGGGCTTTAGTGGGCTTTTTACCAAAATTTCTTTAAGTGTTTCCCCTCACCTTTTGAGCACCAGTTTTGCATTTTTGTGCATGAATGACTCAGATTAAGGCTGAGACTTGAAGGTGTGCTAAAGGTATTATTCACAATATTTCCCAGGTGCTAATACGCCACAAACCCACATAAACCAACTTTTGATTTCAAGAGTCCACAGAGCATCAACTTCACCTTGAACTATGCTCAAAATAGTGCATTTTAGGGTAAAAACTTACCCTGTAGATTTTTTCAAAAACTCCTGGAATACTTTTGCTGTGCCGCGAGAAAACCAGCGGACACACTCCCCATAGCGCACTGACCAGCGCTGATATCGTGGCAGCGATAAATTGGGGAGACAGATTGGACGGGACCCTGACCGGTCATGTCAGACCCGAGCCGGATTCATGCACCGCGCAACCAATCACCGATGGCAGAAATCTATAGAGTTACTTTCGAGGTTGTGTTTGAGAGTAAAGACGCACGCAAACCCCACGGGGCGCCGGCGGCGCGAGTGAGGTCGCGAGAGCGGCAGTCGTTCGGCGCGATTCTTTCCCGGAGCGTGCGAGGGCACGAAGTACCTCTATAGTTCTTCAGCGGCTGAGGACGCCTCTTACCCTAATGCAGTGGGGTAACGAGGCGTCCTCTGCCGTTAACACGAAAAGTCCACACAGAAAAGCAGCTCACGAGACGTAATGCCTCCGTGAGCTGCTTTTCTATATGCGGTTAATAGCTCAAGCTAACGCGCGAGCGCATGTCTCCGCCGCCTAGCCTTGCCGCTTAGCCTTGTTGCTTAGCCCTTGCGCGCCTCACGAATCACCTTCGCCAGCTGCGCCTCCGTGGGCAGGCCGCCGCGGATCTGGTGGTCCCACACCTCCGCAACGCCCTTGCCGCCCAGGTACACGAACACGGTGCTGATACGCTCCGGGTCTACGCCAATAATGCGGGAGAACGCGATGCGGTACAGGCCCAGCTGGAAGCGTCGAGACTGCATGGTCGCCATCTTCGGGCGGGAGCCGCTCTTCCAATCCACCAGGACCCAGCGTTCGCCGTCTTCATCCTCGGTGCGGAACACCGCGTCGATACGGCCGCGCAGGCTTACGCCCTCGATGTGGGTTTCGACCGGGTATTCGACCGCCCAGATGCGGTCCTTCCACTCGTCGCTACCCCACTCGCTGGTGGCGAAGCGCTCCCAGAGGCGCTGAACGGAGGCGTCCAGTTCGCTCTCGGACTCCTCGAAGGCGTCCTCGAAGGTGAACTGGTCCTGTTCCTGCAGGTCAGCGGGATCTGCGGGCGCGGTGGAGGCGGCAACAGAACCAGGCAGGTCAACGCCCACCGTGTCCTCCGCGTCGGGTGCCTCCAGCGGGTCAGCGCTCGACGCCACCCCGAAGTGCTCCTCAATTAGCGCGTGCACCGCCGTACCAATCGTTGCCGCGCGCGAGGGACGCTGAGGCACCGGGCGCATCAGCTGATGCACCGTGCCCTGCGGGTCCTCGCTCAGGCGAATGAACGTGGATGCGGACAGGTGCCCCGGCAGCTGATTGCTCAGCACCGGGTCGGTCTGACCCATCATGAGCAGTAGCAGGTCGGCTTCGCGTTCCCAGTCCACCGCCTGCTGACGCAGGGATTCGGGAATAGCGGACTCGCCGTGTACAGCGGATGCAGCGGGTTCGACGGGTGCAAGGTGGCTTGCGCTCTCCCCCGCTGCATCCCCGCTCTGGTGCAGATTATCCTCCCCCGCGCCGACGGCAAGCTCCACCGCCAGGGCGGCACGCTCCACCGCCTCGCGACGGCTCGAGGAGTTGATCGCAATCTCACGTTCCAGCTGCTCATGCTGGCCGCGGCGAAGCACCGCCTCCGTGCCCCGGTTGAGGGCATCGTCAGAAGCCCAACGCCAAATCACGGGGCGCTCCAGCGGGTCAAAAGGCCACATGGCGGTCAGCACCGCACCCATGTTCGGGTTCCTGTCCTCGTAGTTCTTCTGGGCGAACTGGCCGCGCACCTCAATCGGTAGTGCCGCCGCTACCGTAGGCGAGAAACCGGGCTGAGGCGGTTGCGCCTCACGCCATTTCTCCCGCTCGGTGGCTTCGATAATCCATTCGGGCACCGGCAGGTTCAGGCGGGTACAGTTCTCCGCCACCGTGCGTGCTCGTACGGAAGGAGCCGCCAGCTGCCAATCCTGCGCGAGGGCGGGGGCCATGACCTCAACCAGCGCCCACGCGTAGCGTTGCACCTGCTCGGCGTAGGCTGCCCGAGCATTCGCGCGCGCCTCCGCCTGTACGGGAGTGAGCTCGTCAGCGTCTACGGGGTAGAGTTCCAGCTCTTCCAGCAGTGCCTCCTCATCGGGGGCAGGCGGCAGGTTCGAGGGATCCACGACCGTACCGTGCACCAGGGCCACCGGCTCGGTCAGGCGGTACTTCGACTCAGCCAGCTGCTCAGCCCAGCGACGCACATGGTTCAGGTGCACCTTCTTGCGCTTATCGGCGGGGTTCGGCATCGTGTACGACAGGCCCATGCCCACCAGCTGCGGTGCCGCCCAGGGGGTATCCATTGTCTCTTCGAAACGCACAGAGGGCGCATCCACCATGGGCGTATTCGGGCCGAAGAGCGATTTGAAAAGCATCTCCATCAGCTCCTCCCAGAAGGGCTGCACCGGCAGGGGGAGCATAGCGGCGCTCTTCCAGCGGTAGGCGCTCAACGCCAGCAGGTTACGGGCACGGGTCATCGCCACGTACATGAGGCGGCGGTCCTCCATGCCGGCATGCTCGGCGGCATCATCCTTGTGCTCGGCCAGGTAGTCTTCCAGGTCCTTCGCCTTCTCGAAAGCGGTAATCTCCTCCGGGGTCTCAAGGATCGACGGAAGGTACTCGCGGTCGCCACGCAGCGGCCAGGGCAGAGCCGCATTAGCCGACATCTGCCACAGGTTCGGGGTCTGCCCGCCGGTCGCACTACCGCACAGACCCGGCAGAAGCACATGATCCCACTCCAGGCCCTTCGCCGCGTGCATGGTCATCAGCTGCACCGCGTTCGGGTCAGGCTCCACAGCGCCCAGCGCCAGGCCCTTCTCCTCATCATCGGCACGTTCAAGCCACGCGAGGAAGCCCATCACGTAGCTCACGCCGCCCGAAGACAGCAGGAAGCGGCGCGCACCCGGGTCGCCCTCCTCCGCGCTCACGCCGTCAGAGCCGGCGTAAATCATCGCGTTAATACGCGGCGCCGACATGCCGTAGGCGGCGGCCACCTCGTGGAAAGCGTCCAGGTTCGCGCGTGAACCCAGCGGGTCGGTACCCGGGCGGACCGCCAGCTCAATATCGAGTAGCATGGTCCGCTCAATCTCGTACAGAAGCGTGCCCAAATCCTCACTCAAACCGGCACGCAGCACGCGCATTTGCTCAGCAAAAGCACGCAGACGCTCCAGCGCCGCCGGGGAGAAGCGGCGGCCACGGTACTGCTCACCGTAGAGAGGTTCGCCGTCCGCGCCGTCCTGCGGCAGGTTCTCCACTGCCTCAATCAGGGAGGCGTAGCCAGAGGAATCCTCCACCGCGCCCTTGAGGGTTTCGTCCAGACGCTCCTGGGCGGCGCGCAGGTGCTCTGCTTCCAAGCGGATATCTTCGGCGTTGCCGGTGTCTTCAGCCTCGGCGAGCATACGCAACGCCATCTGCTCACGCAGGGCACGCTCACGCTCACGCACCAGCGACTGAGCCCAATCACCCAGCGCCAACATATCCGCCGCACCCAAACGCCAACGCGCACCCGTCAGCAGGCGCGCCAGAGCATCCGAACGGTTCGGATCAGCCAGCACACGCAACGCCGACACCAAATCCACAACCTCCGGCTGGGAGAGCAAACCGCCCAACCCCACCTGCTGCACCGGAATACCCAGACGCTCGCACTCCACACGAATCGGGTCCAGCTGACCGTGCACACGTGCCAACACCGCAATCTCAGGCATCTTCAGACGCGGACGCACCGAACCATCACCGGAACGATGCGCCGCGTAGGCGCGCTCATACTCGCGCACCGCCTGCGCACGCATCGCCGCAATACGTTCGGCAATCGCCACAGCCTCCTCGCGGTCAGAGTCGTGGTAGGTCAAATCCACGCGCCCCACCATGCCCGCGGCAGCCTGCTCAAAAGCGGGTGAACCGGGCTCGCCCACCAGGGCGCAGCGCGGGCGCAGGTCAGGAACCTGAGCGGCGGTAATATCGCCGTCGGCAGCACGCACCCACTCGGGAACCTCCTTCAGCTTCTCCGCCACGTGGTTCGCCGCGTTCAGCACCGAAATGTCGTTACGCCACGCAATGGACAGGAACAGCGGCTGCACATGCTTAGTTGGGAAATGACGGTAGAAGCTGAACATCTGGCCGTCCGAAGCGCCGCGGAAACCGTAAATCGACTGCTTCGGGTCGCCCACAGCCATCACCGGATGCGCCGGAATACCCGCCGCCTCATCGGCACCGTAAATCGAGGAGAACAAGCTCATCTGCGCGTGCGAAGTGTCCTGGAACTCGTCCAGCAGAACCACCTTGAAGCGGGCACGCTCACCCTCGCGGATCGCCGGGTCAGCCTCCGCAATGCGGGCGGCAAAGCGCATCAGGTCACCAAAATCCAGCACCTGCATGCGCGCCTTCACGCGGGCGTAGCTCATCGCCATGCGCGCGTACACTCGGCGGTTACGCAGCAGACGCTGAACCTTCTGAATGTCCCTCTCAGTCTTCGTCTCACGGCGAGGCTCGGGCACCGCCGCGTACGCCGCCAACTGCTCGGTGCAGAAGTCAATAACCTGTTGCGGCTCCACCAGGTGCTCCGCGCACTCGTCAGAAAGTTGCAGCATCTGGTTAATCATGGTCGCCGCAGACACCGGCACGCCGTCCTTATCGAGGGGAAGCTCCCCCTCCCAGTACTGCACAATCTGCGCGGCAAGCTGCCACTTCTGCGCATCGCCCAGCATCTGCGCGTCCTGCTCCACGCCCAGGCGCAGACCGTACTCCTTGACGAGGTTATTCGCGTAAGAGTGGTAGGTGAGCACGGTCGGGTCAGCCACGCCCTCGCGCAGCTCCTCATCGCTCGGGGCGACGCGGCGGCTACGGCGCAGCGTGTTCAGGCCCGCACGCATACGGCTGCGCAACTCGGTTGCCGCCTTGCGGGTAAAGGTCACGCCAAGCACCTCTTCAGGGCGCACAAAACCGTTATCAACCAGCCAAATCACGCGGTCAACCATGGTCGCGGTCTTACCCGAACCAGCGCCCGCAATGACGAGGGTCGGGGCGGGGCCCGCCTCAATCATGCGGACCTGCTCGGGGGTCGGCTTCTTACCGTCGGCGCCGTTGAGCATCTCGGCAATGTCGAGGGCGCTACGGTAGTCGGCAGGCTTCAGCGCGGGGTCATTCGCGGCGGATTCAGCAGAGAAGAGCACGCCGTTGGGCAGCTGCCAGCTATTGTGCTCGCACCACTGGGCGGGGGTGAGCATGCCGGTGCCAGAACCGGGGTGAGCGCCGGGGGTAGTAGCGCCCTGCATATCAGCGCCGTATGCGCCAGAGTCAGTCATGATTCCTCTTCCTCATGGATCATTCTCATGGGAGGTTCGGGGTGAGTGATATCGAAAGTAAACGTAGGGTACGCGGCTACTAGGGCTGCGTCACCTGGCGGCCGCGCGTACAAATCGGGCAGATCTCCGGCAGACGGCACCCATAGCCGCCCTCACGGTGACGAGCCTGCACCTGCGAGCCAGCAATCAGCTCCGCGGCGTGCTGCACCAGCTCAGCCGCCCACGAATCGTGCTCCGTCAGAGCGGGCTGAACCTGCAGGCGAGTCTTGCTCTCATCGTTCACGCCCGAGGCGCCCAACTGCACCAGCGCCGCGCCTGCGGAATGACCCGTATAGCCGGTGTACTCCAGCTCCTGGGGGCGGGCATCCGGTAGCGGTTCGCCCGCCTCCAGGGCGGCGGCTTCGGCGCGGTAACGCTCCTCCAGCTGCTCGCCCGCGCCAGCCTCCACCGCGATCTGGTAGGCGGCAAGCTGCGGATGCGTCTCCATCTCCGAGCCGGTCGGCTTAGACTTACCGGTTTTCAAGTCAACAATGGCGTAGCGGCGGGTGCCGTCCTCCGCCGGGGCGGTACCCTCGAGGCGGTCCACACGACCGGTGAGCAGCGCATCCAGCTCGCCAACCTCACCGGCGGGGTCGAAGGGCACGGGCACACGCACCGCGAAGGAGCCTTCAACACCGAGGTTCTGCCAGCCGGCGTCACCCATGTGCTGACGGTAGTAGTAGCTCAGGCGCAGAATCATACGCTTGGCGCGCTCGTAGAGGGCGTAGGATTCCCAGGGCACGCGCTCGCGGTACTCTTCGTCGGTTTCGTCCTCCTTGCGGGCGGGCACGCCGAGGGAGCTAATGCGCTCGTCGAGGGCGGTTTGGAGCTCTTCGAGGGTGCCGGTCGGGTACTCCTCGGCGATGGCGTGCACGAGCGTTCCGAGCGAGCGGGACAGGTCGGTCTGGGCTTCCGCGCGGGCGGCGGAAACCAGCCAGTCCAGCGGGGAGCTGTGAATGGTTTCCAGGCGCGAGGGCGAAAGCGTAATCGTGCGGCGGCCGGGGTTTTCTGCTGGGTTTTCGGCAGGCTCTTCACCGTGGTTTTCGTCCAGCTCAGCGTGGCCTGCCGGGCGGTGCGCAAAGAGCAGCTCCGTGCTAGAAAGCGGCAGTAGCCCCCACCAGTCGTCGGGTGCGGCGCCGGGTGCCTGCGCATTCGCCAGGCGCGCCAGAGTGCGGGATGCGGCATCGAGTCGGTACGTGGAAGCCTCCGGGGTGAGAGCCTCTTCCTCCGGCATGCTTCCAGCCGGCGCGCCGTCCTGTGCGTCTTCGGCACGCATCGCGTTCAGCGACTCCTCAACGAGGGTGCGGCGAAGCTCCGCCACGAGGGAACGCAGGGTGGCGGGGCGGCGCACGCGGGTGATGGGCACCTCCGTGGAGTCGCCGACCGCGTCGGTGGGTAGCACGAAGTCGAAGAACTCGCCGGGTGCCTGATTGTCGTTGCGTACGGCGGTGAGCACGAGGCGGGCGCTGGCTCGGGTGGCGGCGACGGCGAACATGCGCAGCTCGTCGTGGCGGGTGTCACGCACGCGTTCGGGGTAGCTGCGGATGCGGGCGGGCGGCACAGGCTGCTCGCTCTCCCCCGCATGTTGTTCTGCCTGCTGGGCGCGCTGGCGGAGGCGTGCATCGCACAGGTCCGTAAGGTCGCCGGTGCTCAGCAGGGAGCCTCGCACGGTGGTGTTGGGCCAGGTGCCTTCCTGCAGGCCGCATACATATACGGTGCGCCAGGACTGACCGGCGGCGAGTGCGGGGGTGAGAATCTCGACCGCGTCTTGGCGTACGCCGCGGGCGGCGAGGGTGTCCATGGGCAGGTCCTGCGCGTCGATGAAGTCGAGGAACTGCTCGGCACCGGCGCCGCGCATCTGCTCGTCGAAGCGGTCGGCGGCTTCGAAGAGACCGATCATGGCGTCGAGGTTGCGGTGGGCGGCATCGGCGTCGGGGCCTGCACCGCGCGACTGGGCGACCCAGGTCTTTTCGAGGCCGCTGGCTTCCCAGAGTGCCCAGAGCACTTCGGTGCTGGTGGATTCGGGGCGCGCGAGTGCTTTACGTCCGGCGGAGAGCACGGCTGCGATGCGGTGCACGGCCCGTCCTACGCCCTCTTCGGGGAGGGTTTCGGGGTGCAGCAGGGCGCCGAGGAGCAGGTCGTCGCTGGGGCGGTGGCCGCCGCTTTGCAGTTCGATGGATCGTAGCTGCTGGCGGAGTCGTCGCACGTCCATGCTGGATGCGCCGCCGAGCCGAGAGGTGAGCAGGGTGATGGCGCTCTGCGCGCCGCCGAGGGGGTTGGCGCGGCTTTCTTCGGCGATGACGTCGTCGAGGCTTCGGCGCATGAGCTCTTCAGCTTCGGTTGCGCTGAGGGCCTCGTAGCCGCCGCGCTCCCCCGCCTCCGCACCTTCTGCCGCGGGCATGTGCACGGCGGGGTTGAGCGCCTTCTCGCCGCGCTTGCGGGCGTAGACGAGCAGGCTGAGCGCGTCCAGGAAGGGGCGTACGGCTGGCTCGTCGCGCACCGGCACGAGCGCCGCGGAGGTACGCGACGGAATACCGTTCGAGGAGAGCACGCGGCGGATGCGCGCCACGTCCGCGCTACTACGCACGATGATGGCGGATTCGCGGTAGGGGTGGTTGCCGTAGATGCGTTCTTCGAGCAGCATTTGGGCGATGAGGTTCGCCTCGTCCTGCGAGCTGGCGAGCGCATACTTATACACGCCGGCGGGTGCGGTGCGGTAGTGTGCGGGGTCGAGGATTTTGCCGTCAGCGCCCAGGTGCAGCAGCGGTTCGTCGGCGGCACCCCAGGTGAGGGCTTCGTCGGCGGGGGTGGTGTTGATACGTCCGAAGGTTGCGGGCGCACCGTTCTTGACCCCCTCCTGCGCGCCCCCATCCTGTTCGGGGGTGAGCGGCACGAACCGGGTGTAGCGCGGCAGGCGGCGGCGAATATCCGCCACGAGCGGCATCATGAGTGCGGGCAGGCGGTATGAGGTGGTGAGCGTGCGGGTGCGTATGCTCGGGAAGCTCGCCTGCAGGGTGGTGACGAGGTCGGGGCGGGCGCCTCGGAAGCCCTGGACGACGGCTTCGTCGCTGTAGGTCATGACAACCCGAGGGCCTTCAGCGAAGAGGTCGGGGTAGGTTTCGGTCAGGTGCGCGGCGTCTGCGGGGGCGACTTCTGCGGCGATGAGGCGCAGCAGCCGGTAGATGGAGGGGCTAAGTTCCTGCACGTCGTCGATGAGGATCAGGTCGTAGCGGCGGCGTTCTTCGGCGAGGAATTCGGGGGCGCGCAGCAGCAGCCGGCAGGCGTCGTTGATGAGTACTGCCGGGTCGTAGGCGTTTTTGGCGCGGAGGGCTCGCACGGCACGGTATTCGGTGTGCAGTTGGGCGAGGGCGTGCCAGGCGGGCTGGTTGTGTTCGGTGGCGAGGGCGTGTACGTCTTCGGCGGTGAGGTCGTATTCTGCCATGCGGTCGAAGAAGTCGCGGATTTCGTGGCGGAATCCGCGGGTTGCGAGGGCGTCGCGGAGTACGTCGGGCCAGGCGGGTCCGGGGGCGATGCCTTCGGCGTGGTTGGCGAGTAGTTCGCCGATGATGACGTCTTGTTCGGGGCCGGAGAGGAGTTTGAGGTTGCCTTCTACGCCGCTGAGCAGCCCGCGGGTTTGGGCTCGTTTGAGCAGGTCGAAGGCGTAGGCTGCCCAGGCGCGGGTGGGCGCTACGGAGAGGCTGCGGTCGCTGGATGCGGCGATGGTGTCTCGCATGCGGGTCGCGGCGGTGCGGGTGGGTGCGAGGATGAGCAGGCGGGCGGGGTCGTTCCCGTCGGCGAGGTAGCGCAGGGCGCGCTCTGTGAGGTGGTGGGTTTTACCGGTTCCGGGGATGCCGGTGAGAAGTTGGGTTGTCATGGTTTCAGTCTATCGGCTGTAGCGCGGTTGTACCTTGTCGACGGTCATTCGGGCTCGTCAGCTACTTATGTGCCGCCTCGGTGACTTAATATGCCGCCTCGCCAAGGGCTTATCCACAGCCGGGTGACGACCAGGCGCGCGCCTCCTTCTCCGCTGGGTTAGTCTTATAGCATGACCTGGATGAACGGCCTGCGCGCCACTTTTGACCTTGAAACCACCGGTGTGGACGTCACCACCGCCCGCATCGTGACTGCTTCCCTGATCCTGCTGGACCCTCAGGGTAATGTGGTGCGCCGTGGCGAGTGGCTTGCCGACCCCGGCGTTGAGATCCCTGCCGGTGCCGCCGCCGTGCACGGTATTACGACTGAGTACGCGCGTGAGCACGGCCGTCCCGCCCGCGAGGTCGTGTGGGAGCTAGCCGGCGCGATTGGTGCGCTGAACCTTGACGGTGTGCCGATTATTGCGTTCAATGCCGCCTACGATTTCTCGGTGCTGCACCACGAGATGCTGCGCCACAATATTGCCAATGGTGAGCTGCCGCCGGGTGTGGTGCTCGACCCGTACGTTCTGCATAAGCACGTGATTCCGCGTAAGCGCGGCAAGCGCACCCTGGAGGTTCTTGCCGCCGAGTACGGTGTCTCCCTGGAGAACGCCCACACCTCCGCTGATGATGCCCTGGCGGCGGAGCGTCTGCTGGTGAAGCTGACCGAGCAGTTCCCCGAGGTCCTCAACGTGGATGCGCGCCAGCTGCACGAGCAGCAGATTCAGTGGGCGGCGGAGCAGGCGGCGAGCTTCCAGGCGTGGTTGCGTACGCAGCCGGGTAAGGAATCTGAGGTTATTGACGGCCGCTGGCCTGTGCGCCGATAAAACTGCGCCGCTAAAAACCTAGGCAGCATCCCCAAACACTTCTCCTTTGCTGACGGGCTGACACTATCCCCGTTTGGGCTTCTCCCCTATGCTAGATAAGGAACCACACCTACACGAATAGCACGTGAATAGCACGACCCGGAAGGCCTCTCATGGATGATCAGCCCCGCACTACCGAGCCGTACCCTGACACTAATACGCGCAGTATTTATCTGGGGTCTACCCGTCTGGCTCATGAGCATTTGGTGGCGCAGTCGCAGGTGGTGCTCCGCCTGGGCCGCATCCTGATGAAGTCGGGTGCGAGCGCATACCGTATTAAGGCGTCGATGGCGCGTTTGGCGAAGGCTGTGGGGTTGAAGGAGCATCACGCGCAGGTGACCTTCACCGAAATTTCGACTTCTTCGTACACTGACGGTAATTTCCGTACTGAGGTGGCTGAGCAGCGCACGATGGGCATTAACGCTCATAAGCTGGATCAGTTGGGTAAGTTCATTTCTGAGCTTCCTGAAAAGATTACTCCGGCGGAGGCGAATGCTGAGCTGGACCGTATCGATTCGGCGAAGCCTCTGTACACCCGCTGGATGTTGGCGCTGGCGTCGGCGGTGGCGTGTGCCGGGTTCGCGTTCTTGAACCGTGGCGGTCTGGTGGAGTGCACGGTGGTGTTCTTCGCGGCGGGTGCCGGCCAGTTTTTGCGTTCGACCCTGCTCAAGCGCGGGGTGAGCCATTTGGCAACGTGGATGGCGTGCGGCTTCCTGGCGGCGGGCCTGTACATTGCGCTTGTTAATGTGCTGGTCGCGGCGGGTTGGATTAGCCCGAACCATATGATTGGTTTCATTTCGTCGGTACTGTTCTTGGTGCCCGGTTTCCCCATGGTGACGGGCATGCTCGATATTTCCCGCATGGACTTTTTGGCGGGTATTTCGCGTCTAACCTATGTGGGTTTGTTGTTGCTGAGTGCGTCGTTTGCGGTGTGGGTTTTGGGCTCGCTCTTCCATTTGCCGCTGGCTGCCCCGGCGCCTCTTAACCTGGATCCAATCCTGTATTTGGTGTTGCAGGTGCTTTCCTCGGGTGTTGCGGCGGCTGGCTTCGCGATGCTTTTTGCCGCATCCCCGGTGGCGTGCCTGTGGGGTGGCGTGATTGCTGCGGTGGCGAACCCCGCCCGTATCCACATGGTGGAGGCGGGCATGCCCGCGCATATGGCGGCAACGATTGCCGTGTTTGGTGTGGGTATTTTGGCTGAGATTGTGGCGCCGCTGCATCAGCGTAAGTACACGCGTATTTCCCTGTCGGTTCCGGCGGTGGTGACGATGGTTCCGGGTGTTCCGTTCTACCGTTCGATGTCGCATTTTGCCAGCGGTGACATGTACTCGGCGACGACCGGTTTTGTGCAATCCATGCTGATTTTCATGGCATTGGGTATGGGCCTGGCGTTTGTGCGTCTGCTCTTTGATAAGAACTGGCTGTTCGATCAGGACACTCAGGTGCTGAACCGTCTGGACACTGACCGGCACCTGCGTTAGCGCGTTGCGCCCCCCCTGTTCTTTATTTTTCTCTGTTCCCTAACTTGTCTGTTGTGTTTTATCGTCACCTTTCGGTACGTTCAGGTGCTTGTCACCTGCGGTTCATCTGTAGCGCCTATGATGGTTAGGGTACGGGACGCTCATAGCGTGCGGGCTCCGTTGCCTGGTGCGCATCGTCCCTTGTAATTCTTTAGTTCGCCGTCTCGTTTGAAAGGCACCGATACGATGACTCCTTCCTCTACCCACCCGCTGCACCACGAAGCCAGCGAGAAGCTGTTTGAACGTTCTCGCGCGGTGATTCCCGGTGGCGTGAATTCCCCGGTGCGTGCTTTCAATTCTGTGGGCGGCACCCCCGCGTTTGCCGCGAAGGCTAAGGGCGCGTACCTGTACGATGCGGACGGCAACGAGTACGTTGACCTGGTCTGCTCGTGGGGTCCGTCGATTCTGGGTCACGCGCATCCGCAGGTAGTTGAGGCGGTTCAGCAGGCGGCTGAGCGCGGCCTGTCCTTTGGTGCGGCGAGCGCGCCGGAGGCTGAGCTGGCTGAGCTGGTGGTCAACCGTATTAACGCGGCGATTCCCGGCGCTATTGATCAGGTGCGTATGGTGTCGACCGGTACTGAGGCGACCATGACTGCGATTCGTCTGGCGCGTGGTGTGACCGGTCGCGACAAGATTATTAAGTTTGCGGGCTGCTACCACGGTCACGTGGATGCGCTGCTTTCCGAGGCTGGTTCGGGTGTGGCTACCCTGGCGCTGCCGGGTTCTGCTGGCGTGACTGCCGCAACCGCCGCGGAGACCATCGTTCTGCCCTATAACGACCTGGACGCTGTACGTGAGGCGTTCGCAAACCACGAGGGTCAGATTGCCGCAATTATTACTGAGGCGGCGCCCTGCAACATGGGCGTGGTGACCCCCGAGCCCGGTTTCAACCGTGGCCTGCACGAGATTGCTCACGCGAATGGTGCGCTCGTCATTTTTGATGAGGTGCTGACCGGTTTCCGTGTGTCTTCGGCTGGTTACTGGGGTTACGCGGCTCCCGAGGATGGCGGCTGGGTTCCCGATATTTTCACGTTCGGCAAGGTCATTGGTGGCGGTATGCCCATCGCGGCGCTGGCCGGTAAGCGTGAGGTCATGGAGCACCTGGCGCCGGTCGGTCCGGTCTACCAGGCGGGTACTCTCTCCGGTAACCCGCTGTCGGTTGCGGCGGGCATTACGACCCTGACCCTGGCTGATGCTGCCGTCTACGCGCACCTGGATTCGCGTAGCGCCCAGCTGCAGCAGGCTCTGACCGAGGCGTTCAACGCCGCCGGTGTGGACCACTCCATCCAGAGCGCCGGTAACCTCTTCTCGGTCGCGTTCGGCACCTCCGAGGCGGGCGTGCACAACTACGCCGACATCAAGGCGTCGGCAACCAGCCGCTACAACGCGTTCTTCCACTCCATGCTCGAATCCGGCGTGTACCTGCCGCCGAGCGCGTTCGAGGCGTGGTTCGTTTCTGCCGCCCACAATGATGAGGCGATGGACCGTATCATCTCGGCTCTTCCGGCTGCCGCAGCTGCTGCCGCATCCGCTTAGGGGTTCGAGAGACGTAAGGAGGTGAGCCGCTCATGGATCTGAGCGCTCTGGGACTGCCTATGGAGCAGCTACGCGACGTGTGGCTGATCGCCTTCATGGTGTACCTGGGCTTGTGCCTGCTGGTGGATATCGCCTACCCGGTGCCCATCAAGAAGGAGAAGGCAGCCGAACTGTACCTTGAGGTGTCCGGTTCGCCCGTTGATGAGGCGCGCCGCGCCACCGCGGAACGCACCGCGATGGGTGCGCCGCTGAGCTCCTCCCGCAAGGGTAGCGCCACGAAGAAGGCGAAGAAGAAGCTGGATTCTATTGAGGGCGCCGGCGTGTTTAGCGGCTGGTTCCACGTGGTCATGTACCTGTGGGGCTGGATTGTGGCGGTCTCTATCTTCACCCTGTACTGGGATATCGTGTACGACGGTGTTGTACTACCGGCGCTGATTCTGCCGTTCCTCATGGTGTACCTGGGTGCGCGTATTGGCCGCCGTCAGTGGCGTGCAGTTCGCGGATACAGCAAGGACGACCGTGTGCTGGGCATGCCGCGCATCTACTCGGCGACGCTGGGTAAGCTGAGCGCACCGTTCCGTGTGCGCGGCACGGTGCCGGGTGTAGAGCCGATCCGTGACGACCGCACCGCCTACTGGATCCTCGGCGGTATTGCGTTCCTGCTCGCCTCGGTCTTCTTAGTTTCGCTGGCGGGCTGGAGCATCGACGAGGATTGGGAAGCGATCTATATCGGTCACGCATCCTGGTTCTTGCTGGCGGCGGGCGTTCTGCTGATCATCATATTGCTGATGCGTAGCCGCGATTACGTGCTGTACAACCCGGATTCGTTCCAGGCTGGGCGTCTGCTCCTTCCGGCGAAGTCCCGCCCCTACTCTGAGGTTCGCGCATTCCGTGTGTACCCGAAGAACCCGGACGCTATCAAGCTGAACCCAAAGGACGCGAGCCAGTGGACGCTGGAGATTCTGCTCCCCGGCGGCCGCAAGCACGACTATTCGCTGAATGAGCACCAGATTGATTGTTTGGTGGCGCAGATTGCGTTCAACATTGAGCAGGGACGCTGGGCGCAGCTGGATTCGCCGGCGGACCGTGAAATGTTGGCGAAGTACTTCGTGGACGGCCGCGTCATCTGCACGACCATGGGGTACAAGCCTGCCGGTAAGCATGCGGAGGAGGCGGCACGCCGCGCGTCCTTCCAGAAGGCGCAGTACAAGTAAGCGAGTTGCTTTAATACCGCGAGAAGCCACATGTGTTTCGAGAAGCCACGTTTTATGTTGCTTTTCGAAACACATGTGGCTTCTCAGCACCGTAGACACACCATCACCGATCCCCCGTAAAGAGACACCGATAGAGAGGACAATTCATGGACCTTGCAGCCCTGGGCCTGCCCCTGGAGCAGGTGCGCAACGTGTGGCTGGTGGCGTTCTTCATCTACCTGGCGTGCTGCCTGCTGGTGGAGGTCGCCTACCCGACGCTCATTAGCGCCTCGCGAGCGCGCGAAGTCTACACCTCGGTCATGGGTTCCCCCGTCGAGGATGTGAAGGAGGCAATTACAGAGCTCGCGGATGCTGGCACTCACCTCACGTCCGAGCAGGAAGAAGCGGCATTCCGCAGGGCTGAAGCCCAGCTGGAAAGCATCAAAGGCTCAAACGCCATTATGGATTTCGGGCATATCCTCGTGTACGGCTGGGCGTGTGTCATCGTCTATTCGACGTTCGTTCTGTACTGGGATATGGCGTACGACGGAATCCTAATTCCGGGGCTGCTTCTGCCGTTCCTCATGGTATATTGGGCGGCGCGCTGGGGTCGCCGCGGCTGGCGCGTCGCACGCGGTTTCAGCCCCAATGAACGTCATCTGGGCATGCCCGCTATTTACACCAGGACGCTGGGTCGGCTCAGTGCCCCGTTCCGCGGCACGGTTGCCATGCCCAGTAGTGAGCCCATTCAAGTTGATTGGAAGGGGCAGGGAATCTTCCTCTTTGTGGCTCTTCCTGTCGGTGGTTTCTTCCTGCTCTGCTACCTTCATTCGCTCGCGAACACCGAGCTGCTCGAGTATGTACCCACCTACATCGGCAAGACCTCAATAGCGTTTCTTGTTGTCTACGTGTTCGCCATTCCGTACCTGTGGTGTACGGTGCGTTCGTACTACCGGTTCACGCCGACCGTGGTGAAGCGTGGGCGTATTTTCCGTTCGCCCAAGGTCTATCAGTACTCCGATATTGAGCGGTTCAAGGTTTACCCCTGGTACACGGGCGATCCCGAGGATATAGACCCTGATCAGCAGATGCCCAGTGATTGGCGTATTGCCGTCACTTTCTCTAACGGTTCCCTAGAGACTTTTGGCTTCGGGGATTACCGCATCGATTGTTTGGTGGCACATATTGCGTTCAAGCTGGAGCAGGAACGCTGGGCAGATGTGGATTCCCCGGCGGACCGCGAGAAACTGCCCCTGTATTTCGTGGAGGGGCGCGCTATCTGCCTGACGCTGGGCTACAAGCCGGCGAATGAGCTCACGGAAAAGGCGGCGCGTATCGCGTCCTTCCGCGCAGTGGATTAGCGGCTGATTAGCATAAACGGCGAAAAGCCACACACCATCACCGAGACCCGTAGAGAGGACGACTCATGGAGCTAAGCGCTTCCGCACCCCTGGAGGAGATTCCTCCCCGAGCCAGACGAGTCTGGAAAAGAAACCAGTTCTATTTTGAAACCCACTTTGTGCTGTTTCTGGCTTTCTGTGTTTTCTTCTATGCACTCGTTGGCTGGACCATTCTGGGTGTTCGCCCGATGTCTCGCCGTGACGCGTCCATCATGTTGGGGCTTGTCGCCGCTATAACCTTTGCGACTCGCTGGTATTGCAAGAGGCGGTACCTGCTGTTCAACCCCGATTCGTTCTACGTCGGGCGGCTTTTCCTGCCCGCGAAGAAGTACCGTTACACCGATATTGAGGAGTTCTGCGTCTTCCCGAAGAACCCCAAACAGATCAAGCCGACCTTCTACGAGCCCTCGCAATGGCAGATAGAAATCAAGGTGCCGTCCAGAATCCCGCCGAACCTCGCTCAGCGCATGCCGTGGCTGCGCAGGCACATTGTGGCGGTGCACGATGAGCGTGTCGTCTGCCTGACCTCCCAGGTTGCGTTCTACCTGGAGCAGGAACGCTGGGCGGACCTGCGCTCCCCCGCCGACCGCGAGATGCTGGCGGAGTACTTCACCAACGGCAACATTGTGTGCACCTCCCTCGGGTACAAGCCAGTCAGCGAAGAACAAGCATAAACGGCGAAAAGCCACATGCTGTTCGTACAGCATGTGGCTTCTCTCGGTTAAAAACCAAGTTTGTTTGCCAGTTGTATATACAACCAACTAAATGCAAACGTATTAGCTAAATTTAAATAGCTCGAATTGCATTTCCGTCGACGTTTTCAGCCTTCTGACCATTCTCAAAAGAAACGGTGTACTGAGTAGTAAAGAAACCGCTGGTATCAGTCACTACTCCACGCGTACCCTTGGGGACACTGCTGAAGATACCTACAGAAATATCCTGTACAGCGATGACTTCGTCGCCTCGTTGCAAATCTGCCATGATATTGTTCTCCTTTGAAGTTGAGATGCAGTTACATATCGCAACCACATCTGAAGTCTACTATGAACATATCCCCAAGTCAACCATGAATAGCTCGGGGGAAACCAGAGTTACGATAACGCAATTACTATAGAAATACATTTATGCTCCCTAGGCCCCTAAACCTGGTTCTAGTGAGATATCTTCCTCGGAGCCTCCCGCGGAAATGGCCCACGCTTCTCTGCAAAGTGACTAATTCCCCTTAGACCCCACACTTCCTTCCAGAGGTTACGAGTTAGATCTCATCCGCTGACTAGTTCTCTCGTAAGATAAATAATTTTGCATCCAACATCCCCAACGCCGCAAAGCACTCATACTGCAGTAGTCCGCCTACATCTTCATTGCAACAGATTTTTTACATTTTCATCTCATCCGGTTGCACCCTAATACAACCTGAAAATCTTATTATATTTTTCTATTTTTACTCCCAGTTTTAGTCACGGAAAGCGAGAAGCCACATGTGTTTCGAGAAGCCACCAAAGACGTGGCTTTTCGAAACACATGTGGCTTCTCAGCGTTCAAGGAGGGAGGGGGTTAGGCGTCCAGCTCGCGGAGCCAGCCCGCCGCCTCCGTACCGTAATAAGTCAGGATGACGTCCGCACCGGCGCGGTGAATCGAACGCAACGACTCCAACACCACAGCCTTACGGTCAATCCAGCCGTTCGCCGCAGCCGCCTCAATCATCGCGTACTCACCCGACACCTGATACGCCGCCACCGGCACCGGCGAAAACTCCGCCACCTCACGCACAATATCCAGGTAGCTGCCGGCAGGCTTCACCATGACCATATCCGCGCCTTCCTCCAGGTCAGCGCGCACCTCCAGCAGAGACTCACGGCGGTTCGCCGGGTCCTGCTGATAGGTCTTACGGTCACCCGTGAAGCTGGACTCCACCGCGTCACGGAACGGGCCGAAGAACGCCGAAGCGTACTTTGCCGAATACGCCAGAATCGACACATCCTCAAAGCCGGCCTCGTCCAGGGCAGCACGCATCGCCGCGATCTGGCCGTCCATCATGCCCGACGGGGACACCGTGTGCGCACCCGCGCGAGCCTGCGAAACCGCCATCTTGCAGTACAGCTCCACAGTCTCGTCATTATCCACCACGAGGGTGCCGTGGCCGTCATCGACCAGCACGCCGCAGTGGCCGTGGCTCGTGAACTCATCCAGGCAGGTGTCAGCCATAACCACCAGGTCGTCGCCGAACTCCTCACGGCACACCGCAATGGCACGGTTCAGGATGCCCTGCGGATCCCAGGCGGTCGAGCCGACCTCGTCCTTATCCTCATCGCGAGGAATGCCGAACAGGTCAATGCAACGGATGCCCGCCTCGTACGCCTCACGCACGGCGGGGATGATGCTCTCCAGGGTGTGCTGGTACTGACCGGGCATCGAACGAATCGGCTGCGGCTCGTCGATGCCGTCGCGAACGAAGAACACCTGAATCAGCTGCGCGGGGCGCAGGGTGGTCTCGGCGACGAGGGAGCGCATGGCTGCGGTGGTGCGCAGGCGGCGCGGGCGGCGGGTGAGGTTCATGATCTCTCCTGAAAACTCGATAAAAATATGTGGTCTTAGTAGATGAGGGATGCGCCTACATGAGGGACGCGGCGGCGCGCGCCAAATCCTGCGGTGACGGCGAATCGGCCTGCACGTAGCGCAGGTTCAGGGCGCGGCATGCGGAGGCGGTACTCGCCCCAATTGCCACCACCGGCGGCACGGATTCGGGCGGTAGCGCGGGTGCGCCGTCGAGTAGGGCGTGCAGGCGGGAGGGGGCGGTCACCACCAGCACATCCGGCGAGGGGGTTTCCGGGGCGGCGGCATCTACGGCATTCCCCTGTACGAGCGCGCGGGCGGTGCTGAGGCTCAGCTCGCCGGGCGCCACCTGCTCGGCGGGCACCATGTCGTAGAGCACGCAGCGGCGGCTGTCCCAGCCCAGGTCCTTGAGGCCTTCCCGCAGGGTCGGGCGGGCGTTGGAGCCCTCCAAAACCAGCACAGCGGGGGCTTCAGCTACGGGCTGCTCGAACTCCGCGAGCATTCCCGCGGCGCTCTGCACCTGCGGCTGAAAATCTGCATCCAGCCCGAGCTGGGCGTGTACGGCACGGGCGGTTGCCGTACCCACGCAAGCGATACACACTCCACCGCTCGCGCAGGCGCGGGCGAACTTGTCACCCCACAGCTCGGCGCAGGCGCGAACCGTGTTGGCGCTCGTGAAGCTCACCCACGCATAGTGGCCGGAGGCGAGCGCCTCCAGCGCGGCGGCGTGGTCTTCGCCGGGCTCGACGGTGCGTGCCTGCTGCAGCGGTGCGAAGAGTACCCGGCACTCCCCCAGCCCGTTCTGTGCGCATTCTTCGGCGAGGGCGCGTTCGAAGGCGGCGCCCTGGATGGCGGAGCGGGTCAGCAGAACCGTGCGCGGGGTTTCAGAAGGCGGGGCATCAACCTGCGGGGCATCAGCCAGCTGAGGTTCAGAACACGAGGCAGACATGATGCCTACTTCAGGTCCAATCCAGCCAGTGCGGCGGCACCCATCTGCAACAGGTCTTCCGCCACGCGCACGCCCAAGCGTTCGGCGCCGGGCACGTCCAGTTCGGCGGTTGCCGAGGTGTGGCGCAGCATGTCGGTGCCGTCGGGGGACGCCACCACAACGTTAAGCACCAGGTCGCCTTCAACCACGTGCGCGTACGCGCCGATGGGGGCGGCGCATCCGGCTTCGAGGCGGCGCAGCAGGGCACGTTCGGCGCTGACGGCGAGGCGGGTTTCGTGGTGGTTTGCGGCGAGCAGGGCACGGCCGAGGGCACGCACCGGGCGCGCCACCTCGGGGTCGGCAAGCACGGCGGGGTCCGGGTTCTCGAACTCGCTTTCGCGCACTTCCAAGGCGAGCGCGCCCTGGCCGGGGGCGGGCAACATGCGGGTGGGGTCTAGGTACTCGGTGATGAGTTCTTCCTTGCCCAGGCGCTTCAAGCCGGAGACGGCGAGCACCACGGCGTCGCAGTCGCCGCTGCGTTCGGTGCCTACGCCGTGGTCGGCGCGTTCGGAAGTTTCGGTGTTCTGGCGGAGCACGACCTGCTTGCCGGCGTGCTCTTCCAGGCCCTTCACGCGGCCGATGCGGGTGCCCACGTTACCGCGAATGTCGACGATTTCCAGGTCGGGGCGCAGGGCGCGCAGCTGTGCGGCGCGGCGGGGTGAGCCGGTGCCCACGCGGGAGCTTTCCGGCAGGGTGTCGATGGTCAGGCCGTCGCGTGCCACGAGGGCGTCGCGGGGGTCTTCACGCTTGAGGGTTGCGGCGACCACCAGGCCGGGGCAGGGCGCGGAGGGCAGGTCCTTGAGGGAGTGTACCGCCATGTCCACGCGGTTTTCTTCGGAGGCGTTCTCGCCGTCGAGCAGGCGCTGGCGCAGTGCCGCAGCGAATACGCCGGTGCCGCCAAGGGTCGCCAGGGGTCCGGTGAGCACGTCGCCTTCGGTTTTGACGGTGCGCAGGGTGAAATCCACGACCTCGGCATCTGCGGCGCCGTGGTGTGCCTGGTGTTCGGTGTAGAGGGAGGTGACGGTTTCAGCGGCAATACGGCTTTGGGTCAGGGCGAGAGCAGACCCGCGGGTGCCCAAGATGTACTCGTGATGGCTCATATCTCTCCTTTTCGGTGAGGTGTGTGATAGCCCGTAGGCGTGTGTGTCTGTGCGTTGAGCTGTGCCTGCAACTGTGTGCGCCGCAGCTGTGTGTGGGCTTGTAGGCAGTGCGGCTCCGACCCGCCCGCACACCCCGGTCAGGGGGTGCTGGGGCGAGCCGGAGCTACAGGGGTGGTGTTAGTGGGAGCAGCATCCGCCGGAGCCGCATCCACCGGAGCGGCTGGCGGGTGCGTTCTCAGAAGCGCTGTCCTCAGCGCCGGTAGTGCCGGGTGCGTACTCTGCGATGACCGGCTTCGGCGCGCCGCGACCGGGCTTGCAACAGCCGGGTTCGCACTCGTCGAACCAGCCGTACTGACCGCTCGCGCTCAGGGCGAGGACGCTCTCACGTTCGGGGCGCAGGTCGGCTGAAACGCCGTTCTCCACGCGCTCCTCGATGAGGCGGCGCAGCGACTCCACGTACGCCGGATGCGTGCCGGGGGTGGGGGTGCGCACGGCGACCACGCCCAGGCGCTCGCAGGTGTCCAGCGCCTCGGTGTCCAGGTCCCACTTGACTTCCATGTGGTCGGAGACGAAGCCGAGGGGCACCAGCACGACGCCCTCCACGGGGGCCTCGCCGTCCTCGCCGGGGTTGGCGGGGGTGGGCAGCGCCTCCAGGGCGTCGTTGACGTCCGGTTCCAGCCAAGGCATGGACGGCGGGCCGGAGCGGGACTGGTACACCAGCTCCCATTCGACGTTCTGCAGAAGCTGCGGAGCCTCATCGCGAACCAGCGAAAGCACGGCGCGGGCGACCTGCAGGTGCTTCTCCACGTAGGCGGAGCCGCCCTCATAGTTCACGCCGCGCGGGCCAGCCTCGTTCGCTGCGGAGGTCGGCACCGAGTGGGTGCAGAACATGATCCGCAGGCGCGGGTTCAGCGAACCGCTATCGCGTGCGGCAAGCTGCTCACGCACCGTGGCGAGGCCGTCCTTCAGCCCGTCAGCGAAGGCGCGGGAGAAGCCGGGCACGTCAAAGAACTGACGAATCTTGCCCACGTGTACGCGACCTTCCAGGCCGAGCTGCTCGATCGCCATGCCGTAGTCTTCACGGTACTGGCGGCAGCTCGAGTAGCCCGGGTAGGCGCTGGTCGCCAGCACGAGCACGTTGCGGTGGCCGTTCTCGTAGGCTTCGGCGAGCACGTCCTTCACGTAGGGCTTCCAGTTGCGGTTCGCCCAGGTGATCGGGATGTGCGGGCCGCGTTCAGCGAGCGCCTGCTGCAGTGCGGCGAGCAGGGCACGGTTCTGCTCGTTAATGGGCGAGATGCCGCCGTTGGCGCGGTAGTGGGTGGCGACCTCTTCGAGGCGCTCATCCGGGATGCCGCGGCCAGCGGTGACGTTGCGCAGGAACGGGATGACGTCCTCCTGCCCCTCGGGGCCACCGAAGGAGGAGAGAATCACCAGGTCGTAGGGGCGCGCCTCTTCGGCACGTTCACGGGTGATGCTGCGTTCGCTTCGGTAGTCACCGAGGGTCTGCTCGTTGAGCGCGGCGGGGCCGTTGGAGGCGGTGTTCGCCGGGTCGGTGCGGTTGGGTACCACGTCGTCCGGCAGGAGCGTGCCGTTGAGGGTTACGCCGTCGTTCGGCTGATGGCTCACGCCAGGACCTCTGCTACTTCGTCTGCGCCGATGCGGCGGCCGGTGTAGAAGGGGGTGTCTTCGCGAACGTGCAGGCGTGCTTCAGTGTTGCGGAAGTGACGCATCAGGTCGACGAGGTCCACGAGTTCGGGTGCTTCGAGGGCGAGGACCCATTCGTAGTCGTTCAGGCCGAACGATGCGACGGTGTTTGCCAGAACCTGCGGGAAGTCGATTGCCTTCATGCCGTGGTTCTTGAGCATTTCTGCACGTCGTTCGGGGTTCATGTAGTACCAGTCGTAGGAGCGTACGAAGGGGTAGACGCAGACCCAGGTTTCAGGTGCCTTGCCGCGTGCGTAGGCGGGGGCGTGGTTGCGGGTGAATTCTGCTTCGCGGTGTACGCCCATGGTGGACCAGACGATGGTGGTGCCTGCGAACAGTGCGGTGCGGCGAATCTTGCGGACTGCTGCCTGCAGCTTTTCGGGGTTCTGGCCGTGGGTCCAAATCATGATGTCGGCGTTGTCGCGCATTGCGGAGACGTCGTAGATGCCGCGCAGGGTCACGCCCTCGGCGGCCAGCTGCTCAACAACCTTCTCGAATTCGGCACGAGCCTCGTCGGTGTTAGCCTCTGCCGGGCGTGCGCCGGAGCGTGCGAACACGGTGTACAGGGCGTAGTGCAGGGTTTCGCCTTCTTCGCGGCCGCGGCGGTTCTCGTCGGCTGCGGAGTGCTGGACTGCGTAGCCCTTGGGTGCGCCGCCGTAGCCGTGGCCTGCGTGGGTGTAGCCGCCCTGACCTGCGCCGTGTGCGCCGCCGTGGCCGTGTGCTGCGTGATCGTGAGACATTGTGTGTTCCTTTCTTCAGCGAGGGTTCGCTGTGCTGGAGGCGCGGCTTCCGTAGCTGCGCGTTTTCTCAATTTTTTGGTCTAGTTACTGGCTGAGCTGAGTTATTGGCTGAGCTTCTGCCGCCGCTGCGCCGTCTACTTGGCGGTTGCGGCTTTCGGGGAGGTGACGCCTTCCCAGTCCTGCGCCGCGTGGTAGATGAGGCGGTCCATCTGCTCGTAGGTGTCTTTGACGGTTAAGACCAGGCCGGAGCCTGCCGCCCAGGAGCCGACGGTGCTAAGGGTTCCGAGTTCGCTGGCGCGTTCGCGGAATTCTTTGACTCGGTCGCGGTGGCCGGGGGTGGAGGCGGGTAGTACACCGCGCCAGCGTACGACGTCCGCGTCGACGAGGTTGTTGTGGGTGAGGGCTACGTCCATCATGCGGCTTGCGTCGCGCAGGGCGAGGGTGATGAGCTGCTCGTCTGCGAGGGCGACTTCGGAGAAGCGGGAGTCTTCGCCGCCTCGGCCGTAGGACAGGCGTACCACGTGGCGTCCGGGGCCTGCGGCCTCGGCGACCCACTGCCATTTGGCGGTGGCGTGGGTGAGTGCCTTGGCGCGTACGGCGGTGGCTTCTTCGGAGACGAGCAGGCCGGTACCGCGGGGGTGCTTGTCCAGGGCGGGGGCATCAACGACGAGGGTGACGAGGGCGACTTCGGGGCCGGGTTCCATGGCGGGTAGGGCGGTGGAGACGTGCGGGCCGATGAGTCGTGCCACGGTCGGGCCGTCGGTGGCGAGCACCAGGTAGTCGGCGTAGAGGGGGGTGTTTTCGCCGTCGGTGGTGTGGCGCTGGATGATGAACCACTGGCCGGTGGATTCGTCGCGGTCAACGGCGATGACATCGAATCCGGTGACGATGCGAACACCGGAGGCGTACAGGTCTTCGACGAGACGTTCGGACAGCTGGTTCATGCCGCCCACAATACCGGCGACCTGTGAGCCTGCGGGGGCTGCCGAGCGGAAAGCGTGCGCTGCGGCGGCGAGGGAGCGGTGCTTGCGGAAGGCTTCGCGCAGACCGGGGATGGTCGCATCGACGTCGAGCTTATCGGGGTGGGTGGAGTACACGCCGGAGACGACGGGTGCGACGAGGTTGTCGAGCACTTTCTGGCCCATGCGGATGCGCACGAGCTCACCGAGGGTCTTCGCGTTCTCGCCTGCGGAGACGGGCAGGAACTTGTCCACCTGGGCGCGGCGCAGACCGTTCTTACCGATGACGGGGATCAGCGACTTATCGTTCACATTGCCGGGGATGCCCATGATGCCGGTGCTGGGGGTGCGACGGGCGCCCTGCGGCAGGTACAGCCAGGAGCCGTAGGAGTTGGGGGTGACGATCTGGTCGCCCAGGCCGAGTTCCTTGACGAGGTCGCTGACAATGGGGCTGCGGGTTGCGAAGGATTCTGCGCCGGAGTCCAGCAGAAGGCCGCCAACTTCGTGGGCACCAACGGCACCGCCGAGGTGGTGGCGCTGTTCGAGCAGGGTGACGCGCATACCGGCTGCGGCGAGGCGGCGTGCGGAGATCAGGCCGGAGGGGCCGCCGCCGATGACGATGGCGGTGGGTGCCTTCTCGTTGCGGGTGAAAGCTCGTGCGTTCTGGGGCGCGGCGGAGGAACTGACCTGTGCGGTGCGGTGCGGTGCCTGGTTGGTGTGGCCCATGGTGGTTCTCCTTTGGTCTGCCTGCAGTGGAGTTGCCCATTGCGGTAACGGGTGTGGTGGTTGGTTCGGGGTGCAGATGTTCGGTGCAGATGCCGGGGGGGGTGTCCGGCATCTGCGCCGTCTATTTATCGTTATTTATCCTAGGCCTGCGCGGTGCGTTCGTGGATATATGCCACGAGGTCGGTGAGCACCTGCGGGTCGGTGGTCGGGGGTACGCCGTGGCCGAGGTTGACCACGTGCGAGGGGGCGGCATTGCCTTCTGCGAGCACTTCGTCCACGTGTGCGTAGAGGTTTTCGCTACCTGCGGCGAGCAGTGCCGGGTCGATGTTGCCCTGCAGGGGTACGGCGCCGTTGAGCAGGGTGTTCGCTGCCGAGAGCGGCAGGCGGTAGTCCACGCCGATGACGTCTGCGCCGGCTTCGTGCATGGCGGGCAGTAGCGCGGTGGTGCCGGTGCCGAAGTGGATGCGCGGCACACCGTATTCGCGCACCATATCGAGGGCGGTTGCGGAGTGCGCCTGCACGTAGCGGCGGTAGTCGCTTTCGCCGAGGGAACCAGCCCAGGAGTCGAAGAGCTGCACGGCGGATGCGCCTGCCTCGATCTGTGCGCGCAGGAACTGGCCTGCGGTGCGGGCTGCCCAGGCGGCGAGTTCGTGCCAGGCGGCGGGGTCGGAGTGCATCATGGTGCGCGGGCGCAGGTGGTCGCGGGAGGGGCCGCCTTCGACCATGTATGCGGCGACGGTGAAGGGGGCTCCAGCGAAGCCTATGAGCGGGGTGTCGCCGAGCATTTCTACGGTGGCGGCGACGGCTTCGCGGATGGGGTCGAGGTCGCTGTCTTTGAGTTCGGGCAGGGCGCGCACCTCGTCGAGGGTGCGTACGGGCTGATCGAGCACGGGGCCCCTACCGGGCACGATGTCGACGTTGACGCCCGCGAGCTTCATGGGGATGACGATGTCGGAGAAGAAGATGCCGGCGTCGACCTTGTGGCGACGGACGGGCTGCACGGTGATTTCTGCGGCGAGGTCGGGGGTGAGGCATGCGTCCAGCATGGGGATGCCTTCGCGTACCTGGCGGTATTCGGGCAGGGAGCGGCCTGCCTGGCGCATGAACCAGACGGGTCGGTGGCTGGAGGGGCGGCCGGTGAGGGCACGGAGCATGGGCGAGTCGGCGGTAGTGCCTGCGCGCAGGGGGTGGTTGGCGGGTAGGTGTGCGAGCTGCTCGTCGGTGAGCAGGGGTCGCTGGGCGTCAGTGGGGTGTGCGGGCAGGGAAGGTGCCTGTGCGGTGCCCTGTGCCGACGCGGGGCCCTTTTCCGATGCGGGGGTGGTGTGCTGGTTTTCGCTCATAGTCTCTAGTGTGACAGGTTTATGTGGGCGTTTTTGCGACACTATGTCATGGTGACTCTTACCTAATGATGGCTTTCTTAGCAGTGAGGGACACCTTAGTTCGTGCCTACTCTTCGTGCCCGCATCCCCCACCGCGCAGATTTTCTTGCCCCCTACGATGATGGAACTTAGGTTCTATGAGCTTTACAGGGGCTTAGTCGGCGTGGTTATGATTAGTCTCTAGTGAGTACTTATGCATTTGTGGCATCGCACCACACCGTTGATTTGACCACCGTCGCTGCGTTGAGCGCCGGTGCCTCTGGCGTACCCGATGTTCTGGCGGCGGATATCGCACGTCAACTCGGTGTTAAGGGTGCAGTAGTTCTTGCCACCTGTAACCGCCTTGAAATGTATGTT
The DNA here is from genome assembly GCF_001810135.1 of Rothia sp. HMSC069D01. Lineage (NCBI taxonomy): Bacteria > Bacillati > Actinomycetota > Actinomycetes > Micrococcales > Micrococcaceae > Rothia > Rothia sp. HMSC069D01. Next base: position 167,843 of record NZ_KV800093.1, read on the forward strand.
CAGCTGCACGTCTCTGCGCATGTGCACATGGTTCGTGAGCTGATTGTTGATTCGATTGCGCAAACCTCCGGCCTGGATAAGGAGCTAGTTGCCTCCAGCTTCGACCTGTTCGAAGATGAGGAGGCGGCACGCCACCTGCTGACGGTCGCCTCCGGCCTGGAGTCTGCCGTGGTTGGCGAGCGCGAAATCGCCGGTCAGGTACGCCGTGCCCTGGCCGCCGCGCAGGCGAAGGCGCAAGAGGACGGCGTACCCCTTCCCGGTGAGCTGGTTCAGCTGTTTGAGCATGCGGCGCATACGGCTCGTCAGGTGGGTCAGCATACGGCGCTTGGCGCCCAGGGCCGCTCGATTGTGTCTGTTGCCCTGGATCTTGCGGATGAGGTTGCCGAGAAGGACTGGTCGACCCGACGCGCCCTGATTTTTGGTACAGGTGCTTACGCGGGCGCGACCATTGCGGCTCTGCGTGAGCGCGGTTGCACCGATATTTGGGTCAATTCCCGTTCGGGTCGTGCCGCCGAATTCGCGGCAAAGCGCGAAGTTTCTGCGGTGCCGGTGGACGGCATGGAACAGGCCATGGCTTCTGCCGACGTCATTATTGGCTGCTCCGGCGGATCCGACCCGCTGCTTCCCGAGCAGATTCCGGGCGGTCACCACACGATTCTTGACCTTGCTCTTTCACGTGACTTTGATCCGTCGGTCGCTGACCTGCCGAATGTTGAGCTGATTACGCTCGAGTCGGTGCGCCTTGCCGCCCCCGAGGAGACCGAGGAATCCGTGGCGACGGCTACGCGCATTGTGGAGTCTGAGCTGGCGGCGTTTGTGTCTCGTCAGCGTTCCCGCACGATTGACTCCGCGATTGTTGCGCTGCGCTCGCACACTATGGATGTGCTGGATTCTGAGCTGGAGAAGGTACGTAACCAGTTTGGTTGCGGTGCGGCGACGGAGCAGTTTGAGCTGGCGATGCGCCGCATGGTGAAGTCCCTGCTGCACACCCCGACAGTGCGCGCCAAGAAGCTGGCGTCGGAGGGCCGCGCAGAGGATTACGTGCAGGCGCTGGAGACTCTCTACGGTATTCAGGTGGAGGACTCTTAAGAGCTTCTTCTCCCCCGCTCTTCCCGGTATTTTCCGGCGTTTTCCGGTATTTTTCTGGCGTTTTTCGCATGCCCACCCCCGTTTTCACACGGGTTTTGCGTGGGGTTTTGCGCGTATTTTCACGCATCCGGCGGCGAGTATTTTATTAGCCCCCGGCGAAGTACCGCCCGTTCACGGTGCCGATGGGCGCATTCACGCTAGAGTAGATGCTAGATAAGACAGTTCCCATACCCGGCGCACGTTTGGTTGCGCCGGACTATTCTGCGAGGAGACTCATGGAAATCAAGATTGGCATTCGCCACATTGCTCGTGAAATCGTTGTTGAGACCAGTGAGGCTAAGGAAATCCTCATGGAGAAGGTCTCGAAGGCTATTGAGGATGGCTCGCTGCTGCAGATTATGGATGATAAGGGCAACACCACCCTGATTTCTGGCGCTCAGATTGGCTACGTCGAGCTGGGTTCCGACGCTAAGCGTCACGTTGGTTTCGGTATCGGCGCCTAATTAGTTTCGGTAGCTGTTTACCCTTTAGCTTGAGCTTTCCCCCGCATCCGTCACGATGCGTAACCGCGCTTTATGCGCTGTGTGCGTGCGCTGTATGCACCACGTGGTTACGCCGTGCCGAATGCGGGGTTTTGCGTTTTAAACCGCCTACACAAAAACCTTGCGATACCCGGTTTTGAGGCGGTATATCGCCCATCACGGGCGCAAACCACAACCGGTCGGGGGTGCGCCGGAAGCAAATCCAGGTTAATATTGAGGGGTTAAGTGAATGACCGGTCGTACCCCTTTCAAGACCCCGAGGCTGCACCGCCTTCTCATCATGAATGAACCATGAGTAATAACCATGCGTGCAGGCGGCGTCTCGGTAAGAATTTCCCGTGTAAGAATTTCCCGCGGCCGGCTTTCGACGCCCGCCCGTCACCGCCTCCACTACCGAGGCGCTGGCTGGTACATCCCCCATTACGGGGAGAAACACACCCCGAGCAGGGGTAGAAAGATACGGTCCAGTGACTGAAACGAACACGCAGGAAACCACTCAGACTGCAAAGTCCTTCGCCGACTTCGGCGTTCGCCAGGATATTAGCGACGCCCTCGCGGCGGTTGGCATTACCTCCCCCTTCCCCATCCAGGAGCTGACTCTTCCCGTGGCTCTGTCTGGCCAGGACATCATTGGTCAGGCAAAGACCGGTACCGGTAAGACCCTCGGCTTCGGTCTGCCCACTATTCAGCGTGTGGTCGGCCGCGAGGATGAGGGTTGGGCTGATTTGGAGCACCCCGGCGCACCTCAGGCGCTGATTCTGGTTCCGACCCGTGAGCTTGCCATTCAGGTGGGCGAGGACCTGGCGATTGCTGCGAAGCTGCGCAACGCCCGCGTCGCGACCCTGTACGGTGGTGTGCCGATTGAGCCTCAGGCTGAGCTGCTGCGCCGCGGCCTGGAGGTTGCGGTGGGCACCCCCGGCCGCATTATCGACCTGTACCAGCAGGGCTTCCTGAACCTGAAGCAGGTTAAGATTGTGGTCCTCGATGAGGCTGACGAGATGCTGGATTTGGGTTTCCAGCCGTCGGTTGAGAAGATCCTCAGCTACCTGCCGGAGGACCGCCAGAGCATGCTGTTCTCCGCAACCATGCCCGGCCCGGTCATTGCGATGGCACGCCAGTACATGACCAAGCCCATGCGCATTAGCGCCGCTGACCCCGAGGACGCCTCAAAGACTAAGGCGTCGATCCGCCAGGTCGTCTACCGTGCGCACCACCTGGATAAGGACGAGATGATTGGCCGCATTCTGCGCGCTACCGGCCGCGGCCGTACCGTCATCTTCACCAAGACCAAGCGTGATGCTGCCCGCGTGGCGGAGGAGCTGGTGAACCGCGGCTTCGCTGCCGCTCCCCTGCACGGTGATTTGAACCAGGTTGCGCGTGAGCAGGCGCTGAAGGCGTTCCGCACCGGCAAGGTCGACATTCTGGTCGCGACCGACGTGGCGGCTCGCGGTATTGACGTTGAAGACGTGACCCACGTGATTAACCACCGCGTGCCTGAGGATGAGAAGACCTACCTGCACCGTACCGGTCGTACCGGTCGTGCGGGCAATGAGGGTACCGCCATCACCCTGGTGGACTGGGATGACCTGCCGCGTTGGAAGGTCATTAACGACGCCCTGGAGTTGGGTGTTCCTGAGCCGGTTGAGACCTACTCTTCCTCTGAGCACCTGTTCTACGACCTGAACATTCCGGCTGGCACTAAGGGCCGCCTGCCGCGCGAGGAGCGTGTGGCTGAGGGCATGGGCGATGAGTTCTTTGAGGGCGCCCGCGACTCGCGTGATGGCCGCCCGGCTCGTTCTCGCGGTGGCCGCGACGGTTCCCGTGAGGGTGGTCGTTCTGGCGGTCGTGACGGTGAGAAGGGTTCGCGCCGTTCTCGCGGCGGTCGTGACGGTGGCCGTGAGGGTCGTTCCGGTGAGGGCCGCGGCGAGCGCCGTAGCCGCTCCGAGGGCCGCAAGCGCACTGAGCGTTCTTCCGAGCGTAACGAGCAGGCCGCATCCGAGCGTACCGAACGTTCTGCTGAGCGTTCTGAGCGTGCACCTCGTCAGCGTCGCCGTACCCGCCGTGTTGAGGGTCAGCCCGTGGAGGGTGAGGGTCGCCGCCGTACCCGTCGCCGTTCTGAAGGCTCGCGTGCTGAGGGCTCTCGTTCTGAGGGTTCTCGCGGTAAGGGCCGTGGCGCTGACCGTGCTGGTTCTGAAGGCTAGGGCCGGGGTTGGGTATTTCAGCATCCCCGGCGCCCGCCGCGCCTTCCCCCGCCGCTGAGGCGAACCGCACGGATTCGACTGTTTTCGATCCGCAGGGCCCGTCGCTGCTGGTGCAGGCAGATAACCTGGAGTATCTGCGTGAACTACCCGATGGTGCGTTCACCGTGATTTATATTGACCCGCCGTTCAATACGGGTAAGAAGCAGACGCGCCGCACGTTGAGCGCGGAGGCTTCTGAGAAGGGTGACCGCACCGGTTTTAAGGGCAAGAGCTATTCGAGCACCCTGCAGACTCTGGCGAGCTATAACGACTCGTTCGAGGATTATTGGGCGTTCCTAGCGCCGCGTATTGAGCAGGCGCATCGTCTGCTTGCGCAGGACGGCACCCTGTACCTGCACCTGGATTGGCGTGAGGTTCATTATGTGAAGATTATGTGCGACATGATTTTTGGTCGTGAGAACTTCATTAATGAGCTGATTTGGGCGTATGACTACGGTGCGAAGTCTACGCGCCGCTGGCCGACGAAGCACGACAATATTCTGGTGTATGCGAAGGATCACCGTAGCTATTACTTCAATACTGCGGAGGTTGATCGTGAACCGTATATGGCTCCGGGTCTGGTGACTGAGGAGAAGGCTTCTCGCGGTAAGCTCCCTACGGATGTGTGGTGGCATACGATTGTGTCGCCTACGGGTAAGGAGAAGACGGGTTATCCTACGCAGAAGCCTACGGGTCTGTTGCGTCGTATGATTGCGGCGAGTTCCCGTCCGGGTGATTGGGTGTTGGATTTCTTCGCTGGTTCTGGTTCTACGGGTGCGGCGGCGGCTCAGCTGGGTCGTAAGTTCGTGTGTGTGGATCAGAATCCGCCGGCTATTGAGGTGATGGCTAAGCGCCTGGGTGTGGATCCGGTGTCGTTCGCTGAGTATCGTGGTGTTCCGCGTGGGGCGAGTGTGCTGTTCACGCCGAAGCGTACGGTGGGTGTTCGTGGCGGTACGAGTCGTGATGCGTTGACGGCGGCGAGCCGTCATGCGTTGAAGGCCGTGTTGGATACGCTCACGGAGACTACGCAACCGGTTGAGGGTGCGTCCTGCCGGTTTGTGCGTCACTGGTCGATGGATGCGGTGGATAAGAAGATGCGTATTGATGGGCGTGATGAGTTGCGTCGTCAGCGTCAGCATCAGGCGCGGGCTAAGGCTCGTGCGGCGCGGGCGGCTGCTCAGATGGATGCGGCGGCTGCGGGTGCGGTGTTGCAGCATCATGCCTCGCGTGAGAGCGTCTAGGCTGTCTTGTCTGCGCGTTCGTGAGAGCACGTGTTAAGAGTGTGGGGCGGATTCCCAATAAGGAACCCGCCCCACACTCTTTCGTCTTACTACTGAGAAGCCAGCTGCTCGCGGATACGTGCCACCGTCGCCGCATCCGTCGTATTCTCACCCAGCAGGTTCGGCTTACCCGCGCCGTGATAATCGCTCGAACCCGTCACCAGCACCTCACGGCCCGCCGCACGCTGACGCTCAATGAACTCCAGCAGGCGCGCGCGATCCTCCACCGAATTCTCACGGTGATACACCTCCACGCCCGCCAGGCCAGCCTCCACCATCAAACCCAGGTACTCCAGGCTCAACGCGGGTCCACGCATCGTACTCATCGGATGCGCAATCACCGGCACACCCCCAGCCTCACGCACCAGATGCACCGCCTCCAACGGGTCCAGCGCGTCCTGCGGCACATAGTAGGGGCTGCCCGTGTACAGCAGCTTCGCAAAAGCCTCAGAACGATCAGCAACCACACCAGCAGCAACCAGCGCATCAGCAATATGGGGGCGGCCCACCGCCGTGTTCCCCTCCCCCACCTGCGCCAACACGTCATCCCAGGTCAGCGGGTAGTCAGCGGCAAGACGGCTCACAATAGCCTGCGCACGACCTTCACGGCTGGCGCGAATCGCCTCCACACGGCGCGCCAACTCCGAACCCACCGGGTCAAAACCATAAGCGAGCAGATGAATAGTCTTCGTGCGTGCGCGGCCCTCACCATCGGTGTACCGATAACGGCAGGAGAACTCGGCACCCGGCAGAAAATCCAGACCGTGCTCATCCGCCAGCTGAGCCGCCTGCGCCCAACCAGCCGTCGTATCGTGATCAGTCAGCGCAAACCCAGCCAACCCGGCGCGAGCAATCAGCGGCACCAGCTCGGTCAGACTCTGCGTGCCGTCAGAAATAGCGGAGTGAATATGCAAATCGTAACGCCCGGCACGGTTCAGATTTTCAGGCGCACCCGATTCAGCGGGCTGCAGTGCCTGCTGCGCATTAGGTGCACTATTTCGGTGTTCTGTCTGCGTCATATTCTCTCCTTCCCCGCCCCTGCTAGTTCGTCGCCACCTCAGCGGGGTTTTAAGGTATGTCATCTACTCTTCTGATTCAACCCTACCAATATCGGCGGCGCAATATCAGGCACCCGGTCGCAAGTCAAAGATATATTCTGCCCCACCGCGCCCCTCTTATGGTCAAAAGCGCTAAAACACCTGCCCACCTGTGGTGAAGGAGATATGATTAACCCATGACTGAGAACAACGAGAAGAGCACCGAAGCTCAGAAGAACGACCACCGCAGCACCCCTAAGGCGTCTGCGTTCACCGAATTCATTGCTAAGGACTGGGCCAAGGCCGAAGATGACGGCTACACCCGCGAGCCCGTAGCAGACTACGCAGCTGAGCGCCGCGCCAAGATCTCCAAGGCATTCCCCGGCGAGCGCCTCGTCCTGCCTGCAGGCCCGCTGAAGGTCCGCTCCAACGACTGCGACTACCGCTTCCGCCCCCACTCGGCGTTTGCGCACCAGACCGGCCTGGGCATCGACCACGAGCCTGACGCCGTGCTGATCTTCGAGCCCGTCGAAGAGGGTACCGGCGACAACGGCTCCAACCACGAGGTCACCCTGTACTTCCGCCCGCTGGCTGGCCGCGACACCACCGAGTTCTACGCGGATGCACGCTACGGCGAGTTCTGGGTTGGTCCCCGCCCCACCCTGAAGGAATTCTCCGAGCGCTTCGGTCTGCGTACCCGCGACCTGTCCGAGCTTGAGGTTGCTATCACCAAGAACGCCGGTAACCAGGGCCTGGGCGGCGTGAACATCCGCCTGGTCCGCAACGTTGACCCGGCTGTTGACGCGCTGGTTGACACCTCCCGCTACAACACCGGCGTGGAGCTGGAGCAGGCTGACAAGCTGGACTCCGAGCTGGCTGTGGCTCTCTCCGAGGCTCGCCTGATTAAGGACGCTATCGAGGTTGAGAACCTGCAGCGTTCCGTTGACATGACCGTCAAGGGCTTCGAAGAGGTCATTCGTGCACTGCCGAAGGCTAAGGAGCACCACCGCGGTGAGCGCGTCGTTGAGACTGCGTTCTTCTCCGTGGCACGTACCGACGGTAACGACCTGGGCTACGACACCATCGCAGCGTGCGGTAACAACGCAACCATCCTGCACTGGATCCGTAACAACGGCACCGTCGATGACGGCAAGCTGCTGCTGCTGGACGCAGGCGTTGAGGACGACACCCTGTACACCGCAGACGTGACCCGCACCTTCCCCGTGAACGGTAAGTTCACCGAGGTTCAGGCGAAGGTCTACAACGCTGTGCTGGATGCCGCTGACGCTGCATTCGCTGTGGCTAAGCCGGGCACCAAGTTCTACGAGATTCACGAGGCAGCCATGAACGTTCTGGCGCACCGTCTGGAAGAGTGGGGCCTGCTGCCGGTTTCCGCTGATGTTTCGCTCACCGTTGAGGGCGGTCAGCACCGCCGCTGGATGCCGCACGGCACCAGCCACCACCTGGGCCTGGATGTGCACGACTGCGCACAGGCTAAGGCTGAGCTGTACATGTGGGCTGAGCTGGAGCCGGGCATGGTCTTCACCATTGAGCCGGCCCTGTACTTCAAGGACGAGGACCTGTCGGTTCCCGAGGAGTACCGCGGTATCGGTATCCGCCTTGAGGACGACGTGCTCTGCACCAAGGACGGCAACGTGAACCTGTCTGCTGCACTGCCCCGCACCGTTGAGGGCATTGAGGAGTGGATGGCGAAGCTGGCGAAGTAAGCCTGACTCTTCACACCACCAGCACCGGTTAGTGCCGGTTGTATGTGCATAGCGAAAGCCCCTCACCGATTCGTTTCGGTGAGGGGCTTTTCGCGTATCTTCTGCGCTGCGTATCTTCTATGCCTGTTTCCCGCCGTTGTGCCTTACGGCTATTCGGAGTCCTTCGAGGACTTATCCTGCAGGCCCTGCGGGCGCGGAGTCGGACGTTGCGGCTTGGGCTGAATCAGCTTCGCGTATTCTTCCGGGTCGTCCACGCGCAGACCGTACCGCTGAGCCGGACGCTTCTGCGTATCTGACTTCTGAGCGGTCACCTGGCCAGTACTTGCCTGTTCTGCAGGCTGAGTGGACTGTGCAGCCTGTGCGGGCATGTTCTGCGCCGCGCTCTGAGACACCGCATTCTGCGCGGTAGTGTCACGCTCGGGCAGGGTCTGGTTCGGTGCCGGCTGGCTACCCGCCTGCGCACGGTACGAAGGAGCCTTCGGCGCACCGGTCGGAACCGGTGCACCATTCATCGAGACGGTGCTCTGAGCCGCACGAGCCTGCGAAGCCTCCGGGGCAGCCGCCGCACGAGCAGCCGCAACCGCCGCCGAAAAGCGAGGATGCGCACCCAGCACGCGGCGCGCATCCTGAGCGTACTCCGGCAGAGCGTACATCACGGTACGCGAGGGAATTGATTCGGCACGCATCGGATGGCGGCTCCCATGAGAGCGACGCAAAACGAACATCTGCCAGAGCACAAACATAGCCATCGACAGCAGCACATACTTTATTACCTCAAACGCAGAGGAGTCATTAGTCGAGGCTATAACCAGCAGTGCAAAAAACGCACCGAATCCTGCCCCTCGAAGCGATGCAAAAGTCAAGATACGGCCATACGGCAACGGTACCGGGTACTCCACCTGGCGGATACCGTCATTGACCAGGTACAGCGCCGTGACCGGGTAATCCTGTTCGCTGAGCACATCAAAAGCGGCGAGCGCATCATCGTGACGCACGAAGGAGGCGATCGCCTCACCGGCGGGCAGGGGCTTGCCTTGAGCCTGCGCCAGGCGCGAGGCAACGAAAGAAGAAGTCGGGGTCGAGGGAATATTCGGCAGGTTAGAAGTCATGGCTTCTATTCTACCGCCCGCCCCAACCCTGGACCCGGTGGGCAGTTAGCTCCTCTATAGGCGTAGCGAACACCCGTTCAATTTCGGCTTCTCAAAGTGCGAATCCCCGCGGCGGAGCGTACCCTAGAGAGGTGAGCAATTCGAAGTTCAGCACCCCCAGCAAGATTTACATTGCCCGCCTTTTGGGCCTCGACGTTTTTGACCCCTTCGGTGACCGCCTCGGCCGTCTCCGAGACGTCGTCGTGCTCAAACGCGGCCTGGGCGCATCCATTGCGGGCGCCCGCCCCGCCAAGGGCAGCGAACCCATTGTTGTCGGCATCATCGTTGAGGTGCTCGGCAAGAAACGCGTGTTCATGCCCATGACCCGAGTGCGTAGCATCGACGCCTCCCAGATTATTTCAACCGGCCTGGTGAACCTGCGCCGCTTCGAACAGCGCAACTCTGAGACTCTCATCGTCGGTGAGCTCTTCGACCGCCGCGTGCGTCTGCTCGACGGCAGCGGCGACGCCGTCATTGAGGACGTCGCCATTGAGCAGCGCCGCAACGGCGACTGGGGCGTGACCGAACTGTTCGTTTCCCGCGTCAGCTCCTCCTCCAGCACGTGGCGCCGCCGCTCCAAGGAGACCCTCATCGTCGACTGGGACGAGGCTCTGCTCTCCACCGACGTGGAGCCGCAGGCGGCAACCGCGTTCGTGGCGAACCATGAGAACTCCAAGCCCGCCGACCTTGCGGACGCTATCCACGAGATGAGCGATAAGCGCATGGTCGAAATCGCCGCCGAGCTGCAGGATGAACGCCTCGCGGACGTTCTGCAGGAGCTGCCCGCCGAGGACCAGGTGCAGATTCTCTCGCACCTGGACGACGAGCGTGCCGCGCAGGTCCTCGAAGAGATGGAACCGGACGACGCCGCCGACCTGCTCATCGAGCTGGACGACGCCCAGCGCGAGAAGCTACTCGAGCTCATGGAACCCGACGAAGCAGACGACGTGCGTCGACTGCTCGAATACGACGAGGGTACCGCCGGTTCGCTCATGAACCCGGTGCCAATCATCCTCTCCCCGGAGGCGACCGTTGCGGAGGCGCTCGCACACATCCGCGCCGAGGAGATTCCTCCGGCGATGGCGGCTGCCGTCATGGTGACGCGCCCGCCCCTGGAAACGCCGACCGGCAAGTACCTGGGTCTGGTGCACATGCAGAAGCTGCTGCGTGTGCCGCCGAGTGAGCCGATTGGTCACATCCTCGATACTGACACTGAGCCTGTCTCTGACCAGGCAAGTTTGGAAGAGCTGGCACGCGTGCTGGCGACCTATGACCTGACCATCGTTCCCATTGTGAACGAATCGCACCGCCTGGTAGGCGCAGTGACCATCGACGACGTGCTCGATGCGCTCCTGCCCGAAGACTGGCGCACTTACGATGATGGAACTCCCGTACGAAAGGTAGGACGACGCTTTGCCTGAATCGAACCGCCGCGACGCAAACCGTACCGAAGAGAACCCCCGCATCGATAAGGCGCGCATCCTCAAGGACCGCCTGGAGAAAAAGTACGCTGAACGCAACCGCGAGCGCGGCGACTCCCGCCCGCAGCGTAGCGACTCGCAGCTGAGCACCCCCGGCACCCGCAAGCCGAAGCTGTTCTCGAGCCCCAACCCGGACGCTTTCGGCCGCATGACCGAGGGTTTTGCACGCTACATGGGTACCCCGCAGTTCCTGATGTGGATGACCATTTTCTGTGGCGTGTGGCTGGCGTGGAACTCCCTGGCGCCGGAGGAGATGCAGTTCGACCCGCGTAGCCTGAACTTCACCCTGCTGACCCTGATGCTGTCCCTGCAGGCTTCTTACGCTGCTCCCCTGCTGCTGTTGGCGCAGAACCGTCAGGATGACCGCGACCGCGTGGTGGCCTCTGAGGACCGTAAGCGTGACCAGCAGAACCTGGAGGAGACCCAGTACCTGACCCGCGAGATTGCTTCGCTGCGTATTGCTCTGCGTGAGGTTGCGACCCGTGACTTCGTTCGTAGCGAGCTGCGTGACATTCTTGAGGAACTGCAGAACATTGCGCAGGAGCAGGAGCGTCACGCCGAGCAGCTGCAGGACATCAGTGAGGACATTGAGGACCTGGAGGAGGCTATCGACGATATTGATACCTCCGAGGGCGAGGAAAAGGACGCTGAGGAGCAGGGCTCCGAGGGCACCGAGAACGGTACCGAGCAGGCTTCTGACAAGGCTGAACGCTCTGCGAAGGACTCCACACAGGATTCCCACCGAGGCGATTTGAGCCAGCCTCAGAGCCGCGAATCCCAGCAGGCAGAGCGCACCCGTGAGGGAGGCGCCCGTGACCGCTAATTCACCCCTGCAGGATGCGCTCTACGCGGCACTCGCCCGCGTCGAGGACCCCGAACTGCGCCGCCCCATTACGGAGCTGGGCATGGTGGAGACTGCGCTCGTGCATCCTGAACTGGATGAGCACGGTGAGCCGATTCCCGGCCGCCACTGGGCTGAGGTCACGGTGCTACTCACCATTGAGGGTTGCCCGCTGAAGAACACCATCGAGCAGCAGGTTCGTGACACCGCCGCCACCGTTGAGGGTATCGAGCGTGTGCAGCTGCAGGTGGGTGCGATGAACCCGCAGCAGCGTTCCGCCCTGCGTTCGATGCTCAAACCGGAGCGTTCCAACCCGTTTACCGCGCCCGGTTCGCTGACCCGCGTGTTCGGTGTGGTGTCCGGTAAGGGTGGCGTGGGTAAGTCCTCCATGACCGCGAATCTTGCCGCCGCGTTCGCCTCGCGCGGGCTTGCGGTGGGCATTATTGACGCGGATGTGCACGGCTTCTCGATTCCGGGTCTGCTGGGTATTACCGACGCCCCGACCCGCCTGGATGATCTGATTCTTCCGCCGACCGTGGATGTTCCCGCCCCCGCCCAGCGTTGGGGTGAGCAGAAGGTCAGCGGCGGCTTTATTCGCGTGATTTCTATCGGCATGTTCCTCAAGGGCAACGAGCCGGTGGCGTGGCGCGGCCCCATGCTGCACCGTGCCCTGGAGCAGTTCATCATGGACGTGCACTTCGGCGCCCTGGATGTGTTGCTACTCGATTTGCCGCCCGGCACCGGCGATATTGCCATCTCTATGGCTCAGCTGCTGCCGAATGCGGAGCTGGTGCTCATTTCCACCCCGCAGCACGCCGCGGTGGATGTGGCGGAGCGTGCCGGTACCCTGAGCCTACAGACCGGTCAGAAGGTCGTGGGCGTGGTGGAGAACATGGCTGCCATGACCCTGCCGGACGGTACCGTGCTCGACATGTTCGGTTCTGGCGGCGGTCAGGTGCTCGCTGAGCGTCTTTCGGAGGCGCTCTCCTACCCGGTACCGCTGCTCGGTTCCGTCCCGCTGGATGTGAACCTGCGTACCGGCGGCGACGAGGGCACCCCGGTGGTCTGGAGCCACCCGGACTCCCCCACCGCCGAAGAGATTCAGTCCATCGCCTCGCAGTTGCTGCAGTCGGGCGAGTCGCGGGCGGGTCAGAGCCTGCCGCTCTTCGTCTAGAGATTGAGCATCTAGAAGCTGACGGCAAAAGCTGAGAACAGAAAGAACCCCGCACCATCACGGTGCGGGGTTCTTTCGTTTCAAAATCTTAGGTGGCGTCCACGTCGAAGGGGGCGTATGCGCCTCGCGGAAGAGCACGGCTCTCCGACTTTTCCTTCTCCTTCAGCAGCGCCTCTTCACGTTCCCTCGCCTCACGCTCACGCTCGGCGTCATCCTCAGCGAACGCCTGCTTCACAATCACGCGCGGATCGTACTGGCGGGGGTCGTACTGGCGCCAGTTAATATCTTCCAGACCCGTCTCGCCCAGGGCTTCCTTGAAGTCGTCCTTCGCGTCGAACGCCATGCGGCGCACGGTCTTGACGAATTCACGGATCTGTCGGGCGTATTCGGGCATGCGTTCGGGGCCAATCACCACAAACGTGATGATGGCCAAAATAATCAACTCGGTGCCACTAATACCAAACACAGAATATAGATTATCAGTTCCGAGCCAGCACCGCCGAACCCGCAGCGCTTTCTGGACGTGTCTTTAAGCTCTGGACAAGCAGAAGGCGTACGCTACAGCACCGCGGAGGAGCATTGCGCTCACGGCTAAGAACACAAAAGACCGCCGGCAGCACACCGGCGATCTCCTGACACAATATTCGGTTTACGGCGGGTAGTTCTCCACCGCCGGGTTAAAACGCTGCGGCTCCAGCCGCAGGCACGCCCGCCTCCCGAACGCAAAAGACCGCCGGCAGCACACCGGCGGTCTCAAGCACCTGTTGGAAAGAATCAGCGGTTTACGGCGGGTAGTCCCCACCGCCGGGGAGCTGCTTCCAATGCCACAGCCAGCCAACCCAGCCCCACTGCGCACACGCACCCGCCACCAGCAACGCCCAACGATACGCCCGCGAACGGCTCGCCGCCGCCGCCACAATCACCAACGGGAACAACGGCAACAGCAGACGGAACGTCGACGACTGCGGATTCAAAAACAGAATCAAATACGCAAAATAGCTCAGGCACCACAGGTTCAACGGAGCCGCCAAAACCCTACGCACCAGAGGGCTCAAACACAAAGCAATAAAACCCAAAATCAGCACAGTCAGCAGCACCGGAGCCGCATACCCAAAGTACAGGTACCCCTGCGAAAGCCACGGCTGAATCGGCGCCAAATGGGTACCGCGCCACGCCGTCTCCGTGGCGGTGTACGCATCCACACGGCCCGTAGCCCACCACGCAATCGCAGGCCACACCAGCGCACACGCACACACCACCAAGGCGCTGACCAGCTGCCCCAGATGACGCACAAACGCCGTGCCCATGCCCGACTGGCGGCTCGAACGCACCCAGCATGCAAACCACCACAGGCCGGCAGCCGCGCCCAGGGGCACACCCACCGGGCGGGACAGGCACGCCAACGCCGCCACAGGAACCAGCAGGCCGTAGCGTCCCTGAACCAGGCACAGCAAGGCACCGGCAAGGAACACCAGGTTCAGCGACTCCGCATACGGAACCTGAAGCACCGGCGCCACCGGCAAGAACGACACCAACGCCACAGCCCACATGGACAGCGCAGAAGGCGACTCCTCGCTCTTGAAACCGGTCGCCTTCAACGACGCCTCAAACAGCAGGTAAATCACCCACGCCGCCGCGAAACCGGCAATCAGAGCAACCGTCGCCGCCACCGGGTAGTACCCGATGCCCGTCGCATGGCTAATAGCGCCGGAAAGCTGCGGGAAAATCGGGTAAAACGCCCACTGATTCTGCTGAATCACACCCGCCGCGTTCACCGGCAGCTCACTCGGGTAGCCCTGTACCGCGATCTGCTCATACCAGCCGGCATCCCAGATGCTAATGAACGACAGGTAATCCAGGTGCTGACCCCACGGGCTGCGCAGCTGCTGCTGACCGACCACGGCAAACACGATGAAACCCCACACGCGGGACAGACCGTAAATCAACAGTACTGACAGCCACGCGGGCAGGGCACGCAGACGCTCCCCCACCCGGTGCAGGCGCTCACCGGCGGCGGTGTACGCCCAGGTCAGCAGCTCATCAAAGGACTCGCTCTGCTCCTTCGTGGAGGCGGTGCGAGGTACCGAGTCAGCGGCAGAGTCAGCGCGGGCAGGCGGAACAGGGCTAGTGTGCGCAGAAGGAACACTCACCGGCACTAGCTCCCCTCAGCCACCGAAAGCGCACCCTCAGCCTGCGGGTTCTTTCGCTTCTCCACAAAGTCATGGGCGCTCAAGGTGCTCTCCGCATCATCAGCCAGCGGAACCGCGACGCGACGCACGGGCTCAGCAGCACCCTCAGCGGATTCTGCGGCTGCTTCGGCAGAAGCATCACTGGATGCTGACTCACTCGCCGACACCTTTTCGCCCTCGGGATTGCCGAAGAAACGAACCGAGGTAGTCAAATCCTCCACACGGTCGAAAGTTCCTAAACCGTCACGGCCCACGCCGCTGAAGAACGCGGCACCGGGCACGGCACGCTCACCGGAGAGCGCCACAACGGAGAGCACCGCAATGCCCGAAATCAGCAGGGCAAGCAGAATCAGAAGAAAGTTCATGTCAATCTCATATCATGCAGGACCGTCAACCCCTGACGGTCACCTAAATTCAAATAGTAGCGCCAGCACCGGCAGAATCAGCGTCGCGGTTAGTCCTCGTCACGGTCGCTGAGCAGCCAGGCACGCAAATCCGCGTGGCAACGGGTCAGCTGGCTAAAGCTCACATGCTCATTATCGGTGTGAGCCAGCAGGGCGTCACCGGGCCCAAAGTTCACGGCGGGAATACCAATCTCGCTCAGGCGAGCCACATCCGTCCAACCGTACTTCGGCTGAGGCTCCTGCCCCACCGCCTCAATCAGGGAAGCCGCCAGCGGGGTGTCCAGTCCGGGGCGAGCCGCCGGGGAAAGATCCACAAAATCCAGCTCGTAACCGGTGAAGACCTCACGCACGTGGGCGACCGCCTCGTCCAGGGTCTTATCCGGGGCGAACCGGTAGTTCACGTGCATTGCCGCCGCATCAGGAATCACGTTACCGGCAACGCCACCAGAAATCTGCACCGCATTCAGACCCTCACGATAGTCCAGGCCCTCCACCGCGATGGTCTTCGGCTCGTAGGAGGCGAGCGCCGCCAACGCCGGTGCCAGGGCGTGAATTGCGTTCTCGCCACGCCATGCACGCCCCGAGTGGGCGGCAAGGCCGCGGGTGCGCACGAAGAAACGCATGGTGCCGTTGCAGCCGCCCTCAATGGTGCCGTTGGTCGGTTCAAGTAGCACGCCGAAGTCTGCGTCAGTGATGAGCTCACCGTGGTTGCGGATCAGACGCGCCAGGCCGGAGAGCTCGCTGGCGACCTCTTCGTTGTCGTAGAAGATATAGGTCAGGTTGTAGTCGGTGTCCTGCGCGGTCAGTTCGGCGGCAAGTTTCAACTGGACCGCCACGCCGCCCTTCATATCGGTTGCGCCGCGACCGTACAGCACGCTGTGCCCGTCCTCTTCACGCACCGTAGAGGGCACAGTACCCAGGGAACCCTCGACGGTAGGCAGGGGCACGGTATCCAGGTGACCGGCGAGGATAATGCGGGTACGCTCCCCCTCAGCACTCTCCCCCTCAGCTCCAGGCAGCGGCGGGAATTCGGTGCGGGCAATGATGGCGTCCCCGTCACGGGTCAGGTGCAGGTGGGGGCAGAACGACAGCGCCGTGTGCACGGCATCAGCAATCGTTCGTTCGTTACCAGAAACCGACTCAAGATCCAGCAGGGCACGCGTCAGCTCGGGCATAGACACGTCCAAATTCAGGGGCGGTGCCGGAACCGGGTGACGTTCAGAAGTATTCGGGGAAACGCTCATCCTTCCACCTTACAGGTTCCCCGGTACACACACCCGCGCCCGCAACTTCCATATCGAGCATATGAGACGGTCTTGAAGGGGCTCTCACTCCCAAAACTATAATGGGAGGCATGTCTGAAAACACTCCCCGTTACGCCTCCGGCGTTGCACTGGTCAATGTTGTTATCTCTGGCGAGCACGCCGGCACCGTCCTGGATGCTTGGTTCCCCGCCCCCTCCCTCACCCAGACCCCCGACCTATCCATCGCGGACGAGCTGGAGGACCTGGCCGTTGAGCATCCGGCGCGCAACGCCCGTACCGAGGTGCGTAGCGCCTCCATCAACCTGGATGAGGCACCCGAAGACGCACTCGACGCATACCTGCGTCTGCACCTGCTCTCCCACACCCTGGTTCGCCCCAACGAGCTGAACCTGGACGGCCTGTTCGGCACCCTCGCGAACGTGGCGTGGACCAACCACGGCCCGGTGCTTGCCGCCGAGTTCCAGAAGCTCGCAATTGGTCTGCGCAAGCTGGGCCACCTGAGCGTGAGCCACATTGATAAGTTCCCGCGCCTGGTGGATTACGTGGTTCCCGCCGGTGTGCGTATTGGCGACGGCGACCGTCTGCGCCTGGGCGCGCACCTGGCGTCCGGCACCACTGTGATGCATGAGGGCTTCGTGAACTTCAACGCCGGCACCCTGGGCACCTCCATGGTTGAGGGCCGTATTTCTCAGGGCGTTGTGGTGGGCGACGGCTCGGATGTGGGTGGCGGCGCCTCCACGATGGGTACTCTTTCCGGTGGCGGCACTCAGCGCGTGTCTATTGGTGAGCGTTCCCTGCTGGGTGCGGAGTCCGGTATCGGTATTGCCCTGGGTGATGACTGCGTGGTTGAGGCTGGCCTGTATGTGACCGCCGGTTCGCGCGTGAGCGTTCTGTTGCCCGGTCAGGAGGCGCGCGTGGTGAAGGCTGCGGAGCTGTCCGGCGTGTCGAACCTGCTGTTCCGCCGCAATTCGATCAGCGGCGCGATTGAGGTTCTGCCGCGTGCGAAGAACACCGTGGAGCTGAACGAGGCGCTACACCTGAACTAGTCTGCACCTGAACTAGTCTGTACCTGGACTAGCGCTGGTTGCCCTTGCGAACGTTGGGGGGTCGGCCCGTGAACTTTAGGGGTCGGCCCGTGAACTTTAGGGGTCGGGATGTGTGAAGCATCCCGGCCCCTTTTTCTCTGCCCGAGGCTCCTCTTTTCGCCGCTCTCATAGGCTGGGCGCGAATCCGCGGCGGCTACGATGACCGTTTTCAGGGCGGGATGCTCGGGCTTTCGCTAGGCTGGTAGTACCGGGTACAACCCACCCGCCATGACTGACCACTTGTACAGTTCAGAGAGGAACTCAGATGCCTGAATCAACTAAGTCAGAGTCGACGATGAGCGAAACCTACCGGCACTTTACGCGTCTCTTCCCCTACCCGCACGAGCGTATTCCAATGGGCGCTCCTGCCGCTGATGCCATGGCTCGTTACGATGAGTTGGCTCAGCTGGGGCGTGCGGAGGGGTTCGTTCCCTTCTTCCTGAACCTGAACGATACGGTGCTTGAAAGCATGGTCATTGCGGTGTCCCTTGAACACGACATCATTGACGATGTTGAGACTCTGACCCCCGAGCAGGTGAGCGCCTACACCCGTGCTGTCCTGCAGCGTTACCGTACCGCCCGGGGTGGCGCCTCCGCAGAAGAATACGGCAGCGCAGTCATTGCCCAGCAGCTGCGCAAGGTTACCGATGATGGCGAAGATGCTCACGAGGAGGGCCCTGACGACTTCAACCTCAACGAGCTTGTTGACGAGTTTATGAGCTCCGATTTTCTGCCCGATGAGGAGCCCGAAGATGAGGCCCCGACTCTTTCTGCCCTACTCTGCTACGAGCTCCTGGATGAAGAGGAGAAAGGCGAGATGCTCCTGCTGCAGATTCCGACCGATGACCCCGCCGATATTCCCGCATACCTGCCCTTCGGCGGCTGGAATGGCTGCCCAGACGCTGAAACACAGCTGGCGTTCACCCACTATTGGCGTGAAAAGTACGGCGCCAGCCCGGCGGCTCTTGACGGTGCTGACTGCCTGGAGTTTCTGGTGGAACGCCCCGTCACCGACCCGGTCGAGACGAAGAATCTGGCGGTCGAACAGTTCGCGTTCTGTTCCGATCTTCCGTTCCAGGTGTTTGAGGATATTGAGCAGCTGACGGAGTTTATTCACCAGAGCCGTCAGTGGTATTTCTGGTGGGATTAGACGCAAGCTATACAGCGAGGTGGGGGCGAGTGTCGACACGCCTCAATAACGCCTCCCATGTGCTCACATCAGAGTGCACAAGCGCACAGTGTCCCGCAGTACTTACGCCGCGTGCACGGCTGTACTATTAGATACAGCTCAACAGCTTTTGTCCCCCATCCGGAGCACTTTTTCCGGATATATAAAGCCCGAAAGGACATCATGAAGGTACTCGTTACCGGCGGCGCCGGCTACATCGGCTCCCACACTGTACTTGAACTGCTCAAGGCAGGCCACGACGTCGTCGTCATGGATAACCTCGCGAACTCTTCCGAGGAGTCCCTCAAGCGCGTCGCTGAACTCGCTGGCCGCGCCCCCGAGTTCCACAAGGTTGACCTGCTCGACCTCGAAGGTATGAAGGCTCTCTTCAAGCAGGTTCGCCCCGACGCTGTGATTCACTTTGCGGGCCTGAAGGCTGTGGGCGAGTCCGCAGAGAAGCCGCTGTGGTACTACCAGACCAACGTGGCTGGCACCCTGAACCTGCTGTACGCAATGGACGAGGCTGACTGCCACTCCATCGTGTTCTCCTCCTCCGCTACCGTGTACGGTGAGCCCGAGTCCATGCCTCTGATCGAGAAGATGAACATGGATGCGCAGTCCTGCTACGGCCGCACCAAGGAGCACATTGAGGACATGCTGGTCGACCTGGCTGCTTCCGACTCCAAGTGGAACATTGCTCTGCTGCGTTACTTCAACCCCGTTGGTGCGCACGAGTCCGGCCGTATCGGTGAGGACCCGGCGGGCATCCCGAACAACCTGGTGCCCTTCATCGCGCAGGTTGCTGTGGGTCGCCGCGAGCACCTGAACGTCTTCGGTAATGACTACCCGACCGTTGACGGTACCGGCGTGCGCGACTACATCCACGTGGTTGACCTGGCTGACGGCCACCTGAAGGCGCTGAACTACATTACTGAGCACGGCGGCCTGCACACCTGGAACCTGGGTACCGGTAACGGCTACTCGGTTCTACAGGTTCTGCACGCGTTCGAGGAGGCGTGCGGTAAGGAGCTGCCGTACAAGATTGTGGATCGTCGCCCCGGTGACGTTGCGGTCTCTTACGCTGATCCTTCCTCTGCTCTGGCGGATCTGGGTTGGAGCGCTAGCCGCGACATTAAGACCATGGTTCGCGACCACTGGAACTGGCAGAAGAACAACCCCAACGGTTACGAAGCCTAAGCTGTTTTAGCCCCTTGTGAGGGGTGTTGAAGAGTGCCCGATAGGTGTTATCTCACCTATCGTCCGGGTACTCCGGCCAACGACAATCAGCGGATATGGCAAAGCCCCCGCACTCCCCTTTTTGAACTGCGCCCCGAAACTTGGACGCATTAA
>NZ_KV800094.1:0-50459 GCF_001810135.1 Rothia sp. HMSC069D01
GATGTGGGCATGGTCTGCCCCGACTGCTACCGTGACCTCAATGGAGGCGCCTCGAGCCCGAAGCGTTCCTTCATCGCCCGTCACTGGCATATTACGTACACGCTCATTCTGATTAACGTCGTGGTGTACGGTCTGCAACAGATTATTCCATTCCGTTGGGTGCACAACCTCGGCATGATGTCTGGTCCCCGTGTTCACCACG
This sequence comes from Rothia sp. HMSC069D01, assembly GCF_001810135.1. NCBI lineage: Bacteria > Bacillati > Actinomycetota > Actinomycetes > Micrococcales > Micrococcaceae > Rothia > Rothia sp. HMSC069D01. The sequence continues at coordinate 203 of NZ_KV800094.1, forward strand.
GCGAGTACTACCGCCTCATCACGCACGGGTTTGTGCACTCGCAAACTGATCCGATGCACCTGGTGTGGAACATGATTTACCTCTTCATCTTCGGTGTGTCCCTCGAGCGCATGATGGGGCGGTGGAAGTTCCTCTTCGTATATATGGCGGCTACCGTGGGTGCCGGCTGCAGCGTGTACCTCTTCTCCTACTACCGGGGTGCCGTGGGTGCGTCAGGCGGTGTGTACGGTCTCTACGGCGCGTTCTTCGTCCTTCTGCTTCTTCGGAAGCAGAAGGACACCGCACGCCTCTTTATTCTGCTCATGGGTATTGATGTTGTGCAGAGCCTCTTCCACCCGAATATTTCCCACGCGGGACACTTTGGCGGTCTTGTCAGTGGCGCGCTCGCGACCCTGCTGATTATTCCGTTCGTGAAGAAGCCCGAGTCATCTGAATCTTCGGAGCCGCCGCAACAGGGCCTGCAGCGGCGGTTCAAGGGCCGCTATTGAGCCTGAAACCCGCGGAAATCCGCCTCGGAGTCGGGTTATCCACAGCAGTTTTCCACATTGTGTATAACTACATTCGTGTAATTCCACGAGTGTGAGTACATGTTAAAAACCTGTGGATACAGGCTAGAATGACCGAATTACACAGAGTGAATTACACGGGTGTAAGAGTTTTCCCCAGATTTCTCCACAGATGTGGAAAACCTTAAATACCAGGGTGTGTGTAATTACAAAAAATTCCGGTGCTACGCACCAACAAAAAGTGCCCGGAAGGATCAACCTTCCGGGCACTTTCACGTATCGAGCCCCTTACGGGGCAAAGAAGCAGCGGGTGCGAACCTAGTTCGCCTGAGCCTCCGCCTCCTCAACCTCCTCGGGGGTGAGCTCCACACCGGTGTACAGGCGGAACTGCTCAGCGGCCTGCAGAGCAATCACCTCACCGCCGTGAATAACTTCCTTACCCGCCGCGCGAGCCGCACGAACCAGCGGAGTCTCAACAGGCATCGCCACCACGTCAAAGACCACCTGCGCCTCAGCAATAGCCTCCTGCGGGTAGGACAGCTCCTCGCTCTCCTCACCGCCAGCCATGCCAATCGGGGTCACGTTCACCAGAATCGGCGCTCGCAGGTTGCCCACCTCCGGCGCCCAGGCGTACTCGTAACGCTCAGCCAGCGCGCGACCGGTCTCCTCGTTACGGGCAATAATCATGCCCTGCGAGAAGCCCGCATCAAAGAACGCGCCAGCCACAGCCGCAGCCATACCGCCCGAACCGCGCAGCAGGAACGGCAGAGACGGATCCACATTATGCGAACGCAGCAGGGAAGCCACCGCAATCACATCCGTGTTGTACGCCTTCAAGAAGCCGTCAGTGTTCACAATCGTGTTCACCGCACCAATAACCGCAGCCGAGTGGTCCATATCGTCCATCAGCGGGATAACAGCCTGCTTAAACGGCATAGACACCGAGCAGCCACGAATACCTAGAGCACGCACGCCGGCGATAGCACCCTCAATATCGGTGGTGGTCATCGCCTTGTACAGGTAATCCAGACCGTGCTTCTCGTACAGGTAATTGTGGAACTTAATACCGTGATTCGACGGGCGACCAGACAGGGAAATGCAGACCGTCGTATCGCGGTTCAGTGCCGGGCGAGCCATCTTAAGCCTCGCCGCTAGAGTTGAGGGTGTTCTCAATCAGCTTCTTCACCTTGTTGCGGCTCACCAAGTCAGCGACCACAAAGTGGGTGTCGCCGGTATCCACGGTGGGGACGGTCGCGTTGCCGTCGTTGAGGGACTTCACATGCGCCTCAGCCTGCGGATCCTCCCAAATGTTCACCCAGGTAGCGTGGTCGCCCAGCTCGCCCAGCTTAGAATCCAGAGCCTCGCAGTAGGGGCAGCCGGGGCGCCAATAAATGACGACGCCACCATCCTTCATGACCTCGCGTGCCTTCTGCTGATCGGACTGCTGACGTTCAAACATAGTTCCTCCATAGACGGGGTGCTCCGCGGTCTTCAGGAGGCACTGAAACCTACCTGAGGGCGCAGCTCAATAAGTTGACATATCAAGCATAGCCTGAGGTTACAGGGGCAGGGGAGAGGTCCTCATAGGGCGAACGCCCGTGCCGCACCCCGGCAGCCCGTGCAGCACTCCCGCAGAAGCCTTCACCCTGCTCTCCAGAAGCCTGTGCCCCGCCCCAGATGCCTTCCCCCGCGCATTAACGGCATACGCCCCACACCAAGGTTGCCGGACCAATGATGCGGGGCGTATACAGTTCGCGAGAAAACGCGAGTACTTGTGCTGAGTAAGAGTAAAAGAAGAGTGAAAACAGGCTACCAGGCGGTAACCGAAGCTGAGCAATATGCCGAGTGAGTCGGTGAATGAAAGAACCCAGGCGGGGCAGAACGCCCCATTATTTGAGAGAGATGTTGAGTGAAAGCCTGTAATGCAAACCCAGGGAAATGGCGCCCTACCCCATGAGGAGGCGAGGCAGGGCGCCAATCCAAAGGAGGCTGTCGCCTTACTTGCCGAACTTCTCGGTCAGCTTGGAGACGTTCTCGGTCACGACCTCTTCAACCTTGGCAACGTGCTCGTCAGTGACGACCTCCTTGCCAGCCTTTTCGTTGATGACTTCCTGAGCCTTGTCGAGGCCCTGCTCAACGGTGCCCTTGATATCGAAGCCCACGGGGGCCTCCTTTCTGCGCTTTCGCGCTCTAAAGCCTCACTCTTGGTGAGGTACCTGCCCGGGGCGGGCAGAAAACTGGAGTGTGATGCTTTGGTGGACGAAACCTGCAAGCTGGGCTTGTATGTGACGGTCGAACCCAGTGTAGATGCTATCCATATGCCGGACTATGCGCATCGAAACTTTACAGCTCACGGATTGCGTCCGTCGATAAGTGTACATACCCGCGAAGGCAAGAAAAACCACCCTCAGAAAACGTGGCGCCACTTTTGACCAACGACCAAAAAATTATGGCTTATCAGCGCGTTATTGCAGGGGATAACCGGAGGAAAATTGCAGAAACTCGCAGGAAACTTCCAGCTATGAATATTGTTCAAACCCTGAAAAAACGCCCCTATGACACCCCGCCGATTTATGACAGACCTCAGCTGGCAAACCTCAGCGCCCAACCCTACAACACCGGAATATCCGTAGGATCAGCGCCCGCAGCCCAATCATGAGACGCCGCAAAACCAGCAACCATCGGCAAAAAACGAGGCGCCGCATAGCCGCGCACAGCATACGCAGTCGCCACCGCATCCGCGGCAGCTTCCAGCTGAGAGGTCGGAATCAACGCCATCACCGCGCCACCGAAACCTCCACCCACAATACGGGCACCCAACGCGCCCCGATCCAGGCACACCTGCACCGCATCATCAATCTCCGGGCGAGAAACACGTAACTCATCACGCATCGACACAAACGACTCCGTGAAAATGCGGCCAGCCTCCTCAAATGCCGCGAAACCAAGCTCATCAGCGTGCTGCAGCAAATAGCTCGCACGACCCACCAGAGTCATATCGTGGAACGCATGACGCACCCAACCACGCGGGAACGAACACGGACGACCCGCGTCCTCCAGCGCATCCAGGGCACGATTCACCGAAGAATCCACCAAATCCGCACGCCACGCCTTCGCAGCACGCGCATCCATACCCGCACACGACAAATCCTCCGGTAGGGCATCACGCAAAAAACGCAGACCCAAAGCATCAGCGCACGCCTCAGACGCCGCACGACGAGCCGCAAAACCGCCATCCGTCAGCTCATGCGGAGTGTTCGTATCAATCACCAAAAAACTCAGGCCATGCTGAGCAATATCCACCGCAACCGGCTCGATCGAAAAATCACGGAAATCAACCACCAGAGCCTGCTCCGGATACGAACGCAATGACGCCGTCTGATCCAGGCCACCCGTATGCGCGCCAGCCATCTTATTCTCAGCCGTAATACACACCTGAGCCAGACGCGCACGCAACGCATCACTATCAGCCGGGGTAGCATCCGCTTCCGGGCACTCATCACGCACCGGACACGAGAGCTCCAACAACGCCAACGCCGTCGAACACTCCAAAGCCGCCGAAGATGACAAACCGCCACCCACCGGAACACGAGAATTAATCAGCAGGTCAGCACCAAACTCATCGGGCAGCATAATATCCCTGCCACCCTCCTGATTCATCGCCCACGCAACACCCGCCACATAGGTGAACCAGCCCTTCAAATGACCCGGTTGAATATCGCGAATCACGACCGTGCGCTCATCGCCGGGCATCTGCAAAGAAGCCGCGCGCAACACGCCATCACGACGCAACGCACCCGCCACATAGGTGCGGTACGGCAACGGCATCGGCAGGCACGAGCCACCCAAAAAATCAATGTACTCGCCCAAAAGATTCAGACGCCCAGGCGCAGACCACACACCATCCGGCTCATAACCATACGCAGTAATAAACTCCTCACGCACACGCGCAATCTCCGCGCTATGGTCCGGAAGAGCCGCCCACTGGGCGGTAGCGGTCATCGACATGGAACACCTCTGATAAAGCCCAACAGGGCACTAAGACATAAACAACACCCCACCCGCACCCGATACACCCCGGATGCGAGCACGTGTCACCTCTAGACTAAAACAGAAAACCAGCAAACATCGACTCAGCCACCAAACCGCACCGGTATCAGCGCGCAGCAGAGCAGCCAGCACCAACGCACGCAAAAGCCCCGCACCCCCACAAGGGGGCACGGGGCACCATACACAACTAATAAACCAAAAGAGGAACAGGCGACTTACGCATCCTGCGTATAAGGCTCCTGCACCACCATCATCGAATCAATCGCAGAAAGCAGATCCTGACGGTAACGGTTAAACGCATTCTCAATCAGAGGAACATCGCCGCTCGCCACAGCCTCCTGCGGAGAAATCAGCGGCAGAGTCTGATACTCCTCCACCAGGCTCAACGCAATATGAGTCAACAAACGAGCACGACGTAGCGCCTCCGCATGACCCAAACCAAGCGCCTGGAACTCATGAGCCATCGCCACCACCGGCTTCAACTCACGCGGGTGCAGAGCCAAGCTCAAACGCACCACCTCAGGGCACTCACGAATCGGGTACAGCAGAGAGAACAGAAGATCACCGCGGCGAATCATCGAAGCGCGAATAGCCTCCGGATTCGGCTCAGCCTCCTCCGACATCGACTTCGGGGCACGAGCCAGAATGTAATCCGCCAACAGAATCAGAAGCTGCTGCTTATTCTTCACGTGGTAGTACAGAGCGCCGGGAGCCACGTGAAGCTCCTGAGCAAGTCGGCGCATGGAAAGGTCCGCCAAACCGTAGGTCGCCAAGACCTCGTAGGCGGTATTTAGAATCTTTTCACGGGAAAGTACCACCCTTTCATTTTAGGGTGTTCAAATCTGTTGCGGGAGCAAGATGCACCCCGTGGCAAACAAAAACCCCACAAATACGCGGTACAAACCCAAAAAGCAATGTTGATTCTCACTCACCCGGAGCGAACGGTTCGCGTTTCACGAGCACTTTTGCCACCAAAAACGCTTCAGCACACACAGAATAGGTAGCCGCCCACGCTCTCGGCATAAAATCACGTCTTAAACCGCCCAAAACCGCCAAGACAGGTAAACCTCGCGGGCACACGCCCCGAAATCAGGTGTTTAATATTCGGTATGAGCAATGCATTTTCTGAACTAATCGAGCGCGCCACCGCAGGCGAAGGCCTCAACCGCGAAGAAATCCACACCCTCCTCGTGGACGGTGAAGGACAGGACTTCGCCCTCATCGAGGCAGCCTCCGTCGTGCGCCGCAACGAATTCCGCAACATGATTGCGATCCACACCGAAGATGAAGCGCTCGCCGATGCGCTGGGCACCCGCTCCATCGCCGTGGACTCCTACGAAGTTCTGGACATCTCCCGCGATATCGACTCCGAAGAACTCGCGGCAACCATCGAACGTATTGCAGAGTCCTCCGCAATCGGCGTGACCGTACTGCTACCCGAAAATGCAGTACCCATGATGCTGATGCGCGTGCTGTCCATCCTGCGCCTGGCGGCGCCTGCCAAGGTTATTCACCTGTCCGAAGGCTACGAACAGTCTCTGCGCTCGCTGACCTCCCTCGCAATGCACGTGGTCAGCGCTATCACCATTACCGACGACATTGAGCAGTGGCCGATGGTTAACGAGGTGCTCAAGGCACTGCGCCACGGCGGCATCGTTATCTCCGGCACCGGTGGACGTGACGCCCTCGCAGGTTACCTGCGTTACCTCTCCGACCTGGGTGTGGACCTCATGGGTCACCGCGATGCACGCGGCTCTGCCTGTGGCTCGGTTGACGGTGGCGGCTGTGGCTGTGGCTCGGGTGGCTGCGGTAGCCACGATGAGTCGGCACCTTCCGCCGGTGGTTGTGGCTGTGGCTCGGGTGGATGCGGTTCCTCCGCTGAAGCTCCGGCTGAGTCTCACGGCCACTCCCACGGTGGCGGCGGTTGCTGCGGCGGCCACGACGAACCGATCGAAGAAAAGGGAGGCTGCTGCGGCGGCCACGACGAGCCCGAACCGGTCGTGGAGGAGGAAGCTCCCGCTGGCGGTTGCGGCTGCGGTGCTGGTGGATGCGGCTCTAAGTAATCCGCTAGAGGTAACTACCCCAAGCAATATATTCCAAATATAGAATTTTCCCCTGAATAACCTACTGAAAAGTGAGGATATTCAGGGGAAAACTCTATATTCCACATAAAGCATTAGGCTTAGAGGTAAACAACGCCACAATAAACGCTGCAGAACCCCCATATCCGAAAAGCGGAATGAGCCCCTCCGGTAGAGTAGAAAGACGTAGCCGACTAACCCTAGCCGCGCGAAAGGAACAACACCGGACCAATGTTTTACCTCTCCGTTATTGTCATCATCCTGATTGCGACCGTGTTCATGGTCAGCGTCGGTGATCGACTCAACCTCCCCTGGCCGGTCATGATGACACTGCTCGGCACCGCCGCGCTCTTCATCCCCAACCGACCGGATCTTACTATCGACAGCGACATCATCCTGCCAATCTTCCTTCCGCCGCTACTGTGGGCCATCGGCGTTAAATTCTCCTGGGGCACCCTGCGCCGCCGCTGGAGATCCGTACTGCTCTACTCGGTCCTTCTCACCACCGTCTCCGCCCTGGCAATTGCCAGCGCAGCCATGTGGTGGGTCCCCGGCATGACCATCGCCGTCGCCCTTGCCGTCGGTGCCGCCGTCTCCCCGCCCGACCCCGTCGCCGTGGAAGCAGTCGCTGAGCCCGTCGGCATTCCCCGCCGCCTCATCGGCACCCTGCAGACCGAAGGTAGCTTCAACGACGCTATCGCAATCATTCTCTTCCACGCCGCAATCCACTCCATGACCAGCGGCCACCACATCGAGCCGCTCTCGGTCGCCAAGGACTTCGTGCTCGGCTCGATCCTCGCGGTCATTATTGGTTACATCTTCGGATGGCTCGGCGGCTACGTTCGCCAGCGCGCCCACGACGTGGTCACCAGCAACGCCGTGACCCTCGTGATCCCCTTCGGCGCCTACCTCGCTGCTGAAAGCGTGCACGCCTCCGGCGTTATTGCCGTGGTCATCGGCGCTATCCAGTTCACCAGCACCAAATACATGGCGGCACTCGAAGCGGAAGAACGCCTCTCCTCCACCTCCTTCTGGCAGATTATTGAGCTGCTCATGACCGGTGTCGCTTTCGGCCTCATCGGCCTGCAGGCAAGTAGTATCATCGCCACCGCCGACCCCTCCCGTATCGCAAGCCTCTTCGCTGACGGTGCCCTGGTCGCACTGGTCGCCATCCTGGTGCGCCTCATCTGGTTCACCATCGTCTGGCTGGCAGGACGCAAGAACCCCATCCACGAGGGTGCACCCGAAAGCTTTGCTGAAGTTATCGTTATGACCTGGTCCGGCATGCGAGGCCTCGTGACCCTGATTCTTGCCCTGTCCATCCCCGTGGTCAACGGCACCGAACAGGTACGCCAGGACGCCATCGTCATGATGCTCTCCGTACTCTTCTTCACCCTCGTGCTGCCCGGCCTGACCCTGCCCCTGCTCGTGAAGGTCCTTGGCGTGCAGGCTAACCATGAAGAAGAAACCGCCGTACCCGAGCTGCTCAAGATTGCGCAGGTCGCAGCCCTCGAGGCGCTGCAGGCTGAAGCGAAGGCAACCACCGACCCGGAAACCTACGCTCGCGTGAAGGAAATGTGCTCCGCCATTACCCGCCGAGACGAAATCAGCGAGGCACTGCCCGAAGAATACAAGCAGCACATGGAGAAGCTTAAGGACAAGAGGAACGACTTCGTGCGCCTGCGCGATGCCGCCCTCGTCGCCGCGCAGAACGAGGTTATTTCTGCTCAGGACCGCTACGACTCCCACGACGTGACCCGCGTGGTGCGTAAGCTGGACATCCTGGCGCAGGCAGAAAGCATCCGCTCCTCCGGCATGTTCATTCTTCCTGCCATGACCGCCGGCGCGGTCGCCATGGAACGCTACAACCTCTGGAAGAAGCACCAGGGCACCCTGAGCACCCGCGCAATCCCCGTGGTGGAAAACGCGCCCGCCTCGCCCCTGGTCACCAACGAGGTAACCCCCACGTCCTAGCCGGTACCTGCACTGCGCGCATGAACGTGACGTTTCTGCCCCTGCCTACGCCACCGAGATAAGCCATCTGGTCTTTAGCTCACAGGCGATAGACAGGGGCAGAAGCAGATTAAGCCTCAACTATCACCTAAAATGAGACAGGAAACGTAGTGAACGTACGTTAGCTCTCTCAAACTCACGAACACATTGAAAGTAGACATGGACTTCAAGACTCTCTCGCCTGCGTACCTGACCTCCCTCGGCGTAATTTTTTGCGGCGCGCTCTTGATTGGAACCTCCAACCCCTGGCTCCTGTGGCTCGGCTGGATCCTTCTCATCCTTGCGTTGGGCCTGAACGTCCTCGCCTTTGTGCTGTCCGTGGGTAAGGCGAAGGGTGACCCGACCCCCGCACTGGTGACCAACCTGGACGGTTTCGAATCCTCCGTGGAGAACCGTATCCGCGAGCGCGCAGAGCACCGCCGCGAAGAACGAGAAGCCGCTGAGCATGAGGCAGTTGAGCACGATGCTGCGGCGCAGGTTGATCAGGAAGTAGCTCCCGCTGAGGCAGCTGAGACCGTTGAGGCGACCGCGCCCGCTGAAACTGCAGAGGTCCGCGAGGAAGAGCCCACCGAATCTCAGCCGATTGTTGATCGTGCCCCCGGCCGTATGAGCGTTCTGCCCTCGCGTCCCCGTTCGGGTCGTACCCCCAAGCCCCGCTCCAACGCACGCTAGGTAGGTCGGTAGTGAATACGAAGTTTTTGCTTTCCCCGGCGTACCTGGTTTCTGTTGCCCTGATGCTTTCCGGCGCGGTGCTTTCCGGTGGTCGGTTCATGCTGATCGGCTGGATTCTGTGCATTGTGGGTGTCTGCCTGAACGCCATGACCCTGGTGGTGCTGACGAATCGCGAGCAGCTGTACACCATGGAGGCGAAGGCTGCCCGAGGCACCCGCCGCGGCTTTGATGACCGCCCCGCTGTGGTGCAGCGATTGGACGAGGCTCCGGCTACTGACAGCGCAGACGAAGGATCTGCGGAGTCCGTCGAGGAAGCCGCAGAAGAGCCCGTTGAAGCACCCGCGCAGAAGACCAACTAGGGTGTAACCCCCTAAGACGTAAAAGACCCCCGCAGAGGGTATCTGACGTGAATAAAAGACCGTAACCGCCCCCGTACAGGGGAGTGGTTACGGTCTTTTGTTGCGCCTGAATGCTCACCTCGACTAACGCTCGTCGAATACTTTTGTTTTTGGAGGAGGGGTGAGCGAGCGCAGTGGGGTCTTTAGCGCTGAGTACCCAGCTTCTGTGCCGCGAAATCCGCGTACTCTTGCACGTGCGCGCGAGCCTGCTTGGTCAGCGCCTTATTCTCATCCAGGATACGCGCCGACTGCGCCGCCATCAGCTTCAGGTACTGGCGGTCGCGGGTCTTCTTCCATGCGGTGCGTGCCGCCTCCAGCTCGGCGAAATCGTTGAGAGCCTGACGCTGCATCGTGTACCGCACCCACATGAGCACCAGAATCAGCACCAGCGGAATGAGGCACGCCCAGCTCTGCCACAGCCCGTACAGTGCCGCCGCAATGGCGCCCAAAACAATCAGCACCGGGGAAATCGAGACGATGGGGGAGTCCGGGCGGTTCTTCTGGTTCTTCACGAGTGATTCACGCGCCATAGCGCGGAAGGTGTCAGAGAAGCTGGACGGGTCGTAAGACTGGGCAGGCTCCGGTTGCTGGCTCTTCTGGGACTGGCTCTTGGGAAACTGATCCTTGCCGGGCTGGTTCTTACGGGGCTGAGAAGCGGAAGGGCACATAGAAACCTCACGGGGGTACACGGGGAGTAACGGGAAAGCGGGTGTTTCACGTGAAACGGGGGAGTAGACGGCGAGTACGCGGAAGCGGGTGGCAGGATTAGCGCTCGCCGCACCTAAACGCCACCTCGGCAGCTTCTACAGGGAAGCCTCAATAAACTCGTACGCCTTATCCACACAATCGGTGGTGACAGCCTTAACCTCATCGGGGGAGTAGCAGAACGACGCCGAACGGTCAGCGTAGCGGTGCATGTCGATATCGTTCCACGAATCTCCAATCGTATGCACCTCATAGGAGCTACCCGGATGCTCCGACTGCAGGTACTCCACCAGATGCTGCAGACCGGTGCCCTTTGTGCAGGCGGGCGGCACAATATCCAGGAAATCCTGGTTCTTGTGGCAGTCCACCGAATCACCAAAACGCTCCAGAATCCAGGTGTACGCCGCCTCGCGAATCTGAGCATCCGGAATCCACAGGGGCACACCCACGTACTCGTGGTTCTGCAGGTCGTCAGCCGGCAGGGGAGTGAACTCCGGCAGGATATTCGTCGAGGAGCCCACCCGGTCGCAGAGGCTGTAATCGTTATCCAGAGTCGTCGCGAACAGAGCCACGCCGTCCACGGTGCTGAAATGCTCGTAGCACGCTTGCACAACACTCACCGGAAGAGGCTGATGGTAAATCACCCGGTACTGCCGGTCAGTAATCACCGCACCCGTGTACAGCACGTGGTAATCAAAACGGATGGCGGTCGGGTTCAACGCCAGTTGCGTGGCAAAAATGCTCTTGCCCGTGCACGAGACCGCCAGGTTACCCTCCGCCTGCCAGCGGGCAATCGCCTGCTCAGTGGCAGGCTCCACGGCACGGTTAAACAGGATCGTGCCGTCAAGATCGAAAGCCATCAATTTGGTCATAGAAACTCCTTCGCGGGAGGGCTGCATTGCCGCGAATTGTGCGCCGCAACCCATAAAAAACGGGGGTGCCGCCGGTACTTTTAAGTGTACCGACCGCACCCCCACCACTTGAGATATAGCCCCTGAATCTCACGCCTTCACTGAAGGGTGAAAGGGCTCATTCCTCATATTTTTAGAGAGCCAGGAATCCCAGGTAGGAACCGAGGATGCCCACGCCAAAGAGGGCGAAAATCAACCAGATGGCGTTAATCTTCTTCTTCAGAAGCCACATGCACAGGAAGCACAGACCCAGCGAGGCCAGGCCCGGCAGCAGATCGTTCAGCACGGACTGGACGGTCACATTTACCGTCTCGCCCGCCTGGTTTGTGTAGCTAGTCAGTGGCAACGGAATGTTCACGCTCGTCCAGCGGTACACCAGAGCACCCATCACGAACAGGCCCATCACGGAGGCGCCCTGAGTAATCTTCTGCAGGGTGTTGCCGCCCGCCTCGGTCACAATCTGGGTGCCCTTCTCGTAGCCGTACTTGAAGCCGTACCAGCGGGTTGCCCAACGAATTGCGGTCATGCCGAAGAAGAACAGCAGCGGGCCCAGAATATTGCCGGTCACCGCCAGGGATGCGCCCAGAGCCGCCAGCACGATACGTGCGGTACCCCAGAAAATCGGGTCGCCCACGCCGGCCAGTGGGCCCATCAGGCCCACCTTAACGTTGGTGATGGCGGCTTCGTCAATGTCCTTACCGGCTGCCTTCTCACGCTCCATCGCAGCGGTCACGCCCATAATCGAGGATGCAACCCACGGCTGGGTGTTGAAGAACTCCAGGTGGCGGGTCAGCGCCTCCGCCTGGTCTTCTTTCTTGGTGTAGAAGCGCTTAATGGCCGGAATCATGGAAACCGCGAAACCGATGGACTGCATGCGTTCGAAGTTGAACGAACCGAGCAGGAAGGTGGAGCGGATGTAGGTGTCGACCTTATCGCGCTGGGTGAGCTCGGGAACTTCAACGAGCTCGACGTTCTTGTTTTCAGTCATGGTGATGCTCCTTATTCGAGCTCGTTGTCGAGGTCATTGGCGGCGGCCGGTGCTACGGCGGGTGCCTCACTCTTATGGAAGAGCGGGTTCAGCTGCGTGTACAGCAGGCCCAGGCAGGCGCCGACCAGGCCGATAGCAACCAGGTTGAACTGTGCCGGGGTGGACAGTGCCACGAGGACGTCCTTTGAGCTTCCGCCCGGTAGCGGCACAATCGACTGGGTTGCCGGGATAGCGGCGGCGGCGATGAAGCCGAGGAAGAAGAAGGGCATGAGGGCCTTCGAACGCATCATGTTGATGACCATTGCGAAACCGACCACGGTAATCATGCCACCGGCAATACGCAGACCGATGGTCACCTGTTCCGGAATCATGCCCAGCAGGCGGGTCAGCTCGTCGGAGCTAATCAGCGCCACAATAGCGGTCGGGATAGCCACGCGCAGACCCTGCAGAGCCATACCGCTAATGTGCATCAACTCAATACCGCGGAAGTTAGCCGTCTTTGCGAAATTATCCGCCTGATGCTGGAAGAACACCGTAATGGTACGAACGAAAATGGTCAGAACCTGACCTGCTGCCGCCAGCGGCACAGCAATAGCAATACCGGTGGTGATGTCCTGGTGACCCTGAATCACAACAACAGCGGAGATGGTGGACGCCAGAGCTGAGTCGGGAGCCATCGCCGCACCGACGTTCATCCAGCCCAGGGCGATGAGCTCCAGTGCGCCACCGAGCATAATGCCGGTAGTCGGGTCACCCAGCGCAAAACCCATCAGGGTGCAAGCGACCAGGGGGCGGTGGAACTGACGCTCGTCCACCACGGATGCGACGCCCGCAATGAACGCCACGAGAACAACGAGAATAAACGTCAGGGCGCTCATGCGTCCAGGCCTTTCTGCTTGAGGATCTTTTCCAAATCAACCGGGGAGTGGTTGGGCAGCTGCTGCACCGTCAGCTTCACACCGCGCTTAATGAGTTCGCGGTAGGCTTCCAGGTGTTCCTCGGAGGCGTACACTGCGTCCGAAAGCTGAACCATGCCGGTCTTGAAGGTGACGCCACCAACGTTCACTTCGTTGATCTTGACGCCTTCGTCGAGCAGTCGCACCACGTCAACGGGGGATTCCACGACGAACATGGTCTTCATGCCGGTGTACTTGGGGTTGTTGTACACGCGGCCAGCCTTAGCGATGTCCAGGACGTTGGTCTTCACGCTGGTCGGCGCGACCTGCAGCAGCAGGGACTTGCGCAGCTGATCGTGTGCCGCATTATCGGATGCCGCGATGAAGGTCTGCGGTGCGATATGCGGAACCCAGGTGCCTGCCACCTGACCGTGAATCAGACGGGAGTCGATGCGGGTGAAGATAGCGTCCATGGTGCCGCCGGGAACCTGCTGAGCAGCCGGAACCTCGACCGCCTTGGTCTCTGCGGGCTTCGCCTCGGCGGGCTTGGCGGCCGCGGGCTGGTTCGCCTCCTGGAAGGAGCGAATACCCTTAGTGCCAGCCTTGTGCGCCTTAGCGACCAGGGACTTGAGGGTTGCGTTCTTACGGCCTGCGCCGGAGATGACCTCAATAAGCATCGGTACGTTGACACCGGAGACGACGTCGACGCCCTCGCGGGTGGCTGCGAACTGCGCACCGGCGTTGTAGGGGCTACCGCCGAAGAGATCGACCAGCAGCAGGGTTTCTTCTGCTTCAGACGCCTCAACGATGCGGGTGTACTCTTCGACGAGATCTTCGGGGCCCTGACCCGGCAGGAACGTGACCGGGTGGACGTTTTCGAAGTTACCGAGGATCATGCCGGCGGTCTTCAGCAGAGCCGGAGCCGACTCGCCGTGTGCCGCCACAATGATAGTGACCATAGTGGTCCTCTCGTGTTCGTGACATGGTGTGTAGTGGCCCCGTGAGGAGCCTCATAATTCTCAGATAGTAACACGTTGTTTTTGTGTTTTGTGGGTTTTTTCTGAGCATGCACACTTTAGGTTCTTGTGACATTTTTTCAAGTGTTGGAATATGGGTTTTTGATGTCAAAACACGTATTTATTGCCAGGGTGTAAAAAATTTAAACAGAACACCGAAAAATGCTTGTCTGCGCGAAGGGGTTAGCGTTACTCTCGCGAAAATTCGGGAGTATTGGCGTCTTGCTGATGGACTGGCGAGGTGTTTGACGTGGAATATGTGGAGCGCACGAGTGCGAGAAAATGATTTACAAAGAAAATACCGAGCAAAAAATGAGTGTGCGAATCAAAAGATGTGGGATTAATAAAAAACCCACATTTTCCTGCGGTCTGTCCACAGAATGGTATTTCTGGAATACGCCGCTATAAACCGTCATTTCAAAATTTAAATCGACGCGCTAACGCGCGAAGGAAAACCCAGGAAAACGACAATTTAGTGACAGGTTGTATATATAAATAGCAACCCACCTTTAACGGCCACGTTCCGCCCGGCGCGCCCCCAAACCTGGATACAGAAAAGCGGCGGATACAGAAAAGCGGCCGGAGTACCCTCCAACCGCTTTCGCCCCTGCATTTTTTGGAAGCACCAACGCTAGGCGTTAATGCCCCACATATCCCGCGCCAGGCGCGCAATATGAATCGTCAAATACGTCAACTCATCACGAGTCAGGGTCTGCTTCAACTGCATCTGCAGCACCAACAAAACCTTCTGTGCACACGCGTAGGCGCGCGGTGCATCCGCACGAAGAGCAGCCAACAAACTCGGCTGCGACACCTCATCAACATCCTCCGCACGATTTGCGGAGGCGCGGCTCGCCCGCACAAACAGGTACCGCAGGTGCGTCACAAAACGTGCCGCACTCATGGAATCCGGGTCGAGCTTGCGCTCGTAGCTTGCCTCAATAATTTCAAAAACCTGCGCGAAAACCTCAGTCATGCGGAATGCCTGAGACATGTCTGCCGTCGCAAATTGTGCATTGACCAGGTGCAACGCGAGGGGGATAGCCTCGTTTGGGTCCAGCTCAACCTGCAGGCGCTCGCGAACCATCGCCAACACTGCGCGGCCGTACTCCACCTCGCGTGGGTAGAGAACAGTCACCTCCGGGGCGAGCGGATACTGCACCCGCACCCCGTCACGCGCACGAACCACCGCATAGTGCAGGTGATCAGCCAGCGGAAGAATAAACGAGTTCGACAGCTCCAGCGCACCCTCGGCGCGCACCTTCGACTCCAAAAGCGTGGCAATCGACAGAATCTCCGCCGGAATCTCAGACAGAGTCATACTCAAACGCTCACCCGACATGCCCTGCTCCGGCACAAACGTCTGCTCCACCGCAGACGGGTCAATCAGCTGACCCTTACGCTTACCAAAGGCAATGCCGCGACCAATCATCACGGACTCCTTGCCCAAATGATCCACAGTGAGGACAACATTATTGTTATAGATACGGCTAATGCGCATGTGTCCTCCTTTGCGGGTGTTGGTCGCCGGAACAGAAACGGCAAATTCAAAAGATACGCAAAGGTGATTGAGCGTTACCTAAGCTAGTACAAATTCTACCGAAAGTTTGAAGCTGTCATGAAGGGTTGACGCGCAAATGCGGGGTAAAGCTGTGCCCCAGCTGTGACGCGGGCAAGCATTCCATAAGTTTGCGGCTGAAAACCGGCTCCCGCCTCACCGCGAACCCTAAATCGCGATACCCTTAATCACATGAGCAGCAAAGCAACCGAAATCGCAAAGAACCTTCCCACACTAGAGCATCCGGACGGTAGCCCCATCCGCGCCCTCGTTGTTGATGATGAGGAGATGCTCAAAGAACTCGTCAGCATGGGTCTGAAAATGATCGGCTGGGAGGTGCAGTCCGCAGGCGACGGCCCCTCCGCGCTCGCGATTGCGCGCGATTGGCGCCCCGACGTGCTTGTGCTGGATATTATGATGCCCGGCTTCGACGGCCTGGAGTTGCTCTCCCGTATCCGCAAGTTCTACCCCGAGGTTCCCTGCCTCTTTCTGACCGCTAAGGATTCGGTTGATAACCGTATTGAAGGCCTTGCCGCCGGTGCGGACGACTACGTGACTAAGCCCTTCTCCATGGAAGAGGTCATGATCCGTTTGCACCGCCTGGTGCAGCGCTCCGGTGTTGCCTCCATTGATGATGCTGAGCTGGTCGTTGGCGACCTGGTGCTGAACCAGGACACCCGCGAGGTGACCCGCGGTGGCGAGCAGATTAACCTCACTGCAACCCAGTTCGACCTGCTGCGCTACCTCATGGAGAACGCGAAGCGCGTGGTCTCCAAGAGCCAGATTCTTGATAACGTCTGGAACTACGATTTTGGTGGTCAGGCAAATATTGTGGAGCTGTACATCTCGTACCTGCGTAAGAAGATTGATGTGGGTCGCGAACCGATGATTCACACCGTGCGCGGTGCCGGTTACGTGCTGCGTCCCGCCGTCTAAGTTTATTCTCTGCTCTTCATATGGCGCGGTATAACACCCGGTTATACCGCGCCATATCAGTTATATTCCGTATTTCGAATATAGAAAGAAAGGATGCTCGTGGGCTCCTACTCACCAGGTGAACCCGCCTCCCCGGATAACGAAGCAACCCGCCCCCTGCGTGCAGGTACCCCCGCACGAGACGGCGCCGCGCCCTCGCCGGGGAACTTCTTCGTGCGCCTACGCGCCGCCTGGAAGAGCATGAGGAACCCCGAGGCATCCCCCGAAGAACTCGGGTACGTACCCCACCTGCGTTCGCGCCTTATCGCCATCCTCGTGGCAGCCCTCGGCATCGCCTGCCTCATTATTGGCCTGTCCACCTACGTGACCCTGCAGAACTCCCTCTACCAGCAGGCGCAAAGCGACCTCAAAGAAACCAGCCACCGCGTAGTGCAACCGACCTCCCGAGACGGCAAGCGAGAAGAAGTGGACTGCAGCGACCTGCAGAAGAGCAGCTCTCTCTTTGCGCCCGGTCAGGCGTCCGGAACCATCATTACCTGTGTCGAGTCCGAAGGTGCCGTAGAAATTGCCAGCAAGCTCGCCAAGGACGGCACCGTACAAACCCTCTCCGCCAATGACCAGGTAACCCTCGGAACCATGGCACTGAACGCCACCAAAGAAGAAGTCCGAGAGGTCAAACTGGAATCCGGCCTGTACCTCATCAAAATCACCCCGAAGGCTAATAGCAGCGCCGACGCCCAGGTGGTTGGTATTCCACTCGCCAACGTGCAGCAGACCCTCACCATCTTCGTGATTGTGGTGTCCCTTGGCTCTATTGCCGTCATGGTTGGTGCCGGCGTGGCGGGCTCCTACATTATTCGCGGCACCATGAAGCCCCTGGAGCGAGTCTCCGCGGTGGCAACCGATGTGGCGCACCTGGATCTGGAAGAGCACACCATCTCCTCGGCGGTGCGAGTGGAGCCGCGAGATTCCGACCCGCGCACCGAAGTGGGTGCCGTAGGATACGCCCTCAATCAGCTGCTCGATAACGTGAACTCAGCCCTCGAGGTGCGCGAACGCACCGAACATCAGATTCGCGCCTTTATTGCGGACGCCTCCCACGAGCTACGCACGCCCCTTGCCGCCATTAAGGGGTACTCCGACATGCTCCGCTGGACCGAGCCGCTCAGTGAATCCGGCCAGTCCTCCCTGGCGCGTATCGATTCGCAGACCGAACGTATGTCACGCCTCGTGGAGGACCTTCTGACCCTTGCTCGCCTGGACGAGGGCCGCGAACCCAAGCTGGAGCAGGTTGATCTGACCGAGCTGGTGCTTGAATGCACCTCCGATATGCAGGCGGCAGCGCGCACCCACGAATGGCACCTGAACCTGCCTGACGAGCCGGTTGAGGTTGTTGCCGACCGCTCCCAGATTCAGCGCGTGATCTTGAACCTGCTCTCGAATGCCCGCAAGCACACGGACGAGGGTACTCGAGTGACCGCTGGCCTGGCCGTGGATACTGCACGCCGTGAAGCTGTGGTGACCGTGACCGATAACGGTCCGGGTATTGCCCCGGACTTCTTGCCGAAGATTTTTGACCGCTTCACCCGTGCCGATAAGGCGCGTTCCGGTTCGGATGGCACCACCGGCCTGGGACTGGCAATTGTGCAGGCGATTGTGCAGGCGCACGGCGGTTCGATTCAGGTGCAGAGTCAGCCTGGGCATACGGTCTTTACGGTGCGTCTGCCTTTGGAGGCGGCGCGCGCCTAATGCGCCTGCTCGGTGGCTTGCTGAGCGGCTCGCTGAGCGGGTAGCCGGGTGAGTGCTCGAGGGGGTGGGGTGTGTTGTGCATACCCCGCCCCTTGGTGCGCGTTTTTGGGGTGTTATAGCGCCCTGACGTGCTAAAACACTAAATTGCTTGTTGAGTAAAGATTAAATCTGCACTTCAAGTTTATTGCCTTGAGTGCAAATATGTGGTGAATCTAACCCCCAAATAGTTACTCCCGGTGAAACATTGCGCGTATTGTAAAAAGCATGGCTAATCTTGTTGAATCCCCCGCAAACATCACGGACAAGCGTTCCGCCCGCAAGGCAGAGAACCGCATCGCAATCGTTGAGGCAGCAGAATCCCTCATCCTCGAGGGCGGCTACGGCGCCCTCAACGCAGAAGCACTCGCGGAACGCGCAGGCGTCTCCCGCCGCACCATCTTCAACCACTTCGCCTCCGTAGACGACGTGCTGGTCACCCGCATGAACCAGTACTTCAACCGCATCTTCGAAGAATGCGACTTCACCATCTCCGGTGAAAACGCAAGCATGGAAGCCGAAATGCTCTCCATTGCCCGCAAGGTCTTCATGAGCAACACCCTCGAAGAGTACATCGCACCCTTCGCACACCTGCTCTACGCCCTCGAAATGGACAGCCCCGCGAAGTTCGAAGAATATTCGCACGTCATCCTCGAGCGCACCTACGACATCTTCCTTGAGCAGTACCTCGAGGCGTACCCCGACCTGCCCTACCTGCGCGTGGCAGTCTTCGCCTCCAACCTCGCCGAAACCATCGGTGAAGGCGTCTACTACTACCTCACCCGCGCCGAAGAAATGACGGTCAAGGTCGCAGCGGAAGCCCCCGAAGGCACCCACCCCGAAGCACTCGCCATTGAAGCAATGCGCCAGTGCGTACTCGAAGCACTCGACTACCTGGATCGTCTGGTCCAGGGCGAATTCGCAAGCTAAGCCCCATAGCGTTAACGCTCAAACACTCTCGCTTCGGGCACCTCATCTGCAGGTGCCCGGGGCGGGGTGTTTTTTGCCCAAAAACAGGGGCGTCACCTCAGTATGCGGGTGGCAAAACAGGGCAACCACCGTATTCACACGCACCCAACGCACCAAACTCTTCACTCACTCAACTTCAAAGGACTGAATCATGGCTACATGGCTCTACCGCATCGGTGAAGCCGCCGCCCGCCGCGCATGGGCTGTCATCCTCACCTGGGTACTCATCGTCGCCGGTGTAGCGGGTGCCTACACCGCGTTCCACGGCAAGCTCAGTAACACCTTCACCATGCCCGGAACGCAGACCCAGCAGCTCTCCGACGAGCTCGCACAGCGCTTCCCCAGCGCCAACCGCGGCTCCGGCCAGATCATTCTCACCACCGGTGACGGCACCGCCCTCACCGAAGAGCAGAAGCAGGCATTCTCCGCCGCACTGAGCGCACTGCCCAGCGAGGTGCCCTCCGTGGATGCGGTCACCGACCCGTTCACCACCACCTCCAAGCTTGCAGAAGCAAAAACTCAGCTCGACGAGGCGCACGCTAAGATTGACGCCGCCCCCTCCCAGATGGAGGACGGCAAAAAGCAGCTGAATGCCGCCGCCTCGCAGCTTGAGGACGGCATGAAGCAGATTGCCGACAACGAGAAGAAGCTCGACGACTCACAGGCACAGATTAGTGCAGGTCGAAAGCAGCTCGCCTCCGCGCAGAAGCAGTTGGACGACGCGCAGGCACAGCTGAAGGACGGCTACGCCCAGGCGGAGGCGGCAGGCTCACCCGCCGCCATGATGGAGCAGCTCAATGCCCAGCAGGCGCAGCTGACCGAGCAACAGAACGTGCTCAATCAGCAGCGCGATACCCTGACCGAGAGCCAGAAGCAGGTTGATGCGGGTCGCGCAGAAATCGCCTCGAAGAAGGACGAGCTGGCTGAAGGTCAGAAGAAGCTGGACGAGCAGCGCAACCAGCTGCAGAAGACCGAGAGTGAGCTGCCGGCACAGCGTGAGCAGTTGGAGCGCCAGCAGAAGCTCTACGATTTCGCCTCCGGCTACCGTATGGTCTCTGAGGATCAGTCCACGGCGATTGCGACTGTCTCGTTTAAGAAGAAGATTTACGAGGTGCCGTCCGCCGAATTGCAGAAGGTCATGTCCGACATTGAGTCGGCGAACCTGCACGGGGCGACCGTACAGTTCGACGCGAACCTGAGCGAATCCGCGCTTGGTGGTGGCTCGCACACCGGTGAGGTGGCGGGTATGGTTATCGCCTTCATCGTGCTCATGGTCATGCTCGGCACCCTCGTGGCTGCCGGCCTGCCGATTCTGATGTCTCTGGTGGGCGTGGTGGTGGGTGTGCTCGGTACGCTCTCCCTGTCCTCCGTTGTTCAGATGAGCTCTACCGCCTACACCCTGGGTCTGATGCTTGGTCTGGCGGTCGGTATCGACTATTCGCTGTTCATTCTGAACCGCTACCGCACGAACCTGCTGGACGGCATGCCGAAGGTCCAGGCGATTGCCCTGGCGAACGGCACGAGCGGTAACGCCGTGATTTTTGCGGCGAGCACCGTGATTATTGCGCTCGTGGCGCTGAACGTGACCGGTATTCCCTTCCTGGGCGTGATGGGTAATGCCGCCGCTTTCTGCGTGGTTGTTGCCGCCCTGATTGCGGTGACTCTCACCCCGGCGGTGCTGTCCCTGGCGGGTACCAAGATTATGTCTAAGAAGCTGTGGGCTTCCATCGATACCCCGCAGAAGATTGCGGAACGCCGCGTGCAGGATGCCGAACGCACCGAGAAGCCGAACGGTTGGTTGCGCCTCGTGCTGGCGCGTCCGCTACTGACCCTGGTGGTGGGTACGCTGGCGCTGCTGGCGGTTGCCGCCCCCATGTCTCAGATGCGCCTGGGTCTGCCGGACGCCTCGAACTACCCCTCCGATAGCGCCGCGTACAAGTCGTATGCGCTGGTCAAGGACAAGTTCGGTGAGGGTATGAGTGCCCCGCTGGTTGCGGTCGCGCACACCCCCGCGAATATGAGCGAGGAGCAGGCTCAGCAGGCGCAGATTGATATCGCCTCTGCGGTCAAGGAACGCGGCGGCGCGAACGTGCAGGCTGTGGTTCCCGGCGGTATGACTGATGACCGTACCCTGATGATTTTCCAGGTGATTCCTGCCCACAGTGCAAGCTCCGTGGAGACTGAAGAGCTCGTCCACGAGCTGCGCGCCGTGACCGTTCCGGTTCAGGGCTCTGAGGTGTCTCTCGGTATTGCGGGTCAGACCAGCGGCAATATTGACGTCTCCGAGGTGCTCGCGCAGAAGCTGCCCCTGTACCTGGGCGTGGTGATGGGCCTGTCCTTCCTGGTGCTGATCCTGGTGTTTCGTTCGATTATGGTTCCGCTGGTTGCCTCAGTGGGCTTCCTCTTCTCGGTGCTGGCGAGCTTCGGTGCCGTGGTGTCGATTTACCAGTTGGGCTTCATGAGTTCCCTCTTTGGCGTGGACCATCCGGGTCCGGTGTTGTCCTTCTTGCCGACCCTGCTCATCGGTATTCTTTTCGGTCTTGCGATGGATTACCAGATGTTCTTGGTGACCGGCATGCGTGAAGCGTACGTGCACGGCAAGGATGCGGCGACCGCCATTGTGAGCGGCTACAACCATGCGGTGCGTGTGGTGGTGGCTGCCGCGATCATCATGATTTCGGTGTTTGGCGGCTTCATCTTTGCTGATTCGACGATGATCCGCCCGATGGGCTTTGGTTTGGCGTTCGGTGTGCTCGTGGATGCGTTCATTGTGCGCATGACGCTGACCCCGGCGATTATGGCTCTGCTGGGCGATAAGGCGTGGTGGATGCCGAAGTGGCTGGATCGCCTCACTCCGAATATGGATGTTGAGGGCGCCGCTCTGAGCGAGAAGATGAGCGAGAAGATTCAGCACGAGCGTGAGTCTGCTGCCGCCGACTCGGGTAGCAAGCTCGGGTCAGAGTAAAGTATTAGTGTGCGTTTGTGCGCTACGGCGCACTCTGAAGACTAATACGAGACGAAAGGGCAGGTGCACGGCGATGAGGAACCGCGCGAGTATCCGACAGTGGATAGGAGGCGTTCTGAACCGTGTGCCTGCCCCTTTTCTTGTCTTTTTGGGAGGCGGCACGGGGGCGCTGTGCCGCGTGTACACTCCCGGTGGCGTGCTGGTGGCGAACCTGCTGGGTTCGTTTACGCTGGGCCTGCTAACGATGGTGTGGAACGCCTACGCGCGCCGTGACGGTGAGGAGCGGATTCATTCGTTCCGTCTGCTCTTTGGTGCCGGCATGATGGGTGGCTATACGACATATTCGTCGATTGCGCCGGTTTTGGCGCAGACGATTTTTCTGCCGTACACCATCAACTACACGTACATGATGCTGGCTGTGGCGGTGCTGCTGGTGGGTGGTTTGGTTGCCGCCGCGGCGGGCATGCTGACGGGTCGTTTTGTGGCGTCTCGCTTGGTGCCCGCCCGTGATGTTGAGGAGGGCCGCTAATGTTTTTTGCTCTGATGGTTTTCCTGTGCGGCGGTTTGGGTGCGATGACCCGTTTCTTCTTGGATAAGGCGATGTCGCCTCGCCTGCGTACGGAGTCGTCGATTATTAGCCCGGTGTTTGTTATTAACCTGGTGGGTTCGTTCTTATACGGGCTGCTGATTATGCCGGTGTCTAATCCTCGCGCGCTGGGGGTTCACTATAACGCTACGGATCAGGTGGCGTTTTGGTGCACGGTGATTACGACCGGTCTGCTGGGTGGTTTTACGACATTTTCGACTGCCATGGTGGAGGCGCTGACTGCCCGTTCTGAGGGCAAGATGGTGAAGTTCCTGATGCTGTGGTTGGTGCAGGTGGTTGGTGCGATGGTGGCTGCGATTGCGGGCGCGTTCTTGTTCGTGCTGCTGTTTGGTCGGTATATTGCGCCGGTGTTCCCGCCGGATGTTCTGTACTGACGGCACCAGCTGCGGTGGTTCTCGTGGGGTGTTTGGGTGCATGTACAGCTTTTTCACAGTTTCGCCTAGGGTGAGCCATAGAGCGGTCTTTTACACTGGTGGTGAACGATATGCGGCGGGCATGAACTGTAACCCGCTATATACCACCAAGAATATATGTTAGAACAGGCATATATGCAGGTGGGGTTCATATAACTCACTCTCACGACCCAAGGAACACACGGCATGCAGGAACTGCTCAATAAACACATGATTGGCACCTTCGTCATCGAGATTGCGGCACTCACAGTCGCACTCTCCATCATTGGCTTCATTGGTATGCGCCTGCGCGCCAAGAAGACCGGTCGAGCGCACAGCATCCGCCAGTACTTGCTGACTGCGTCCTTTGCGCTGTTCCTTGCTTCTATTCTTTCTCTGACGCTGACCCCGATTGGCTCTTCCAATAGCGTCACGAACCCCGAGCTCTACTACCCGCGCTTCTATGTGGGCTGGAGCTGGCAGCAGGCGTGGGATCTGACTGCCGGCATGGGTCTGCGCCGCTTCGCAACGACCGTGTATGCGCAGCTCTTCTTCAATGTCGCCATGTTCATCCCCTTGGGCTTCTTTACTGCGGGCTGCCTGCGCTGGGGTCTGCGCGCCACGGCGCTGAGTGGCTTCGCACTGTCGAGCTTCATTGAGTTGAGTCAGCTGACCGGTAACTGGGGTCTGGCGGGCTTCACCTACCGTACTTTCGATGTGGATGACATTGTGAACAATACTGCCGGTGCGGTCCTGGGTGCGGTCTGCATCTGGGTGGTGCGTGCGATTCAGAAGCGCCGCGCGGCTAAGCATGATCGGGCTCTGGCAATGGCTACCGCCGCGGCCTAGTACCCCTCCAAATTAGCAGACGTTTTCATAACATGATTGATATAATTCATGTTATGAAAACGTCTGCTCCTAGCCTCCTTCCCATCTTGCGTAGCGACCTGCAGGGTGAAGTGATGGCATTGCTGTTCTCTCACCCTGAGCAGCAATACACGGTGTCACAGATTGCTGATGCGACACGTGCATCGTTGCCGACTGTTTCCCGAGAGGTGAATCGTCTAAATCAATCTGGTCTGGTGACTGTCCAGAATGTTGGTAGGACCCGTATGGTGCAAGCCAAGGTTGATAATCCGGTGGGTCAGGCGATGCGTCAGTTGATTCTGGTAACTTATGGTCCTGTTCCGGTGCTCCGGGATACTTTGCAGGGTGTTTCCAATATTGAGGGTGCCGCTATTTATGGTTCGTGGGCTAGCCGTCGTTCTGGGGTGGCGGGGCACGTGCCGAATGATATTGATGTGCTGGTTGTGGGCTCCCCTTCACGGCAGAAGCTGTATGAGGCTATCGATGATGCTGAGCAGAAGCTTGGCTATGAGGTGAATGTGAAGCGGCTATCTCCTGAGGCTTGGAACTCGCAGGATGGCTTCGTGCAGACTGTGCGGTCGCGTCCTATGGAGGTTCTCTTTGGGCAGCTGGAGGTGAATGATGTCCACGCTGAAGCCTAAGCTGGGACCTTTTTAAGGTGCACTTCTCATCATCACCTCCGAAGCTTTTCCGTGAGGTAGACGCAACGAACCCCTCATTTTCATAACCTGACCGATATTGTGCAGGTTATGAAAATGAGGGGTTCGCCGTTTTTAGATGAAACCCTAGACAGGGAAGTTCTCGGGCGGGAAGACTAGTCGTCCTCAATCACCTGGTTGACGACGCGGGTGCTACGGTTGCCCTTCACCTCTTCGGGCAGCAGAATCGGCATGGAACCGGTCGGCGTGTAGGTTGCCGCGCGTGCCGCCGCGGTAGCGTGGGTGTCCTCAAACTCGGGGATGACCTCGGAGCTGGGTGCGCGGTACAGGTGGCTATTAGCCCACCACGCGAAGAGCAGAACCACAAGTGCCAGAGCACTGGAAACGAACAGCCACGGGCTGACCTGACCCTCGTAGTAGAGCTTGAAGAATGCGCCACCCATGAAACCGCCGGCAATCGGGCCGCAGATCGGAACCCACGCGTAGAACCAGCGCGAGGAGCCCTTATCGTGGATGGGCAGCAGGGCGTGCATGAGGCGCGGACCGAAGTCACGGGCGGGGTTCAGGGCGTAGCCGGTCTGACCGCCCAGGCCGATGACGAGTACGGTGACCATGAAGCCGAAGGCGAGGGGCTTGAGCACGTCGTTGAGGTTGAGAGAGAGTTCCACACCGCCGCTGATGGACGGCTTGAAGTTTACGCCGGTGTACAGTGCCGAGAAGACCAGCATGAACGTGCCGATCATTTCGGAGAGGGCGTTGGTGAAGTAGTTGTGAATAGCGGGGACGGTGCCGAAAACGCCGAGCTTAATCTTCTTGTCGGCGGTTGCTTTCCAGTGCGGCAGGTAGTTGAGGTAGACCAGTCCGGCGCCGACCATTGCGCCGAGTACCTGGGCGATGATGTAGCCGGGGACCTTCTCCCAGGAGAACTCGCCGAACGCTGCCAGGCCGATAGACACAGCGGGGTTGAGGTGGCCGCCGGAATAGGCGTGGGAGGCGTAGACGCCGAAGGTGACGGCGAAGCCCCAGCCGAAGGCGATGGTGAAGAAGTTGTCGCCGTGGCCTTTGGAGCGGCGGAGTTCGACGTTGGCGATGACGCCGCAGCCGATGGTGCACATGATGAGCGTGCCGAGGAATTCGGCGAGGTAGGGGCTGATGGTGTACACGGGGTGTCCTTCAGGTAGTGAACTGCGGGTGGCGAACCGGGGTTCGACCGGGCGTGCAGTGCCGAGCGTGAGGGAGGTGTGGTTCTGTGTGGGGTTATGCCGCCCGAGTGGCGTGTTTAAACCTTTGGCATCTATGGAACCCTGAATGCCCTAGAAGGGCAATACTTATGTGTTATTTCACCCTTAGACATAAGCGGTTTTTCGGGTTTTTCGTTTAAAAATAAATGTGGAAGATGAGGGGAAAATCGGGCATAGTCCACACCTTGGACTCACTCCCTCAATTTGCGGTTGAACCCATGGAGAAACTCGCGAATAAACCCGCGATCAAACCAACACTCACCCCCGCCCACACCACTTGCCATCAGCATAGAATGCCCGGGCACCTCACGGGGTACCCGGGCAGTTTCTGTAATTTTTATGCGGCTCTAACTGCGGCTCTTGCGAACCGCGGTGGACTGGCTGTTACGCAGCTACACGGCTACTACTTGGTGCTCGCCCAGTCGAGAATCGCCTCGAAGAAGCGCTCGCATTCGCTCAGCTGCTCCAGCTCAATCCACTCGTTCGGGGAGTGCGCCTGGGCAATATCGCCGGGGCCGCAAATGATGCTCTGCACGCCGGCGCGCTGGAACTGGCCCGCTTCGGTGCCGTAAGTGACCTTCTGCGGTGCGTCATTGGTGCCCAGCCACTCGTGGGCGAGGTGCACGATGGGTGCGTCGTCCTCGGTACCCAGGCCCGGCACGGCTGCGAGCAGTTCGTGCTTCACACCCACGCGGGAGGTGAGGCTACCGGGCTCCGCGCCGGTCAGCTTTTCGGCACGTGCGGCGCGCGCCTGCAGGTCGGGCAGGATGACCTCGGAAAGCTCGCGGTCAATGCGCTCCACGAAGGATTCGGTGGTCACCTGCGGTAGGGTACGCACATCGTACTCCACCACAGCCTGCTCAGCGACGATGTTGTACTGCAGGCCGCCGGTTGCCAGGTTCACGCTACCGGTGGAGTGGGGAATGATGAACGACTCGTCGAACGGGCCTTCTTCCTCCCACTGGTCCGCCATGTCGGTGAAGAAGGTGATGAACTCGCCGGCTGCGGCGATCGCATTCACGCCGTGTGTGGCAAGGGAACCGTGCTTGGCCACGCCGGTGAAGGTGACGCGACCGCGGTGTGCACCCTTGTGCGCGGAGATAATGCGCATGCTGGAGGGCTCACCAACAATCGCGTAGTCGGGGGCGAGGTCGCGCGCCACGAACTCCTCAATGAGGGAGGGCGCACCGATGCAACCGATTTCTTCATCGTAGGAGAACGCGAAGTGCAGGGGAGTGCGCAACTTCGCCTCGGCAACGCGCGGCAGTAGCCAGAGCGCCACGGCGAGGAAGCCCTTCATATCGCACACGCCGCGACCGTAGGCGCGGGTACCCTCCACACGCAGAGTGAAGGGGTCGGCGTCCCAGTCCTGACCGGCGACGGGTACGACGTCCGTGTGACCGGAGAGGATAACGCCGCCGCGGGTAGTGCCGTCAGCGGCAGGGACGGTGACCAGCAGGTTGGCGCGGGTGCCGTCCTCGTTGTAGGTGCGCACGCCGCTGTAGCCGTAGCGGGCAAATTCGGTTTCGATGAGCTCAATAAGTTCCAGGTTGGAGGTTCCGGAGACGGTGGGAATCGCGATGAGCTTTTCGAGCCAGGGGAGGGATGCGGGCTGGGTGGTCTGAGCCGTCATAACTATTCCTTCTGCAATGTAATGCTGTGCGCTTTTATGTTCAGGGTACGCCGCGGGGCGGTATTCGTCGCCTCATGGTCGTCGAATACCGCCCCGTGACCCCTGCGCGGGGTTAGATGCTGTAGTTGTTCACGTTCGAGTGGTCGCCCAGCGCGTGGAAGTTACGCGAGTGGTAGACCAGCGGGGTGCCTTCGCAGTCGTTGCGGATGAACTCTTCAACCTGCGCGGTGAAGACGAGTGCGGGGCCTGCCTCAACGCGGCTGAGTGGGGTTGCGCGCAGTACGCGGCGTACGCCGTGGACGAGGGGCTCGCCGGTGTGGACGAATTCCCAGGTGCTGGGGTCGTCGAAGCGGGGGTAGTCGTGGGTTGCGAAGTTCTTCGCGAGGGTCACATTCTCAGCGTCGAGCATGTGCACGAGGAAGGAGGACGCAGCCGCGATCTTTGCTGCGGAGCCGCTGTTTGCCTTGAGGGAGAAGGCGATAATCGGCGGTTCTGCGGCGACGGAGGTCAGCGAGGAGGCGGTGAAGCCTGCGGGGTCACCGTTTTCGTCGGTGGCGGTGATGATGGCGACACCGGCGGGCTGGTGTCCGAAGGCGAGCTTGAACTGCTCGGAGGTGTCGGCGATGGGTGCCTGTGCTGCAATGGTTTCGGTCATGATCGACCCTTTCTTCTGCGGCTGCGTTTAGGGTTCGTCCAGATGTGTATGCGTTGGGCGACCCTTTGTTAAGGGGAGATATGTTTCAGGGTAAAGCTAATGGGTGCTGAACACCTTATTTATTGCCCTATGTTTCTTAGGTGTACCTTTCATGACGCGGGGCGCGAAATATTACGTCATATTCTTCGCCGTTTGGGGGCTTCCGGGAGGTATTCCACTGGGTGCCCCGTGAAAGGTGCGGAACGCTTGGTTTTGGGTGCTGTCCCTCTCTATTCCGCGGGGTTTCGCGGGGGTGATGAGGGCTCTAGGGTATCCTTGCTTGGTACGCGAAAGCGCACCGCGCCCCGTATTTGAGGGGTTTTCGGGTGCGTGAACTGTGGGGAGAAGAGGGTTAATGAGCTGGTTGGCAACTATTCCGCTGCTACTTTTTGCGGTCGTGTTGGCTTTTGGCCCCGGCTATGCAATGGGCTGGGCGCTGCGTGTTCCCGCACGTCTGCGCGTCTTCCTCTCTCCGCTCCTGTCCTTTGCCCTGATTGCCGTCTCGGCAATTGTGCTGGGTAAGATCGGGATTGCGTGGAACCTGATTTCCTTCGTAGTGGTCGCGGTCGTGTTGGTGGCTACGGCAGCGGGCCTGATGTGGCTAGTGGGTCGCCGCTGGCCCGCTCTGACCTCCGCAGAGTGGCCGGGTAACGATGTTCCTGTGGCGTGGCCGGTGGTGGGTGCTGTTTTAGGCGGATTCCTGGTGCTGCACATGACCGAGGACATGGTCTACGGACCTGAGGCGTTCTCGCAGAGCCTGGATAACTCATTCCATATGAATGCAATCCGTTGGATTCAGGAGCACGGTGACGCGTCGAGCCTGACCCTGGGCGCGGTATCTGCGGCAGACCAGCAACCGGCATTTTACCCGGCGGGTTGGCATGATTTTGTGTCCCTGATTTATAGCACTACGGGTACGAGCATTGCGACTGCCACCATCGTGACCGTGTTACTGGCTGCCAGCATTTTGTGGCCCTGCTCGCTGGTGGCGCTAAGCCTGAGCATCCCGAAGCTGCGTCGCCTGCAGGCGTTGGCAATCCCTGCGCTGACCTGTGGTTTTGCCGCCTTCCCCGGTCTGTTGTTGCGCTGGGGTGTGCTCTTCCCGAATCTGCTGGGTTACGCTCTGGTGCCATCATTTGTGGCACTCATGGTATGCCTGGTGCAGGTGATGGTGCGCGGCGAGTACGCAGCTCTGCTTTCCCTGTGTCTTGCCGCCCTGGTGGGTGTCGCGGGTCTAGCGCTTGTGCATCCGAACGCGGTGGTGTCTGCTGTGGTCTTTGCTCTGCCGCTGGTGCTGGCCGGGGTGGCGTGGGTAGTGCGCTCACGCGAGCTGACCTCTCGCCAGAAGTGGGTGGGATCCGCTCTACTCGGGCTGGTAATTCTTGGGTGTGTGGGTGCCTGGTGGTTCCTGCGTCCCGGCGCATCTGCCAGCAACACGTGGGAGCCTATGCTCACCGAGGGTGAGGCGCTCTACCAGTTCCTCTTCCTGGGCTTGGAGAACGCCAATCAGTTGAGAGATACATTCAACCCCTCGTATCTGGCCGGTTTCCTGGCTCTGTGGGGCGCGGGGTACCTACTGTACAAGCGCCGTAACCTGTGGCTGATTGCCAGCTGGGTGCTGATTGGTTACCTATGGATTGTATCCGCCTCGGTGCCGCGCGGCGAGTTCCGTCTGCTGATGGTGGGCCCCTGGTACACAGATCACTTCCGTCTGGCGGCTCTGGTGGTATTCCCCTCGGTGATTCTGGCTGGTATCGGCTTGGGCGGCTTCGTGGAAGGTCTGCTTACCTGGGTTGCGCGCCGCGCGCCGCGCCCGGCACGATTGAAGGTTGCGACCGTCGGCATGGGCGTTGCGATGGTTCTGGTACTGGTAGTTGCTGGTCTTTCTTCGCGTGTACCCTCGGTGCAGGAGACAACTCTGGCGGTATCGCAGGAATACCGAGTGACCCCGACCTCTGTGGTGCTGAATCAGGACGAGATGAACGTCATTAACGAGATCCCGAAGATCGTGCCGAAGGGCGATGTGATCGTGAACAACCCCTGGGACGGTAGCGCCTATATTTACGCGCTGGCAGATCGTCACCTGACGGGATACCACTTCGAGTTTGAGACCTCACCCAAGTACTCGGCAATTATGCACAACCTCAAGGACGCTCGTACAAATCCGGAGGTGTGCCACGAGGTGAACAAGTACAAGGCCCACTGGTACGTTCACCTGGAGAACCAGTTGAACTTCGGCCCAGACGCACAGAAAAACTACGACGGCCTCGTGGCTGCTATTGATACGGACGTTCTGACCCCGGTGTACTCCTCGGGTCCGATGACTCTGTATCGCATTAGCGCTTGCGATAATAACTAGTATCTGGCACTTTTGGGCTGCCTGAAGTATTGCGGGGGTGGCGTGGATACTAGACCACCCCCGCGGTGCTACTTCGAGCGTCGTTAAGAGAGTGCTGATAAGATGTAAAACCGGTATGCCTTTGTGTGCATACTAGCTTCCGTATGCCATATACACAAGAGATAGCACCGCATGGAATCAGAGACTTTTAAGCAGACCCCTCGACCCCTCATCATTATGCCCGCGTGGAATGAAGAGGAAGTTATTGGGGGCACAATTGAAGAACTTTTCCGCATGATGCCTGAGGTCGATCTGGTGGTCGTCAATGATGGATCCACCGACCGCACCTCTGAGATTGCGCGCGCTACCGGCGCTTTCGTGATTGATCTTCCCTACAACATGGGTATCGGTGGCGCTTTGCGCACCGGTTACAAGTATGCTCGCCAAGCTGGATATGATTGCGCGATTCAGGTTGATGCTGATGGCCAGCATGACCCGAAGGGTATCCGCACTGTGCTTGCTGGCCTGGAGGACGTCAACATTTCGATTGGTTCCCGCTTTGCTGAGGCGACGAACTATAAGGTGTCTGGTCCGCGTAAGTGGGCGATGGTGGTTCTGGCCCGTATGTTTACGATGATTTCAGGCGAGAAGTTCACCGACGCCACCTCCGGCTTCCGTGCGGCAGACCGCAAGGCGATTGAGCAGTATTGCGAGCATCTACCTGCTGAGTATCTGGGTGACTGTATCGACGCCTGCGTGATGGCGATTCGTTCTGGCTTGACTGTAAAACAGGTGCCGGTTGAGATGCGTGAGCGTCAGGGCGGTACTCCTTCTTCAAGCCCGTGGAAGTCTGCGGTGTACCTGGTTCGTTCTTTCTTCTCGTTTGGCATGTCGATGACTCGCCAGAAAACGAATGTGGGGTCTAAGTAAATGAGTGCAAATATTTTCTTCCTTCTCATCGTGGTGGTGATGGAGGTTCTCGTTCTGGCGCAGGTACGCAACCAGAAGATGAAGGAAAAGTACGCCGCACTGTGGCTTATTGTTGGCGTCATCATGATTGTGTTGGCGCTTTTCCCGAAGCTTTTGGATTCCCTCTCGCGTCTGGTGGGTATTGAGACCCCGGTCAACCTGCTGTTCCTACTGGCGATTATTATGCTGATGGGTATTAGCTTGCACTTGACCCTGGCTATCTCGAAGATTACGGATGATAT
Organism: Rothia sp. HMSC069D01; assembly: GCF_001810135.1. Classification (NCBI taxonomy): domain Bacteria; kingdom Bacillati; phylum Actinomycetota; class Actinomycetes; order Micrococcales; family Micrococcaceae; genus Rothia; species Rothia sp. HMSC069D01. The sequence goes on from NZ_KV800094.1 coordinate 32,294, forward strand.
GCGTACCCTCGCTGAAGAAGTGGCGATTATGAAGGCTCTTCAGCGTCAGCCGCAGGGTGCTTCTCGTGCTGCGGAGCGAGAGCAGAAGAAGCACTAAAGCCCCTGATTTTTATACGTTTCTACACGTTTGAGCTTGGAGTAATACCTCATGACCGTTGATATTCTGTTCCCCTACTACGGCGACGTTGCCATGATGAAGCAGGCTGTGCTGTCTGTGGTCGGTCAGACCAACCCGGACTGGCGCCTGATTGTTGTCGATGACGGCTACCCGGACGACTCGATTCCCGGATGGTTCGAGTCGCTCAAGGATGAGCGCATCACCTACATGCGTAATGAGAAGAACTTGGGCGCGAACGGTAATTACCGCAAGTGCCTGACCTTCGTAGAGAATGACCTGGTCACCGTCATGGGTGCTGATGATGTCATGCTCCCCAACTATGTGCAGTGGCTGGTGGATTCGGCGGCGAAGCACCCCGAGGCATCCATTTTCCAGCCTGGCGTGGTTGTGATTGATGAGAACAACGGCCTGTCGAACACCCTGGTGGAGCAGACTAAGGCGTTCTACCGCCCCAAGGGTGAGGCTGTTCTGCAGGGTGAGGAGCTGGCTACCTCCCTGCTGCGCGGCGCGTGGTTCTACTTCCCGTCCTTGGGCTGGCGTAAGGACGCTATTGTGGGCACCGGCTTCCGTGAGGGCCTGAACGTTGTGCAGGACATGGCGCTGATCCTCGACATTACGATGCGTGGCGGCTCCCTGTACTACGATCCGCAGGTTGCGTTCATGTACCGTCGTCACGGTGGTTCTGACTCGTCCTGGCGTGCCCTGGAGGGTACCCGCTTTGATGAGGAGCGCCGCTACATGAACACTATTGCTGATGAGATGGCGGCTCTGGGCTGGTCGAAGGCTGCCCGCGTGGCCCGTATCCGTTTCTCCTCGCGTGCTCACGCGCTGACTCTGCTGCCGAAGGCAGCCCTGGCGAAGAAGTGGCAGGGTGTTAAGAACCTTGCCGAGCATGTGGTGAAGTAAACCTATATTTGTGTGCGGTGCGTCGTACATCCTGCGGTGGATGTGCGGCGCATCTGCGTATGTAATGATGGTCTGTGTTAGCGGCTAGTGTTGGCGGCTAGGAACGAGGAGGACACCGTGGAAGCCCAAGATACTGTAGGAGCCCAGGACGCCGTTGAGGCTCAGCCTTCGGGCACGGTCACCCGCTACCAGTCCCTGGCGCTTTTGGGTTCGTCCCTGTTGGCGGCGGTCTCCACGCTGGTGGTGACGATGATTGCTCAGCGTGCCCTGAATGGTTCGGAGCTGACGGAGTTCCTGCTGTTTTGGGCGGCGCTTTTCACGGTGACCGGCATTATTACGGGCATTCAGCCGGAGATTACGCGCGCGGTGGGTACGGCACGCACCCGTGCTGTAGCTGACAGGGCTTTAGCTAACAGGGCTGCATCCGGCAGGACTGCATCTGCTGAGGGTTCCGCGCCGCAGGGCGCTCGCGTGGTTACGGTGACCGCGGCCCTGGGTGCTATCGCCGGTGCGCTGGTGCTGGTAAGCTCCCCGCTGTGGGCGGGTCATCAGATTCCGCATTCGGCGGCGGTGGGCGTGACCGTCATGGCGGTGGGTGTGTTCCTCTACGCCCTGCAGGCGACTATGAGCGGTGTGACCGCCGGTGAGGACCGCTGGTACCTTTTCGCGGCGGTGGGCGGTCTGGAATCGGCTGGGCGCCTCATCCTCATGCTTGCGGCTGCGCTCATGATTCCTTCCCTTGCCGGCCTTGAGGTGGCAACCGTCGTGCCGATGGGTCTGTGGCTCATCCTGGCGTTCGTGACCGTCTCGGGTCGCCGCCTGTGGGTTGCCCGTGCCGATGTACCCGCGGGGCGCCTGATAACCAATATTCTCTGGTCGTTCCTGTCCTCTGCCGCCGCGGCGGTGCTGATGATGGGCTTCCCGAACGTGCTGAAGGCGAGCGGCGCCGCGGAGAGCGAACCGGTTGTGCTGGGCACCCTGATCCTGGCGATTTCCATTACCCGTTCGCCGATCATGATTCCCCTGCAGGCGTTCCAGGGTGTGGCGGTTTCTGCCTTCTTGAAGCAGCGCCACCGCCCCGTAGCGGCGTTCATTAAGCCTGCCGCCGCAGTGGTGGCTGTGGGCGCTATGGGCGCGTTGGCGGCGTACCTGGTGGGTCCGCTGCTGTTCCGCCTGATTTACCCGCCTGCCGCAGGTGCAGAGTCCGCGTACAAGGCGGCAGCCTCCGGCATTACCCTGGGTGCACTGGTCTTCGCCTCGGCACTGCTGGCGCTCATGACCCTCTCAGGCAATATGGCGCTCGCGGTGAACCAGCACCGCATCTACCTCGCCGGTTGGGTGGTTGCCGCGGCGGTGACCTTGAGCTTGGCGTTCCTGATCCCCGCGCCGCTGGTGCCGCGCGCTATCGTGGCGTTGGCGGTCGGCCCGGTCTGCGGCTTCGTGGTGCACATGGTGGGCGTGGCTTTGGCATCCCGCGCGGAAGAAGCTCACGCCGAGTAGCTTAAAACCTCTGCTTAAAAACCTATGGGAGGGGCACGTACATCACGTACGTGCCCCTCCCATAGGTTTAACCCGGTAGGCGGCTCACTGCTAGGGAATCAGCCACTTACGGACCGGCGGAATCCAGCGCAGCAGCCACACCAGAATCAGCGAAGAAGCCCACACCAGCAGCGCGTAGGGTGCCTCCAGGCGGTAATCCACCAGCGGCCAACCGTAGGCGGCGAGGCCCTGAATAATCAGCAGGTGAATCAGGTACACACCAAAAGTCAGAGCCGACAGCTTACGCAGACCCGTCTGAACCGCCTCCGGCAGGCGATTCAGCGGCAGAGATTTGAAGAACACGAACACCGCCGCGGCCCAGAAAATCGTCGGAACAGACAGGTACTCGGTCGCCAAACCGCCCAGGCCCGGGTGGTTCAGTACCAGGTACGGGCCCACCAGAATATGTGCCAGAGAACCGGCAATACCCAGCACATAAATCACCAGACGCCACGGCAGGCTAAACTCCGTATTCGCCAATGCATAACCCAAGAAGCAGAAGCCCACATACCCCACGATGGGTGCCGAGAACTCCGGCATAAACTGCGGATTAATCTTCTGCAGGGTAGCAGTCGCAATGGGCATCAGCAGACCCAGCGCAGCCATCAGCCACGCCAGCTGCACCTTCTTCTCACCGGCACCACGCAGGGCGTACGAGAAGATCGGCAACACCAGGTACACGCCGATGAGCGCCTCCAAATACCAGAGGGTCACACCCACCTTGTTCGGCGCCAACAGCACCGCCAGAATCTCCTCACCCGTAGGCAGGGGAGTGTGCTTAAACCAGCTGCGCGCAAAGAGATACACCTGACCCCACACCAGCAGCGGAATCAGAATCTTCGTGAAACGCTTCTTATAGAACGTGCCGACGCTCTCACGGTTCGTGAAATTCAGCAGGGTAATGCCCGAGGCCATGAAGAAAAGCGGCACAGCCGCAACCGCGGTACCCGAAAGAATGTTCTCGAGAACCCAGCCGGGCGAATCGTAATCCACCCGATAGTTGAACCGCACATGCAACGCCACCACGAAGATAATGGCAAGAACATTAATAAGGTCCAGGTACACCTTTCGCGCGGGCTTAGGGCGCGCGGCAGGCACCTGAGACTCAGGCTGAGCATCCGCAGGTTGAGAAGACGCCACCTGCGCCGATGCAGGTTTGGAGGACATGAAAATCCACTCCAATCAATGTGTGTGAGTGTGACGAAACATGGGTGCACGCACCCGAAATCTAAAGGTTATAGACCCGCTTAACGTACGCACCGTACAGCAGACGGTACAGCGCCGTGCTGGTCTTCAACAGCAGGCCGGCGGCACCAAACACCGGGCGGATGCGCAACGCAAGCAGCGCATCGCGCACCGTAAAACCGGCACGGCAACCCGCCAACACCGCCGATGCGCTCTCGCCGCCCACAATCAGCGCCTGCTGCGCATTATTCAGGTACGCAAGAACACGAGCAATCGTCAGCGCCTCCTGACCGGCAGGCAGATGATACGTGCTCGTACGCTGCAGAGACTTCTCAAAATATTCCAGCAGGCGGCGCGTCTCATCCAGGGGAGTGATACGGCTCCACGTCAGGCTTGCCGCGCTCACCGCGTAGGCGTACAGCGGCTCATCAATGACGGTCACGCTCTGCGCTCGCAGGTAGCAGTCCAGGATGACGCACTCATCCTCGGCGCGGCGAATATCTGCCGGGAAGTAGATGCCCTCCAGCAGGGAACGGTCAATGAGTTTATCCCAAGGGTAGGGGGACAGCTCATCCTTGAGCAGGGCGAACGCCGCCTCCTGACCGGTCAGTATGCCGGGGGTGCCCTTCAGACGCTGCGTAATCGAACCGTCGGCCGCCACCATATTGTGGGCGCAATTGACCACCTGCGCGCCGGTACGCTCCGCGTGGTAGTGCAGGCGTTCCAGGAAGGTCGGGTAGAGAATGTCGTCGGAATCGAGGAACGCCACCCACGCGCCGCGCGCCTCATCCAGGCCCTGATTACGCACCGCGGAAGGACCCTGGTTCTCAGGGTTATTGAACACGCGCACACGCTCATCCGGGTTGCGCTGCAGATACTCGGCAATCAGCTGCGCCGAATCATCCGGGGAGCCGTCAATCATGACCAGAAGCTCAAAATTGGGGTCGGTCTGCGCCAGCACCGACTTAATCGCCGTAATGACAGTGGAGGCGGTGTTGTAGACCGGCATAATGATGCTCGTGCGAGGGATGGCAGACATAGGGTGGGAACCTTTGAGAACGGGGCTGATGAGAACGTTGAAGTTTACATGCTGTAGGCGCGGCGAACGTACGCGCCGTACAGGGTGCGGTACAGGGTGGGGGAGAGCTTCAACAGCAGGCTCGCCGCACCCACCACCGGGCTAGAACGCAGCGCCGGCACAACCCAACCCCACTCGATCTGGCGGCGGCACTCGCGGATTACCGCATCCGAGTCGACGCTATCGCTCATGAGCGCCTGCTGCGCATTATTCAGGTAGGTCAGGGCAGAAGAAATCGCCATCGCCTGCTGACCCTCCTTGGAGGAGAGCAGCGGTGCACCCGCTTCACGCATGTAGCGGGTGTGGCGGATGCTTTCCTCCACCGGGGTTACGCGGCCCCAGGTCAGACCCTCAGAGCCCATGTGGTACAGGTACAGGCAGTCCGGGATAACCTCAAGCTTCTGTGCCTGCATGAGGCACTCAAAGACCGCGAGGGCATCCTCGGCGCGGTGAATATCGGTTGCGAAACGTACCGAAGAGAAGAGCGAAGCGCGGAAAATCTTATCGTGCACAAAACCCGTAAAACGGTTCAGTAGATAGTTGATGGCAATATCGCGACCCGTGTACGTGCCGGGCGCACCCTGCGGGCGGTCCATCGTGGAGCCGTCGGCGCGGGCAATGGTGTGACCGCAGGTTGCCACATCCGCGCCGTTACGTGCCGCCGCGGCGTGCAGGCGCTCCAGGAACTCGGGGCGGTACGTGTCATCAGAATCAATGAACGTAATCCACTCGCCGCGCGCCTCATCCAGACCCTGGTTGCGTGCCGCAGACACACCAGCGTTCTGCTCATTGTCGAACAGGCGGATGCGGGGGTCGGGGGTGCCCTGCAGGAACTCGGCAATCACCTCGGAGGAACGATCCGGGGAGCCGTCCACCACCACCAGCAGCTCAAAGTCGGGGTCGGTCTGCGCCAGAACGGACTCCATCGCGGCGACAACGGTGTCAGCCGTGTTGTAGACCGGCATGATAATGCTGGTGCGCGGTGAAGACATGGTACCCCTTAGAGAACATTGGTGACGGAACTACATACAGATACATCATACGGGGGCTGGGGGTATCAGCCTGCTATTCCTACTTCATACTGTCTTCATACTCTGGGAACTTAGGTAACCCTATGGAAAACGTGCGGTACGCTCCCTACACTGGAAGGGCACATTGACAGACCGCGCGGGCCGCCCACACCGCGGCCCCGCCCCTCCCAACGGGTACACCACCGAAGGAGCCACCCATGAGCCGACGCACCGACGCGCCCGCCCGATCACCACGACGAGCCGCCCTCGCCAGCTGGATAGGCTCCGCCCTCGAATACTACGACTTCGCCGTCTACGGCACCGCCGCGGCAATCGTACTCAACCGCATCTTCTTCCCCGAAGACACCGCCGCCATCGGCATCCTCAAGTCCATGGTGGTTGTGGGCGTCGCCTACGTTGTGCGACCCTTTGGCGCCATGATTGTTGGGCCCCTCGGTGACCGTTACGGCCGCCGATTCGTCCTGATGCTCACCCTCTTCCTGATGGGCTTTGCCACCTTCGCCATTGGCTGCCTGCCGACCTACAGCGAGGCGGGTATCCTCGCCCCCACCCTGCTAGTAGCCTGCCGTATGCTTCAGGGCCTCTCCGCCGCCGGTGAGCAGGCAAGCTCCATCTCCATCTCCCTGGAGCACGCCAACGAGCATCAGCGCGCCTTCACGACCAGCTGGACCCTGCAGGGCACCCAGTTCGGTTCGCTGCTGGCAACCGCCGTGTTCATTCCCTTCGCCGCCCTGCCGGATGAGCACCTGCTCACCTGGGGCTGGCGCGTACCCTTCTGGCTCTCCGCCTTCGTGGTGGTCACCGCCTGGCTGATTCGCCGCACTCTCTCCGAGCCGCCCGCCTACCTGCAGCGCGAAAAGCTCACCGAGTCCCCGCTCGTGCTGGTTTTCAAGCACCACAAGCGTGCCGTTCTCACCATCGCCGTGTGCGCCATGGTCAACACTGTGAACATGGTCTTCACGACCTTCGCGCTGTCCTTCGCCACCAAGGGTTACGGCCTCGACCGCAGTACCATGCTGCTGGTGCCGGTCGCCTCGAACACTCTCGGTCTGATTGCTATTCCGCTCGCCGCCATGCTTGCCGACCGGATCGGTCGTAAGCCCGTGTTCATTACCGGTGCGGTTGCTTCGTCCCTGGTGATGTTCCCGTACCTCGGCGCGATTACCGAGGGCAACTGGGTGGGTATCTTCACCTACGGCGTGCTCATGCACGGTGCGCTGTACTCCATGGCGAACGGCGTGTGGCCCGCCTTCTATGCGGAGATGTTCCCGACCCGCGTGCGCGTGACCGGCCTGGCGCTGGGTACCCAGATTGGCTTCGCAATTTCTGGAGGCGTGGCGCCTGCCGTGGCGACGAGCCTCGCCGGTGCCGACCTGCATAACGCGGTGCTGCCCGCCGTGTTCACGGTCGCCATGTGTGTGCTCGTGGCGTTGGGTGCGCTGACGGCTCGTGAAGGGTACAAGAAGTCCCTGGCTGAGCTGGATGCATAACCCGAACAATATATTCTGTATATAGAATAAATAAAGGTGGGGCTGGATAGATACCTATCCAACCCCACCTGCGTTTGGTTTTCTAAACCCCCTGCTGTGCCGCAATCAGCGCCTCAAAATGCGCCGCCATACGCTCGGCGTTCGGTTCCAGCCCGGTGAAGAGGCGGAACGCATCCACCGCCTGACCCACCGCCATGTAGCCGCCCGTCAGCACCTCGCACCCGGCGGCACGCGCCGCGCGCACCAGCTGCGTCTGTTGCGGCAGGTAGATGACGTCCGCAACCCACAGGCCCTCACGCAACACCCCGGCGCTCAGCGCCGACTCGCTCAACGGCATACCCGGATGCACGTGCATACCCACCGGGGTTGCATTCACCAAACCCTGAGCTTCCAGTAGAGCTTCAATGAGGCGCTCGTCGTCGCTCAGCACCTCGATTCGGGTCTGCGGGAAGAGCCCACCCAGCTGCTCCGCAAGCCCCTGCGCCTTCGCTGCGTCACGCTCAAAGAGACTCAGGCGGCGCACCCCCAGGCGGCACAGTGCGTATGCCGTGGCGCTACCGGCACCGCCAGCACCCAGCTGCACCACGTGCTCCAGTCGCGCCGGATCCTCCGCAACCTGCGGCAGGCCGCGCTTCAATCCCGCAATGAACCCGGAGTAGTCCGTGTTATCGCCGTAGAAGCTGCCATCCTCGCCAATCACCACGCAATTGACCGCGCCCAGGGCGCGTGCCGCATCCGACAGTTCGTGCAGGTGCTCCATGACCGACTGCTTGCAGGGGTGCGTGATGTTGAAAGCGTTGAAGCCGAGCAGTGCCGCCGCATCCAGAAGTGCCGGGGCGGAGGCGCCATCCAGGTTCAGGGCGTCCAGGTCGACGGGGCGGTACAGGTAGCGCACCCCGTGCGCGTCCGCCTCCGCCTCATGCATGGGAGGGGTCAGGGAAGAGGTGATGCCATCACCAATGAGGCCCACCAGGAAAGATTCAGTACGCAAACTCATAGTTTCACTGTACGTGTCCGCCTCGTAAGATGCACCTACTTTCTTGAACCCGTACCAAATGCGCGCTGGATTTGGGAAGAAGATAAAAATAATTTCTACGCCCACAAGAGCGATATGTCTGACAGAAACACCTCGAAGGTATAAGCTTGGTATAAGTGCTCGCGCGCCACGGCGCGCACATGAGACCACACAGACACCGTCACAGTGAAGTGATACCGATATTCGGAGGATAGATTGTCAATGACTGACAAGGCTATGGCACACTTCGCTGGCGCCGATGCATGGGTCGAGCAGTATTTCCTGAACAGCCCCGAAGATGAGCGTGAAGAGTTCACCCCGGCAGAGTTAGAGGATTTGGCTCGCACCCACCGTGCGCTGGCTCAAATCCGCCTGCCCAAGACGCCTGTCGTTGCCGCACGCAACGACGAGTACAACACCACCCTGTACGTCGCGACCGACGACATGCCGCACATCGTCAGCTCCCTGACCGCATGCCTTGCCACGCACTTTGGTGGTTTCGTCACCATTCTTCACCCCACCTTCCTCGCCGAACGCGGCCCGGACGGTAACCTCCTGAGCCTGCGTGGCACCGGCATGCGCGGCAACCTTGCCAGCGGCGATACCGCCACTCTTGGCGTGCCCTCCCTCAAGCTCAGTGATAACGCCCCCGAGGGCACCACGGTCGCTATTGAGTCCTGGATTGCGGTCCGCCTGACCCGCTACCTCACTGAGGAAGATCAGCGCCGCTGCGAGAAGGAAGTTGAGCGCGTCCTCGCTGACGTTCGCGCATGCCACACCGACCTGGACGCCATGGTCACCCGCGTTTTCGACCTGGCGCAGTCCATGTACGATCTGCGCGGCGCAACCCTGGGTCATGGTGAGGAATCCTATGCCGCCAACCCGCGCGGTGTGGAGCCTGCATCCCGTGTGGAGGTGGCACAGGACTTCCTGCGCTGGCTGACCCGCGGCAACTTCGTGTTCATGGGCGTTAAGGAGCGCGTGCTGGACGGCACCTCCGGCGCTATTTCTCTGGTGGACCGCCCCGGTTCGGCGCTCGGTATTCTGCGCACCACGGAGGGTAGGAGCCGCATCCCCCTTTCGGGTGAGACCCTGGAGCGTGCCCTGTTCCCGCGCCCCCTGTACATCACGAAGGCGAATTCCCGCTCCACCGTCGCACGGAACGACTACCTGGACTACATTGGTGTGCGCCGCTTCGACCTGAATGGCCGCGTGATTGGTGAGTACGTCATTCTGGGCCTGTTCACCCGCCAGGCGTACGCACTGCCCGCTATTGAGACTCCGCTGGTGCGTGAGCGTATCGCGATGGTGCGCCGCCGCCTCGGCTACCACCCCGGTTCTTACTCTGACAAGGCGCTTCTGGGTGCCTTGGAGGATTACCCGCGCCTGGAGCTGCTGCACGCTTCCGCTAATGATCTGACCGATACGTTCGGCGGCATCATGGGCCTGGAGGAGCGCCGCAAGACCCGCCTGTTCCTGCGCGCTGACCGGTTCAACCGGTTTATTTCCGCCGTGGTGTACCTGCCTCGGGATCGTTACAACACGAACGTGTGCTCCCGTATCCAGCGGGTGTTCCAACAGGAATTTGATCTTAGTGCCATCGACCATGAGGTGTACCTGTCCTCCTCATCGTTGGCGCGTCTATTTTTCCGCATTCGGCTCACCAACCCCAACGATGTGCCGAAGACGGATCATCAAGCTCTCGAAAAGCGACTGCAAGAAGCCGCCCGCTCCTGGGTGGAAGCAACCGCAGCTGCTATTGAGGCATGGAAACCCGGAGCGGCAGGCCGCCGCCTCGCATCAGCCTGGGCAGATGCGACTAGCGCAGCCTACCGAGCCGATTACACAGTAGAACAAGCAATCGAGGATATCGTGATTCTTGAATCTCTCTCGGGCCAGAAGCCCGCCGCAATCAAGGTTGAAGCCGGCGAAGCCAACACCACCCGACTGAAGACCTACCTGTCCGCACCTCACACCCTCACCGAGCTTCTGCCGGTTATGCAGAATATGGGCCTGGTCGTTGTTGATCAGAAGCCCTACGAGTTCAAGCCTGAGGATGGCGAAGACTACGGCTACCTCTACGACTTCGGAGTTGAATTCCCCGAGGGCGTGGACGCAAACGCTGTGGCTTCCCTGTACGAGGATGCCCTGAACGCCTACCTGCTCGGTGAGCGCGAGTCCGATACCCTGGACCGCCTGATCCTGGCTGAGGGCCTGACCTGGCAGGAAGTACGTCTGTTCCGTGCCCTGAACCACTACCTGATTCAGCTGGGCCTGGGCTACACCCCGTCCTTCATGTCGAACACCCTGCTCGCTAACCCGGCCATCACCAAGCACCTGGTCGAGTTCTTCGAGGTCAGCTTCGACCCGAACAACGGTCTCAACGATGAGCAGCGCAACGCACGCCGTGACGAAATCGAAGCAGCCCTGGTTGAGGAACTGAACCAGATCCCCACCCTGGACGCTGACCGCTACCTGCGCTCCCTCGGCAAGGTCATCCGCGCTATCCTGCGCACCAACGCATACCTTGCTGACCGCCCCGCACTCGCATTCAAGGTGGCACCGCAGGAGATTGACTTCGCACCCCTGCCCCGCCCCAAGTTCGAGATTTTCGTATACTCCCCGCGCGTTGAGGGTGTTCACCTGCGCTTCGGTAGCGTCGCACGTGGTGGCCTGCGCTGGTCGGACCGCCGCGACGACTTCCGCACCGAGGTTCTGGGCCTGGTCAAGGCACAGATGGTGAAGAACGCCGTCATTATCCCCACCGGCGCGAAGGGTGGCTTCTACCCCAAGCAGCTGCCCGACCCCGCAGTGGATCGCGACGCATGGATCACCGAGGGCCGTGAGTCCTACAAGGTCTTCATCGGCTCCCTGCTGGACGTCACCGACAACCTTGCGGTGGGCACCGACGGCTCCGAGACCGTTGTCCGCCCCGAGGGCGTTGTAGCACGCGACGCTGACGACTACTACCTGGTCGTTGCAGCGGATAAGGGCACCGCAGCATTCTCCGACACCGCAAACGCAATTAGCCTCGAGCGCGGCTTCTGGCTGGGCGACGCCTTCGCATCCGGCGGCTCCGTCGGCTACGACCACAAGGCTATGGGCATCACCGCACGCGGTGCATGGGAGTCCGTTAAGCGTCACTTCGCTGAGCTCGGCCACGACGCTCAGACCGAAGAGTTCACCGCAGTCGGCATTGGCGACATGTCCGGTGACGTGTTCGGTAACGGTCTGCTCCGCTCCAAGGCAACCCGCCTGGTCGCAGCATTCGACCACCGCGACATCTTCCTGGACCCGAACCCGAACGCGGCAGTGTCCTTCGACGAGCGTCAGCGCCTGTACAACCTGCCCCGTTCCTCCTGGCAGGACTACAACCGCGACCTGATTTCCGCCGGTGGTGGCGTGTACTCTCGCGGCCTGAAGTCCATCGAGATCACCCCCGAGGTGCGCGAGGTTCTGGACCTGGACGAGTCCGTCACCGAGCTGGCACCGACCGAGCTGATTTCCGCAATCCTGAAGGCACCGGTCGACCTGATTTACAACGGTGGTATCGGTACCTACGTGAAGGCCTCCACCGAGACCAACGCACAGGTGGGCGACAAGGCTAACGACGCACTGCGCGTCAACGGTAAGGACCTGCGCGCCAAGATTGTTGGCGAGGGCGGTAACCTCGGCTTCACCCAGCTGGGTCGTATCGAGGCTGCGCTCAACGGCGTCATCCTCAACACCGACGCAATCGACAACTCCGCAGGTGTGGAAACCAGTGACCGCGAGGTCAACATCAAGATTCTGGTGGACCGCCTCGTGGCACGCGGTGAACTCTCAGCCGAGGAGCGCGCCTCCTTCATCGAGTCCCTGCAGGACGAGGTTGGCGGCAAGGTCCTCGAGACCAACGTCGACCAGAACGTGCTGCTGCAGGGCGAGTTCCACGGTTCCTTCCTGGGCACCAACCTGTACAAGCGCCTCATGCACGACCTGGAGGAGCACGCCGGCCTGAACCGCGCCGTCGAGTTCCTGCCCACCGACGAGGAGCTGGATGCACGCCTGGAGAACACCGGCGAGCGTCTGACCCGCCCCGAGCTGTCCGTCCTGGCTGCGTACGTGAAGATTTACCTCACCCACGCACTGGAGCAGACCGACTTCGCGGACGACCCCTACCTGGAAGGCGTTCTGCGCAGCTACTTCCCGGCAGCACTGGTCGAGCGCTTCGGTCAGCACCTGGACTCGCACCCGCTGCGTAAGGAAATCATCTGCACCCGCGTCGCCAACGAGCTGGTCAACATCGGCGGTATCACCTTCGCATACCGCATCATGGAGGAGTTCAACGTCGGTATCGATTCCGTCGCACGCGCCTTCATCGTCGCTCGTGAGCTCTTCGAGCTGGGCACCGCAGCTAAGCTGCACCGCGAACTGCCCCCGAAGACCCCGCTGGATGCATGGTTCACCGTCCTGCGCGACAACCAGCGCGTTCTGGATCGTGCGGTCCGCTGGTTCATCACCGAGCGTGGCGTGGTCGCTGGCACCAGCATCTCCGAGCTGCTGGAGACCTTCGGTTCCGTCGTCGAGATGCGTCGCAACCTGCCCGAGTACCTCTCCGGCACCTCCCGCGCTCGCGTCCGTGCAAAGCGTGACGCAGGCGAGGCATGGGGCCTGCCCGAGGAGCTCATCGTCATCTGGATTCGCGGCTTCGAGGGCTACGCCCTGCTGGACGTGATTCGTTCGGCCGCCGATCACGACTTCGAGGCAACCTCGCTGGCACCGGTCTACTTCGCAACCTACGACCGCTTCAAGGTGGACGAACTGCTCGGCCTCATCTCCGACCTGCCCCGCAGCGACCGCTGGGAGATCCTGGCACGCCAGGCAATGCGCGGCAGCCTCTACGAGACTGCTGCAAGCCTCGCACTGTCCGTGGCTGAGGGCGCGAAGGGCGACTTCTCCACCGTGGATGGTGCACAGCAGGCGCTGGCAACCTGGATTGAGGAGCACCCGACCCGCGTGGGTAACATCGACCGCATCCTCGAGGAGATTGCTGAGGCAGCTCCGGATGCAACCGGTCACCCGCGACTGGCTGTAGTGTCCGTAGCACTGCGCACCCTCGCTAGCGCATCCTAAGTAAATAAGACCCGTTAGGGTCGCCGCTTAGAGCATCCCGGTTCCCTCCCGGTCGGAGGGGCCGGGATGCTTTTGCGCAGGAGCATGTTGGGTGGGGACATCCTGCATATTGACGCCCTGCGTGTGGGCGTATCGCTTGGGAATACCCTTCTCAGGGTTGTTGCACCCTACACATATTGCGCAGAACACTGCTCTCACTAGGTGTTTTGCGTTTTGGCGTGATGCACATTATGGGGGTGTGTCCTAAATCCCTTCAAATATCAAGTAGAGGGTTAAGGAAACCAAAGGTTTTAGTTGATATATGCCGTATATTGATTCACGGCGGCATCAGCGCAAACCATGGGGACCCGGCACTTCTCGGTACGACGACTCTTTCCCCTGGCACGTCACACGGTGCTGTTAAAACACACTGCCCCTAATCTTTACGATTATCGACTGAAAGTCTGCAAGATTGTCTACCAACCACGGTACTGAGGAAAAAAGCAACAGCGCATGGCGCCTCCTCATTAACTTTCTGCTTTACGTCTCTCCGGTCGCACTGCTGACCACCATCTTCCCCATCGTCACCCCGACGATTAACCGGTACAACCTCGATGGTGTACCCCTGATTCAGGTGATCCTGGCAGCATCCATTACCGTTCCTTGGCTCAGCCAGGCAGCCTGCCTGCCCCTTTACCGTGCTATCCAGATGGAGCACAAGAAGATTGCGGACGCCCGCGAAGGCCTGCGTATTCACGCTGAAACCCTTGAGCACCAGCTCAAGCGCGCCGAAGCACGCGCCGTACGCGCACGCATGTCCGAGCCGCAGTTCCAGGACATTACCGACCTGACCGCGTTCACCCGCAACTGGCTCTACCTCTTCTTCATGACCATGCCGCTGGTACTGCTCTTCGCCGTACCGGTCGCCCTCGTCCTCCACTGGTCCCCGACTGCATTCGGTGCGTTCTTTGTCCTGGGTGTTCTCAATATTGCGTTCGCGCAGCTGCTGGTCATCCCGAACCTCGCGAAGAACCGCATCATCTGGTTCATCGCGTGGCTCGGCTACTCTCTCGCCCTGCTCTGCTACCCCATCATCTGGTTCCTGCCGCCGCTGGTTGGTTCGCTCATCCTGCTGGTGAGCCTCGGTAAGGACCTGGTGCACCTGCTGCACTTCGCACGCATCCCGCTCAAGGACATTGCACTCGATGCCCTGCGCGGCTTCTTCACCGGCTCCATCATCTGGGCCGATAAGTACATGCTCTTCCTGGTCACCGGCGGCGAGATTAACGTCGTGGCAATCTACCTGAGCCTGATCCCCTGCGTTATCGCCTACAACTACTTCTTCGTGGTGGAGGCAGACCGCGTCAACGCAAGCATCCAGCACCTGTGGACCATCTTCGACCGCCTGCCCTACAAAGGCGTTCAGGAGGAGTCCTCCAAGGCTCTGCGCACCTCCAACCACGCTATCCGCAACTCCCTGCTGATTTACATCGCCAGCGCTATCGTTACCGGCATCCTGATGTTCATCTTCCTGCCGCAGTCCTACCCGCTGGCGCTCTCCGGCCTGGTCGTGGCGTTCCTCTTCGTTGCAGTGGCACTGCTGATCTACCAGATTGAGTACATGACCATGTACGTCACTGTGCAGCTGCTCTCCGCGGCGCACCTGGTGCTGCTCTTCATCTCCTTCATGATTCTGCCCAACGAGACCGGCTACCTGCCCATCATCGTGGGCGAGGCAGTGCTCGCCTTCGCCTGCTACCGCGTCTACCGTCAGGCGTGGGCAGCCCCCGAGTACTCCCTCTTCTGGCGTCGAGCCCTCGCCTGGTAAGAACCGCACGGTCCGCGAAAGATACACACGACAATGACTGAACAGATGTACCGAAACCACTACGCGCCGCTGCAGCTTCCGGCTCCCGGCCCCCACTACAGCGACCCCGAATACCCGGACGTTGACGTCGCCATCATCATGGAATCCACCTACCCCTACCTCAAGGGTGGTGTGTCTGCGGTGGTGCACGATATCGTCTGCGAAAACCCGGATCTGACCTACGGCATTATTCACATCGCCTGGGATAAGAACTCCCCCCACGAAGACCTCTACGGCATGCCCGAGAACGTCAAGTGGGTCAAGGTGCTGTACCTGAGCTTGGAAGTTAACCGCGACGCCTTCGCGGAAGCCTGCGATCCCTCCGCACTGCGCATGAACTTTGCGGAGCGTCAGGCGCTCACCCAGCGCCTCATGGACGGATTCAGCGCCCTCATCGCCGGCGACGTGAACCCCCTCTGGAAGCTCTACGACGAGGGCATCAACCCCGCAACCCGCAGCTACAACCTCTTCGGCCTCTTCGGAACCCGCGAGTTCATGCAGGCGATTGCGGGTCTGGGCTTCTTCTCCGAGGTGCCCTTCGGTGAGCTCTTCTGGAAGGTGCGCGACTTCGTCTCCATCCTCTTTGCGATCCTGCACGAGCGGATGCCGCACGCCCGCGTCTACCACGCCCACACCACCGGCTACGCGGCACTCATCGCCGCCGCAGCCGCACGTGACCACGGCACCAGCTTCCTGCTGACCGAGCACAACCTCTACATTCGCGATACCGTGAACACCAAGCTCGAACGCAACATGGCGAAGCCCGTCACCACCGACTACGCCTTCCTCAACGAAGAGCGTGAGCACCCCGGCCTGGGCCCGGTCACTCTCGACGAGCGTGCCTGGTCCGTCTGGTTCGTCGAAATGGGCCGCTTCTGCTACCCCAGCGCTGACATGGCAACCTACCTGTACCCCAAGGCTCTGGAAGAGGCACGCGGTATTGGCGCGCCCATCGACCAGATGAACGAGGGCGAGAAGGACCGCGCAATCATTTTGCCTAACGGTATGCTCATCGAGTCCGTGGCGGAAGCCTACTACGCCCGCCAGGCGGCGCGTGCCCGCATCCTCGCTGAGGGTCGCGGCCACGTGTGGCGCTTCGTGTTCATTGCCCGCGTGGTGCCCATTAAGGGCCTGACCGACCTGATTCGCTCCCTCGCGGTGCTGCGCGATCAGGGTCTGGTGAACTTCCACCTGGACGTGCTCGGCCCCAAGGACCACCTGCCCGAGTACTACGAACTGTGCCTGCGCACCATCGAAGAGCTCAACATGGGCGAGTACATCACCTTCCACGGCACCGTGAACGTGCGTGCGATGCTCGACCGCTTCGACCTGCTGCTCATGCCCAGCTACAATGAGGGTCAGCCGATTGTGGCGCTCGAGGCGATGGCTGCGTCCATCCCGCTGGTCAGCACCGACGTGGGCGGTATGTCCCAGCTCATCGACGATGTGCTGGTCGCCCCCGACGGCCACGAAATCGGTAACTGCGGTATCTTGACCATCCCCGGCGATATTCACGGCTTCGCGGCGGCGCTGCGCACCCTCATGGAGGAGCCCAGCATCTACGAACGCTACTGTGTGAACGCCTACGACCGTATCGTCAGCTTCTTCCAGCTGCGACTGGTCATGGACCGCTACAACACGATCTACCGCGAGCTGGGCAAGTTGCCCCCTCGCGCCCCCGAATTCGACCCGGAGTACGATGGCGAATAAACTCACCCGCTTGGGCGGACCCGGCAAATTTGGTGCCTGGGTCCGCTACGGCGGTAAGCCCATTACCCAGCAGCAGCTCGATTTTGCGGTCAAGAACTACTCTGTCGCAATCCTGCAGCCCTGGGAACTGGACGCGGCACGCTACCTGAAGAAGCGTGCACCTCAAATGGTGGTACTGGCGTACAAGTGCCTGTCCTCCACCCGCTCTTATGAGCCCGGCCCGATCTATTCTTCGGGTGTGTCTTACCCGCTGGCGCAGTCGATGGCGAACTCCGGTAAGGATTTCTTCGCCCACCGCCTCAACGGTGACCGTATCGAGTGGAAGGGCTACCCCAAGCACTTCCAGATGCAGGTGTGGAACGCCGACTACCGTTGGCACTGGGTGGACGCTGTGGTGCGCGAAATGCGCGACTCACCCTTTGACGGGGTCATGGCTGATAACGATGTGGAGAACGATTACTACGGTCTGGACCTGCCCATCCAGGGCGTGGAGTCCATGACGAAGATCCGTGAGCACCTGGATTTTCTGGTTGCGTACGCCGGTATTGAGCTGAATAAGATTGGCAAGATTCTGGTGCCCAATATTGCTGAGTCTCGTCTGCGTTACGGCAAGTGGGAGCGTCACAGCGCCTACGGTGGCGGCTTTGAGGAGGTGTGGCTCGGCTGGGGTCCGAACGACTACCTGTCTTCGCCGTATGCCGTGATGCAGGGTCGTGAGATTGCGAACGGCTCGGCGGGCGACGTGAACCTGGGTGCTACTTTTGCGGGTTTGGGTGGCCGTAGCGCCGCCTCGCAGAAGAAGGTGACGATTCTGCGCACCCCGCTCAGCGACCGTAAGGCTCCGATTACCGGCACGGATGAGAATTTCCTCTACGGTTTGGCGGGCTTCTGGGTGTTCGGTGGAGGTGCCTTCACCGGCATCAGTGCAACCCACCACGACGCCTACGACGAGATCCCGCACGCCCCGGAGCTCTCCTACGACCTGGGAGATCCGGTCGGCGGTATTATCGCTCAGAAGACCGCTCAGACTCGTGCCTTTACTCGTGGTTGGGCTGCTCTGAACACCGGCTCGAAGGATGTGACCGTGACGGTTCCCTCTCATCTGGTGGATGCGGCAAACCGCCCGGTGCCTTCGA
>NZ_KV800095.1:0-4183 GCF_001810135.1 Rothia sp. HMSC069D01
GGGAGAGTAGGTCATCGCCGGTTTATTTTTGAGAAAGACCCCGTATCGAAAGATGCGGGGTTTTTTGTTGTATTCGCCGAAGTTGTTGTATCTGCTGATGTGATGCGGGGGAATAGATGCGAATACCTCGCGAAGTTGATGTGCTGCGTGCGCCGCGGGTATAGATTCAATTCTTCGTGATATTCGAATGTGCACGGCTGTAGGAAACCCCTACTGTGGAGAATGTGCTCCGCAGAAAGCCCCGCGCCGTAAAACCCACAGGGGTGTCCCGTGTGGGTAGCTCGGTGACCTAAATGAGGTCTGAATAATAAAGGTGTGTCACAAAAAGAAAGCTGGGAGGTTCCTGAAAGTGAACACTTGGTGAACACACTTTAGCCTCTTGATGGATATAATCACCCCTCTCCCCCGCACTCTCGCATAAGCCACATAAACCAACTTAAGCATTCCGATAGGTGCACCCTTTTTTCCGCGGAATATCGGGAGAGTTTCCCCTGAAATATGGGCTCTATAGTAAAACCCTCATAAAAATCCGCTCAATGCCGTGGGTTTATCTGTTATTTCGTGTTAATTCGGAATACTTTAGATTTCGCGAAAACCGACAGATAATTTTCTTGTGACTACAGAACTCATTATTCTCGTGATCGTGGTGCTGACCGCGCTCGCCTTCGACTTTACGAATGGCTTCCACGACACCGGCAACGCGATGGCAACCTCCATCGCCACCGGTGCGCTGAAGCCTAAGACCGCCGTGGCGCTGTCTGCGTCCCTGAACCTCGTTGGCGCGTTCCTCTCTGTTGAGGTGGCGCGTTCGGTCGGTAGCGGCATCGTGAACCTGGACCGTATCGATGTAACAACAGACGGCCCGGCGCTGATGCTTATCGTCTTTACCGGCCTGGTTGGCGGCATCCTCTGGAATGTTTTGACCTGGCTTCTGGGTCTTCCCTCCTCCTCCTCGCACGCTCTGTTCGGTGGCCTGATTGGTTCGGCTATTGTCGCGATCGGCTTTGACGGCGTGCAGTGGATGGGCGTTCTGTCCAAGATTATTGTTCCCGCGGTCCTCTCCCCCGTCATTGCGGCTATTGTGGCGGCAACCGGCACTTGGCTGGTTTACCGTATTGCTGCCCCGGTGGCTGACGACCGTAAGCACGGCGGTTTCCGCAAGGGACAGGTTGCGACCGCATCCCTGATGTCTCTGGCGCACGGTACCAACGATGCACAGAAGACCATGGGCGTGATCTTCCTGGCTCTGGTTGCTTCGGGTACTCTGCGCAACGATGACGCGATCCCCCTGTGGGTGAAGGCTTCCTGCGCTATCGCTATTGCTCTGGGTACTTACCTGGGCGGTTGGCGCATTATCCGCACCCTCGGTAAGGGCATCGTTGAGGTTGACACCCCGCAGGGCGTTGCCGCTGACGGTGCATCTGCTGCGATTATTCTGACTTCCTCCCACTTCGGTATGGCACTGTCCACCACTCACGTGGCGTCCGGCTCGATTCTGGGTAGTGGCCTGGGCCGTAAGGGTGCTGAGGTGCGCTGGTCTGTTGCTGGCCGCATGGTGGTTGCTTGGCTGATTACTCTGCCGGCTGCCGCGATTGTGGGTGCTCTGACCTGGCTGATTGGTCATGGCCTGAATGCTCTGACCGGTACCCAGTTCATTGGCGAAATGACCGTGTTCGCTTTGCTGGTAGTCTTCTGCTTCCTGATGTGGCGTCATTCCCAGAAGGACAACATTGACGCTTCGAACGTGACTGGCGACTGGGATGAAAAGGAAGGCGCTGCAGTCACCAGCGCTGAGGCATCCGCAGAAGCCCAGACCCTTGCTACTGGGAAGGCAGGTTCGTAGTCGTGGAATATCTGATTGACATTGTGAACAAGGTTATTCCGGTGCTGATTGCCGGTTTGTTCTTTGGTGCGGGCCTTCCGGCGCTCTATGCGCTGGGTCTGCGTATGCTGGCTGGTCGTACCGAGTACACCGCGGACGGCAAGCTGGTTGAAATTGAGCCTCCGGGAACGGCGGCGAAGATTGCTGCGTTCTGCATTTTTGCTATTATCGTAGCAATCGTAATCATCGGTATTCTCTGGGTCGCTAAGGACTTTATCGACCACACTTTCGGCTGGAATATCTTCGGCGTAACCGGTGGAGGCCACTAATCCCGTGAACACTAAATTGCATATAATGACTGCTTCGAAGGAGGGGCTCGATGCCTGATAAGAGCATGATCTCTCGAGTAATCGACTGGCTGAGCGTCGGGTATCCCAAGGATGTTCCGGTGCAGGACCGCGCGGCAGTGATGGCTATTTTGAAGATGCGTCTGACCGATGAGCAGCTGCAGGAAGTTGTTCGCCAGCTCATGCAGTCTCGTGCTGCTCGTGGCGAGGCGTACGTGAGCGACCAGCGCATTAACGAGTACATTCGTCGAGTGGTGGATCATACCCCGACCCCGCAGGATATTGACCGCGTCGCTAAGATTCTGGGTGCGCACGGCTTCCTGATTGCGGAGAACCACGTGAACGAGGATGCGGAGCCCACCGCAGGCGGCACCGAGTACGTTGCGTATGAGGATCCGACGACCGGCGAGATTCGCATTGCGGAGCTTGCTGCTGAGTCGGCTAATATCCCGGCTCCGAATGCTACTTCGGCTGAGGAAGCTTAAATAATCTGCGCTGAGAGTTCAGAGCTCTCATGAAGCTTGTGACCTATGGGGTGGACTGAGTCCACCCCATAGGTTTTCTTTATGCCCTTGCGATGGATGCGCAGCGGGTTGTCGGCATGCGCATAGGTGCGGGCGGTATTCTAGAGGGACTTCACTCCCCTCAAACCGTTGGTGGGCTTTGCGCTCGCCCTGCATCCTGGAGATTCTGTGTCTTCTTCCCCTTCTTTGGAACCCGAGAACTCTCACATTCCCGATACTTCTACCCGGGGAGCCTCTCAGGGCTCTTCTGAGGCAGCATCCGTTGCCGCTGAGGACTCTGTGACTAAGACCCCCTCTACCCGCGTAGATGCCGCTAAAGAGGCTATTGCCGGGCAGGTGCGCCGCCTCGTGGTGCCCCGCCGTTCCCTGCTTCTGACCGGCGGCGTGGTTGCCGCCGCCGGGGTGCTTGCCGCAATGCCGCAGATCGCCGCCACCGGTGTGCTGGGCGAGGATGCTGCGGTGGTGGTTTCAACGGAGAAGCTGTTGGCGCGTCGTGAGCGTCTGGTGCGTGAAAATATCGATACCCGCTACCTGAAGATTGAGTCGCTGGGGCGTATTTATGTGGGTAAGGGGCGTAGTGAACAGGACCTGCGTCTGGTGGGTTCTTTCTCCCTCACGGCGGCGGCACAGGCCGATTTGGCGGCGGCTGCTACGGCTCTGACTAATCTGTCCGTTTACGGTTCTTTGCACCGGCTGAGCGTTACCTATGGCGGTGTGGATTTGGCGAATGACCCGCAGAACGTTGCTAATACGGTGACGGATGCGCCGGTGAGCCCACTGCGAGTCAATGATTCGGCGACTTTGAAAGAAGAGCAGTGGCTGAAGGTACTGACCGCTAACGCAGCGCTGGGAACTAATGCGAGCTACGCTCAGGTGGGGCTGCTTGCGGATGAGCTGCGCCTGAACGCTGTGGTGATTGATGAGAACTATGAATCCCTGATGAAGCGTTTCCGTGCGCTAGCTGAGCTGGATTTGAAGAATGAGCGGGTACAGCAGATTCATCTGAATATTCAGTTGGCTCCGGAGAAGGCGCTGAGCCTGCCCTCGGGTGCGCAGTCGAAGATTTCGGTGAGTGTTGCCGAGTCTTCACGCGTGGCAACGGTTGCTGATGTGCTGTCGAAGGCTGCCACGAAGAAGGAGCTGAACACTTTGGCCTCGTTCTCGCTGGTGTGGAATGCTCGTGAGAAGTACCCCTCGGCGAGCCAGTGGGATGCGTTCAAGCTGGGCTTCAAGGCGCCGGAATCGAAGGAGGAGTCTGCGAAGGAGGCGCAACGCACTGCGGTTCGTAAGTACCTGCAGGAAGTTAGTGGCCCCCTGCAGGCTCTGACGAAGCGTGAGGCAACAGTGCCGGGTGAGGTTATTACCTAAACCCCTCAGTAATGTGATGGGTCTAACTAAAAAAATGTGCCTGGGGATTTGGTGAAGCCACAAAAGGTGTTATAGACTAGTAGAGCACCGCGGGGGCGTGGCGCAATTGGTAGCGCATCTGC
>NZ_KV800096.1:0-10965 GCF_001810135.1 Rothia sp. HMSC069D01
TCGGTGCGTCGGCGGATTTCGCGGTTGAGGCGTTCGTTGGGGTTGTTGGACCAGATCTGGGTCCACACCCCGGTGGGGAAGGACGCGAACGCGAGGACGTCTGCCCTGGCTTGATCGAGGTGATCACACACGGCGGGGAGCTTGTCGTGGACGTAGTCCAAGAGCCGGTCGTATTGAGCGTTGACCGATGCCGCGTCGGGCTGGTCATACACCGAGTGCAGCATCGCTTTGACAGCGGGCCATAGTGCTTTGGGGGTGACGGACATGAGATTAGCGGCGTAGTGGGTACGGCATCGTTGCCAGGTGGCTCCGGGTAGGTTGGCGGCGATGGCCTCAACCAGGCCCAGATGGGCATCACTGGTGACCAGGCGCACGCCGGTCAGGCCTCGGGCGACCAGGTCGGCGAAGAACTCCTTCCAGGCTGGAGCGGTCTCGCTGGTGGACACGCGCACCCCCAGCACTTCGCGGTGTCCGTCATTGTTGACTCCGGTGGCAACCAGAACCGCGCACGAGACGACGCGTCCTCCTTCGCGTACTTTCATGGTCAGTGCGTCAGCGGCGACGAAGGTGAAAGGCCCGGCATCGTGGAGGGGCCGGTTGCGGAACTGGTCCACGTGTTCGTCGAGGTCTGTTGCCATCCGTGAGACCTGGGACTTGGACAGTCCTGTGATCCCCAGGGTTTTGACGAGCTTGTCCATACGGCGCGTGGATACTCCTGCCAGGTAGCAGTCAGCGACCACTGTGATCAACGCGGTTTCACAGCGTTTGCGCCGTTGCAGTAACCATTCTGGGAAGTAGGTGCCTGAGCGCAGCTTGGGGATCGCCACGTCGATGGTGCCGACCCTGGTGTCCAGGGGCCGGTAGCGATACCCGTTGCGCCTGGTGTGACGCTGCGGGTCTTGTTGGCCCCACTGGGCCCCGCACACGGTGTCAGCGTCCGCTGATAGCAACGCGTTAATGACGTGCTGGAGCAGGGAACGCATCAAATCTGGGGATGCCTGGGACAACGCCTCGCCAAGCAGGCCAGCAGGGTCGATAATATGAGGAGCGGTCATCGTTGTGCCTCCAAATCATTTCGAGTCAGAAGTAGAGAGCTTTCTCGAAGGATCACACGGTGACCGCACCCATCACAAGCAACGGGCCGATCACCACACGGTTACACCACTATGCGGGACGCTACTTGACAGGCAAACTCAAGCCTCGTTAATATTACATATTACATGGTTTGCCAGACCGAATTAACAAAGGAGGGGTGTCGTGGTTGGTCTTTTCCGCACGTGGATGAGCGCCTAGAAAGCGGCGCTGTTGTGGCGTCGCGCTGTTTTTCTGCACGCCATTTCACGATTGGACATAACCATGATATTTGAAACCTCTCGGGGCAGGTCTGTTCTGCTGTGCCATTCATGGCAATTCAAGCTTTGTTTCGTATGGGGCGGGGAGCTCGTTTCGACATTGACGAGTTCGATTCTCCAAATGGGTCTTATTTGGCATCTCGCCCTCACGACAGGGTCGTCTTCTCTCCTCTCCTTAGCATCGCTGGCAGGCTTTCTGCCGATTGCTTTGTTCGGAATCCTTGCGGGCGCCGTTGTCGACAGACTGCCTTTGAAACGTGTCCTCATCGGCGCCGACCTCTTCATTGCCGCGGTGGGTGCCGCCTTGGCGATTGCCTCGTTGGCCGGCAGCTTACCTGCATGGCTAATTCTCATCGCCCTGTTTCTCCGTGCAGTTGGTACTTCGTTCTACACGCCAGCCTCCCAATCTCTCACGCCCCATCTCGCCCCGCCAGAGCATCTCGTTCGCCTATCGGGGGTGACTCAGGCGATTCAGTCCGGCGGATACATTCTTGGCGCCGCGCTTGCAGCAGTGATTTATCCCGTGGCGGGCATTACCGCTATGATTGTCCTCGACGTGCTGGGAGCGCTTTTCGCTTCTTTAGCCGTCCTCGCCGCACAGATAGACGCAGGGGGCCTCGATGAAGCCGACCGCAGCTTGTCCTTTTCCAATAAGGTTCGAGAGCTCTTCTCTGAGATTTCGGACGGCTACAAGCTGATTAGGGAGTACAGGGGGCTGTTCGCCCTTCTTTGGTGCGGGTTCGTCTTCGCTTTCGCGTTCTCTCCGCTCGCGGCATTGTTCCCAATAATGACCTTGGGGCATTTTGGCGGTAGCACGGGGGATGCCGCTTTGGTGGAAATCCTTTTTTCTGCAGGCATGCTGGCTGGGTCCGGCATTTTGGCGGCCACGGGAGGGTTCCGCAATAGGTCGTTCACCATGGTCGCCGCGATTGCCGGCTTCGGCATTGCCGCAATCGTATCCGGATCGCTCGGCCCGTCATTGTTCGCTGCTTTCCTGCCGGTGAGCTTTCTTATGGGCGCATGCTCCCCGTTGTACGCGGGAACCCAGACTGCCCTTATGCAGGAGCAGATACCTCCTGAGTACCTAGGCCGCGTTTTCGGCCTCTACGGAACCATCATGGCGTGGGCCATGCCCATGGGCCTCGCAGCCCCCTCCGTTTTTGCGGATCTGCTTGGAGCTCCGTTATGGTTCGTCGGCTCTGGAGCGACCATGGTACTGCTTGCGATGGCTATGCTGCTTGCTCCGAGCGTCCGAAACGCGGGGAAAAGAGATACCGGGCAGATTCAATAGCCCAAGTATTCGAAAAAAAGAGGCAGCAGCCATCGGTTCAAGCGTCAGCCTTCAAGCCCTTGCGACGACGAGGTATTGCACCGACATTCCGCATCGCGCTCCTTATTCGTCGCCAACTATCATTTTCGGATTTGCCGGCTTGCGCAAGGTCAAAACGCTCGCGCCGGCAATTGGGCAAAGGCGAAAAATCGACGTGAGCAATCTTTTTTGGCATGGCTGCGCTTCCAGTAAAACGCTAATACACAAAAGGCGGTTCAACCTATGGAACTCATAGTCAAAGCTAAAGACATCTTTTTGGAATATGCCGGCCGCGATATCCTAGATATCGAAGAGTTGGAAATCTACTCCTACGATCGCATCGGCTTGGTGGGAGACAATGGCGCAGGCAAAACCAGCCTGCTTAAAATTCTGAGCGGCAATCTTACCATTGCGGACGCCGACGTCAGGCGCTTCGGCAGCATTGCCCTCATCGGCCAACTCGATGAACTCGACCTTGATGCGGCTCAGGACAGTGGTGAGATGCTCTCCCGTCTCAACGTCGCCGGAGTGGCGCAGGAGACGATGAGCGGCGGGGAGGAAACACGCGCCAAGATTGCCTCTGCACTCTCCCAGCATGCAAGCGCGATCTTCGCCGACGAGCCTACGAGCCACCTCGACCAAGACGGCATCCGCCTTCTCGTCGGACAACTCAAGGCATTTGATGGGGCTCTGCTCATCGTGAGCCATGACCGTCATTTTCTCGACCAGGTGGTAGACAAGATCTGGGAGCTCAAAGACGGCGGTATTTCCGAATTCTGGGGTGACTACTCCGACTATCTGCGACAGAAAGAAGAAGAGCGCAAAGCTCAGGCGACTCGATACGAAGAGGCGATGCGCGAGCGCGATCGCCTCGAAGCCGCCATCGAAAAACAACGGAAAAAAGCACGGCAGGTCGACGCCAAGCGGAAGGCTGCGAAAAAAAGCAACGAGTATGCAGGTCGATTGGGGCATCAGAAAGCAACCGGCACCAAACAGAAGAGGATGTACCAGGCGGCTAAGGACATGGAGAAGCGCCTCGAAGCGCTCGAAGGGATTGAGGCCCCAGATAGCATTCGCGCCGTGCGGTTCCGCCAGAGCAAGGCCCTGGAACTGCATAGTAAATTTCCCATCTCGGCAGACGATTTCAGCTTGAGCTTCGGCAACTGCATGCTCTATGACCACGCGAAATTCGAGATACCGCTCGGTGCCAAAGTGGCCATCACCGGTGGCAACGGTACAGGAAAGACCAGCCTGCTGAAGGCAATCGCTCGACGCGCCGACGGTATCAACATCTCTCCCAAGGCAGAGATCGGTTACTTCGAGCAAACAGGCTACAAGTTCGACGCCCGTCAGTCTGCGATCTCGTTCATGCAGGATGGTTGCGAGTACAGCATGACCGAAATTCGAGGCATCCTCGCCTCTATGGGAATCGGACCGCGCGACCTGACAAAGGACGTTGGCGTTCTCTCGGGAGGCGAAGTCATCAAGCTGCTACTCGCGAAGATGCTGCTGGGCAGATACAACATCTTGCTCATGGACGAGCCTGGAAATTACCTGGACATCAAGAGCGCCGAAGCCCTCGAGCAGATGATGAGCGCCTATGCCGGAACGATAGTGTTCGTCTCCCACGATAAGAGGCTGGTCGAGAACGTCGCAGACATTGTCTACGAAATAAAGGACACCAAGCTAGTCAAAATCTTTCAGCGCGAATAGCCCTAAATGAGCAAGAAATAATCCCCGAACGGAGACAAGGGAGTAAAACGGCAAAGAAAGAGCCTCCGTCCCAACGCAGGGAACGGAGGCTCTTTAATCGCTTTTACTCATCTCCGTCGCTGGTGGCTTTGTCATGACTCTCGTACGAAACGAAACTCAGCGGCACAGTGCGGCACTCAAAATCGCAGGTCAGAACCCTATCGGCCTACTCCCACTCGATGGCTTCAGTTTTACTGGCTCTTCCGAGTTGAGTGTGGGTGACCGGGTGTTGGTCGGGGGTTGCGGGTAGAGGTCGAGGTCCTTGATGATGAGCGGACTTCTACCCCCGCTGTCGTCAAGGACCTCGACAATGTCTCACCCTACCTGCTGCTGCTCTGTGTCGCTTGATCGTTGTGATCGGTGTGATCTGCTCGTCGACTTGGAGGGCTTCCATCTGATGAGTGCGGTTCGCACCCCAGATGCTCTGGTGCTCGATGTTGAGTCGTGCAACCAGCTGGCGGGGTGCCCAGATTGTGGGGTGATCGCTCAAGGTCATGGGCGTGTGGTGGTGGAGGTGATCGACGCGCCCTGGGCCGGGGTCCCGGTGCGGATCCGGTGGCATAAGCGACGCTGGATATGCCGCGAACATACCTGCCAGATCACGACTTTCGCTGAGCAGAACCACTCGGTGTGTGCTCCCAGGGCGCGTCTGGGTGTTCGGGCGATCCGCTGGGCGATCCGACAGTTGCGCTTCGAGGGAGCCACTATCTCGGGGCTGGCCCGCCAGTTAGGAACCACGTGGAATACCGTGTGGTCCCATATCAAGCCGTGTCTGCAAGCCGCATCTGATGACCCCGCCCGTTTCTCAGGGGTGCGGGTGCTGGGGGTTGACGAGCACGTGTGGCACCACCAGGACCGACGCCGACGAGGGCCCCGTGAGCTCACCGGCATCGTCGACCTGACGCGAGGGGAGGATCATCCCACGGCCCGCTTGTTGGATCTGGTCCCGGGAAGGTCTGGCACCGTGTACAAGAACTGGCTGGCCGAGCGCGGCGAAGACTTTCGCTCCGGTATCCAGATCGCGACGCTGGATCCCTTCCAGGGATATAAGAACGCCATTGATGACCAGCTCCAAGACGCCACCAGCGTGCTCGATGCCTTTCACATCGTCAAGCTCGCCGGTGACGCTCTCGATGAGGTGCGTCGTCGCGTCCAGCAAGACACGACCGGTCACCGCGGGCGCAAGGGTGATCCTCTCTATCAGATCCGCAATCTTTTGCGCGCCTCGCGTGATCGGCTCACGAAGCGTCAACAAGAACGACTCCGTGAGGCCTTCACGGCAGATGAGGCGCATATCAGTGTGGAAGTCGCCTACCACTGCGCCCAGCAAGTGCGCGACGTCTTCCATCAAGCCACACCCGCCCAAGGCCGACGCCTGGCCGCTCATCTCATCCAGCGCCTACCAACGTGTCCCATCCCCGAAATCGCCCGACTGGGTCGAACCCTACGCAAATGGAAGGACGCCTTCTTGGCCTACTTCGATACAGGAGGAGCCAGCAACGGCCCCACCGAAGCCATCAACGGAATCATCGAACTAGGAAGACGCACCGCCAGAGGCTACCGCAACCCCACCAACTACCAACTCCGAATGCTCCTCATCGCAGGAGGCCTAGATGCCTCCAACCACACTCAACTCTGAAGAGCCGTTTTACTGTCCCGACATTCCAGTTGTCCTCAGTTTTCGATGCCGTCTCAAACCGAGTGCCGCCAAGTAACACTATGTCGTGTTTCATCGGCTTCGGGGACAAAAGCCGGGGCAATCTCAAAAACTCATTCCAAACTCGGGGCTTTGAGTTTTCGTTTTTGTCCCAAAGGGCACGGCGGACAGCCTTTAGAGGTTCGATATCGACGAAAACGCCCGCTTTGAAACTCAAGTGCCTTTTCGTGTGCGAGCCGCCAGCTGCAATAGGAAGTGAATCAACGCAGGCGCCTTTCAAGCAGTTTGCAAAACTGCAGGTTGCAGGCCTTCATTGCTAGTAGGGGAAATGAGTAGTCTCAGGTGGCTTGCCCATGAGTTAGCGAGCAGGTTGGGGCTTCGTTGTTGGCGCAATCACTTCGTGCACACTCGAAAGGTCTGTTTAACTTCAGACAGGGCGCCAGTGCCTACGCGCAGTGGCGCAGATGATGGGCAGCAAGAGACAAGCATCTGCTGCCGCCCATCAGAAAGCATCGTACAGGCCATACCACACGTCGGTGTAGATGAAGTCGGCGCCCTTGATGCACTCGGTTGTCGTCGGAGACCTTGCAGTTCTCCTCGCCGATGGCCATGAGGTCGCCCATCTCCTGCGAAGGCGGGCGAGCCGTAGCTCGCCCGACCTGGTACGTCTTACAGACCGTGCTTACCGAGAGCGGCCATGCGCTCATTGATGGTGGCGCGGTATGCCGCAGCCTTCTGCTCGTCGGGCTCGCTCTGGGGGCACAGAGTGGCCAGGATGGCGCGAATGGAGTGCTTGCGGTTCTCGGCCTCGACCCAGCACAGGGAGCGCTCGGGATCGTCCATGACCTCGTCGACGACTTCCTCGCCACGGTTGGCGGGCAGGCAGTGCATGAACATGCTGTTCGGACCGGCAACGTTCATCATATCCCAGGTCACCTGGTACTTCGGATAGAACACATCCATGTAGCTGGAGCTGGAGACTTCACCTTGATTATCAACTTTATCCGAACACCTCCCACATTCATCCGCACATGTGCGGATGAATGTGGGAACCCGATACCCTGAGGGCCGGATCGGCCGGCCCCGGGAGATCGGAGGACGGCATGTCCGGAAAGAAGAAGAGCGGCTCCGCAAGGGCGGTCCCGAGGGCCTACGGAAGGCTCACGAGGCACGAGCGGGACACGGTCCAGAGGATGCTGGAGCGCAGGGCGTCGTGCAGGGAGATCGCGAGGGAGCTGGGCAGGTCGCCCTCGACGGTGAGCGCCGAGGTGGCGTCGCACAGGTTCGTGACGGCGCCGAAGGCCAGGCGCGGCGAGCGCGTGGACGCCTCCGCCGACCTGTCGGCGGCCTGCCCGCGCCTGGCGGCGTGGCCGCGCTGCTGCAACGGGTGCGGCCGGTACCGCGCGATCGGCTGCAAGCGCCGCCCCCACGTCTTCTACGAGGCCCGGGCCGCGCAGCTGTGCGCCGACTCGGTCCTCGTCTCGTCCAGGCGCGGGATAGACGCCGACGAGCCCGCCGCGGCGGCCAGGCTGGAGGCGATAAGGGACTGCCTGCGCCGGGGGCTGTCGCCCGAGCAGATGGCGGCGCGCAACGGCGGCCCGGTGGACCTGTCGCCGTCGACCATCTACCGCTGGGTCTCGGCGGGCTACGACGGCATGACCAACATGGAGCTCAGGCGCAAGGTCGGCTACAGGCCGAGGAAGCGCGCCGCGGGCCGGGCGGCGACCCGCCACTCCGCCCGCAGGTCGCATGCCGCGTTCCTCGCCCTCGGGGAGGACGCGTGCGCCGCGGCCTGGGAGATGGACACCGTCGAGGGGGCCCGGGAGGACTCCGCCTGCCTGCTCACGCTGCTGCACCGCCCCAGCAGGCTCCAGCTCGCGCTGCCGCTGGAGGAGAAGACCGCCGGGTGCGTCGCGGACGCCCTGGAGGGCGTCCGGGCCATCCTCGGCGCCGACGGGACGCGCCGCGTGTTCCGCGCCGTCCTCACCGACAACGGCGCCGAGTTCTCCGACGAGGCGGCGATCGCGGCGCTGCTCGGCGAGGGGCCGGGCGAGACGAGGCTGTTCTACTGCGACCCCAGGCGCAGCGACCAGAAGGGCGCCTGCGAGCGCAACCACGTCGAGATCAGGAAGCTGCTGCCCAAGGGCGCCGGAATCAGGTTCGACCGGCTCGCCCCGGCCGACCTGGCGCTGGCCATGTCGCACGTGAACTCCGAGCCCCGCGGCGCGCTCGGCTTCGCGACGCCCGCGCGCGCCTTCAGGGCGATGCTCGGGGAGGACGCGGCGGCGCTGCTGGACGCCTACGGCGTGGAGGACGTGCCGCTCGGCGATCTCGACCTGACGCCGGGGCTCATCGAGAGGGCGCGCGCAGAGAGGGGCGATGCCCCGCTGGCCTAGCCTAGGAGAAAAACGGAATAGACGGACCGACCGTCCGGCTGAGTCTGGGAAGAGGTGCCGGGCGGCGGGCGGAGCATGGCCACCGGACCCATCGAAACACATCTCCACCATTCCTTCAACTGGGAAAATGCCGCCCCCGGGGCCCGGATAGGACCTCGGGGGCGTTCGGTTAACTGCGGGAGCGTGCCGTCAGCTCAATGTGTTCGGTTGGGATCGGAAATCAACCAGTGATCTTACTGAACATATGGCGCACCTTGTCCAGGCGGCTGTTTGGACGGCGGGGCTGGATGACTGGCTTGCCGACAGCGGCCTGATACCCTTTCAGTTCTGTAAGGCATACGCTCTGCCCGTTGGTGTAAAAGGCCAGATCAGTACGGTATGCCTGTATACAGCGGGCGGGAATCTCGCCAGTAAAGACAACTTCATCCTTTTTTACCTGGACCGTTTCGATGGTGGCACAGTATTTCGGTGCATCATGATAAGCCCTGGAAAGATATTCCCGGGGCGCATAGAGGGTGAAGGAGAGATAAGGTTCCAGCAGTTGCGTCCCTGATTCCTTCAATGCCTGTTCCAATACAATCGGGGCCAATGAGCGGAAGTCCGCCGGCGTGCTGACCGGACTGTAATAAAGCCCGTATTCAAAGCAAATCTTACAGTCCGTTACGTTCCAGCCGAACAAGCCCTGCTCCAGCCCGTAACGGATACCATCCCTGACAGCGTTTTGAAAACTCTGGTTCAAGTATCCCAGCGAAACCCGGCTCTCGTATTGTACACCGGAGCCAAGCGGGAGTGGTGTAACAGACAGTCCGATGGATGCCCAAAACGGGTTGGGCGGCACCTCGATATGGATGGTGTGGCTGGCTGCTTTGAGCGGCCGCTCCATATAAATGACGGTGGGTTCCTTTACCACTGTTTCAAGCTTGTATTTTTCCGACAGCAAAGCGGAAACAACCTCCAACTGCACCCGGCCCAAAAAAGAAAGAATGATCTCATGGGTGATGGAATCCACCTCGCAGCGCAAAAGCGGGTCAGTATCCGCAAGTTGCGTAAGAGCGTCCAGCAGCCGTTCTCTTTGCGCTGCCGTTTTCGGCGCAATCGACGTCCGCAGCATGGGGAGGGGGTCCTCACGCCACCTTTTACGAGGGAGCCGGGTTGGGTCCCCTAATACATCGTTTAACCTCACGCTGTCGCTGGGAAGGATAACAATTTCACCCGGATAAGCGGTGTCTGTCCGAACAATTTCCCCTTTGGATGGAATACGCATCTCTGTGATTTTCAGCTTTTCTCTCCCGGCCAGGGCCACCGTATCCCGCAGGCGCAGCGTTCCGCTGTATAACCGTAGATAGACACGCCGCTGGCCGCAATCGGTGTACTCAACCTTGAAAACGCTGCCGCATAGGGCGGCGCCCCCCTGTTCCCCAATCGGTTGGAACAGCCCTGTCACCGCATCCATCAACGGTTGAATGCCAAGGCCATTTTTGGCGCTGCCATGATAGACTGGGAACAGGGAGGCGTCTTGAACCCGCTGCTGTTCCTCCCGCGCAAGTTTTTCCCGGCTGATTGGTTCTCCTGCGATATACTTTTCCAATAATTCATCGTTATTTTCGATGACCGCATCCCATGCTTCTATGTCGGTATTTTCCTCCAGGACTATTTCCGGGGACAGCGACACCGTCTGCTTGATGATAATATCGGCGGAGAGCTTATCCCGAACAGACTGAACCACGCTCTGCAAATCAACGCCAGCCTGGTCGATCTTGTTGATAAAGATAACGGTGGGAATGTTCATTTTCCGCAGGGCATTGAACAGAATACGGGTCTGGGCCTGCACGCCATCTTTAGCGGAGATCACCAAGATGGCCCCATCTAAAACAGCCAAAGAGCGGTACACCTCCGCCAAAAAATCCATGTGGCCGGGCGTATCCACAATGTTAACTTTACATCTGTGCCACTGGAAGGAAGTGACTGCCGCTTGAATGGTAATCCCACGCTGCCGCTCCAAAAACATGGTGTCCGTCCTCGTTGTCCCTTTTTCGACGCTCCCCGGTTCTGAAATGGCTCCGCTGGCATATAGCAGGCTCTCCGTCAAGGTCGTCTTTCCAGCGTCTACATGGGCAAGAATTCCAATATTGATTATTTTCATGTGATTGTCCTCCCTTTACAGCCCCAAAGGGCATAAAAATCCCCAGCAGTAAAATACTTTTACCACTGGGGATTATAAGTTGCGGACATACACATATACAGCATACACCTGTTTGTGATTGCTGTTTTTGGGGATATGTCAAAATTGATAAGGCAAAAGTATTCTTAAATTGGGTACAAAAAACTAAGCCCCTACAAAAGGAGCTATCATAATCCTTTGTTCCCACTATTTGATTATAGTTTTATTTAAGAATACCTTGCCGCATATTTTTTACTCCTTTTCTGGATTAAATCATTGTATCACATCAGTTTTAGGAAAGCAAGTAGGTCAAGTCCTGTGGAGTGGTGTAATCGTTT
>NZ_KV800096.1:11065-11316 GCF_001810135.1 Rothia sp. HMSC069D01
GTGGAGTGGTGTAATCGTTTTGTGTCCTTCGGGTTGGGTTATGCGCTGAGTTGGAGTGGGGTGTCCTCCTGCCCGGTGGGTTGTGGTGTGAGTCGTGATTTGGTGAGGATGTCGAGGCTGAGGTAGCGTCGGCCTTCGGCCCATTCGTCGTTTTGTTCGGCGAGGACGGCTCCGACTAGGCGGATGATTGCTTGTCGGTTGGGGAAGATTCCCACGGAGTCGGTGCGTCGGCGGATTTCGCGGTTGAGGCG
>NZ_KV800097.1:0-40157 GCF_001810135.1 Rothia sp. HMSC069D01
TGTGGTGTACCGCCGTAAGGCGTAATTTACCGCTCGCGTAGCTCTTCGGAGCCTCTGCACGGCACCGCTTATTTGCTTATATAACCTCATAAACAAACCCACCGGCAATATAACCAAATGGCTATATGTACCGGTGGGTTTGTTATATGTGTGCTAGATGAGCTGGGGTAGCTTACTTAGCAGGGTAGGAGGGGACGTCGTAGCCGCCCATACGCTCCAGAACGCGAATCACCTGGCAGGAGTAACCGAACTCGTTGTCGTACCAGACGTAGACAATTGCGGAGTCATCGGTCACTACGGTAGCCAGCGAGTCCACAACACCTGCGGTGCGGGAACCCACGAAGTCGGTGGAAACAGCCTCGGGGGAATCCGAGTAGCCCACCTGGCGGCGCAGCTCGCCGTCGATGGACTCGCGGCGGAACAGCTCATTCAGCTCCTCAGCGGAACCTGCGGGCTTGGTCAGCTTCACGTTCAGGATTGCCATGGAGACGTCCGGGGTGGGAACGCGGATAGCGTTACCGGTCAGCTTGCCTTCCAGCTGCGGCAGAGCCTTAGAAACAGCCTTTGCAGCACCGGTCTCGGTGATGACCATGTTCAGCACAGCGGAGCGACCGCGGCGGTCACCCTTGTGGAAGTTGTCAATCAGGTTCTGATCGTTG
Organism: Rothia sp. HMSC069D01; assembly: GCF_001810135.1. Taxonomy (NCBI): domain Bacteria; kingdom Bacillati; phylum Actinomycetota; class Actinomycetes; order Micrococcales; family Micrococcaceae; genus Rothia; species Rothia sp. HMSC069D01. The sequence goes on from NZ_KV800097.1 coordinate 660, forward strand.
GTGAATGCGTGAACGGTCTCAACGTGGCCGCGCTCAACACCGTATGCGTCATCCAGAACCTTCAGTGCCGGAGTAATCGCGTTGGTGGTGCAGGATGCTGCGGAGAGAATCTTGTCCTCATCGGTGATGACGTCATCGTTCACGCCGAACACGATGTTCTTCATGTCGCCCTTACCGGGAGCGGTCAGCAGAACACGAGAAATGCCGGGGCGGTTCAGGTGCTGCTCAAGGCCCGGAACGTCACGCCAGCGGCCGGTGTTGTCCACCAGCAGAGCGTCGTTGATGCCGTACTCGGTGTAGTCAACGGTGGTCGGGTCAGAGGAGTAAATGAAGCGAACCGGAACACCGTTAGCGATGATGGTGCTGTTCTCTTCGTCTACCTCAATAACGCCCTTGAACGGGCCGTGAACAGAGTCGCGCTCCAGCAGGGATGCGCGCTTGACCAGGTCCTTATCGCCGTTCTTACGCACCACAACAGCGCGCAGGTTCAGGCCAGAACCCAGCGGCGAGGAGGAACGCTCCAGCAGAATACGAGCCAGCAGGCGACCAATACGACCAAAGCCGTACAGCACAACGTCCTGCTCCTTCGGCTGGTCACCCTGGTGGTTCACGGAGGAACCCAGCTGCTCGGGCAGCCACATGGACAGCTCGGGGGAGCCCGCCTCGTGGTGTGCCTTGTGCAGAGCAGCAATGTTAATCGAGCACGCGCCCAGGTTCAGCTCAACCAGGGCGCGAACCAGCTCGAGGGAGTGCGCGGGGTTCAGGGGCGCACCATCGATGTGGGATACGAAATCGTGCAGCTTCAGCAGCTCAATGACAGACTTGTTGACCAGGCTGCGGCCGTGAATGCTCAGCACCACGCCGTTCTCGCGGTGCAGCTTACCGATGAGGGGGATCAGCTCCTCTGCGGTAGCTTCACGGTTAACCCAGGTAGCGGTTGCAGTCGTCACGTATGACCTTCTTCCTAACTTCGTCGTTGGAGGGTAGGCGCGACGATGCTGTCGCGTCAATACCGTGCCGGGCGTTAAGACCCGGCGTCGGTTTAAGTCTAACCCGTGCGGACCCCTTCAGAGCCTCAAAATTAGCGATATTGAGGCTAAAAGTCAGAAGAGACAGAAGGCAGTTTGTGAACCCACACGGCAAGCCAACATAAGCCCTCAAAAGGGAAAGCAAAACCACTTTAAATACCCACAAAAACACACGTCACGACCCGGAAAACATGAGTAGAATTGAAACCATGTTGACTGTAATCGGTGAAGCACTCGTAGACGTCGTCCACCAGCACGACGGAGAAACCCGCGCCTACCCCGGCGGGTCGCCCATGAACGTAGCCGTCGGCGCACGTCGTCTCGGCCACCCCACCAACTTCGTCGGCCACTACGGCCCCGACGCCTACGGCAAGAGCATTGATGCACACCTGGAAGCATCCCAGGTGACCCTGCCCTTCGAGCACAGTGCTGAGCGCACCTCCGTCGCCCAGGCAACCATCGGTACCGATGGCGCGGCAGAGTACGAATTCGACATCACCTGGTCCCTCGACTCCGTCGCTGAGAAGCTCACCGAACTGGCACGCACCTCCGACGCAGTGCACACCGGCTCCATCGCCGCCATGCTCGAACCCGGCGCGCACGTGGTCGCAGCAGCCTTCGAAGTAGCCCGCGACAGCGCCCTGCTCAGCTACGACCCGAACTGCCGCCCCACCCTCATCCACAACGTTGACGAGGGCCGCGCATGGGCTGAAAAGTTCGTGTCCCTCTCCACCGTAGTGAAGGCATCCGACGAGGACCTGCAGTGGCTCTACCCCGACCGCTCCCTCGACGACACCGCACGCGCGTGGCTTGACCTCGGCGCCGAGCTGATGGTCATCACCCGTGGCGAGGACGGCCCCATCGCCTTCACCAAGAAGTACCCCGAGGGCATCAGCCAGCCCGCACACCGCGTTGAGGTTGCGGACACTGTTGGTGCCGGCGACTCCCTCATGGCGGCACTCGTTGCGGGCCTGCTAGACCGCGGTATCGCCGGTGCTGAGGCGCGCGCCAAGGTCACCGTACTGACCGCCGAAGACATCACCGACCTGCTGCGTTTCTCCGCAACCGCAGCCGGCATCACCGTCTCCCGCGCGGGCGCTAACCCGCCCACCCGCGAAGAACTTGACGCCGTACTCAACGGCTAAATAATCTACGCCTCGCCGGCGGATAGCTCACTCTGTCCGCCGGCGTCGCCATATCCACCCGAACCCCACCATTGAGGAACATCATGACCAACATCGGCACCGCACCCCTGCCCCGCGAACCCTACGCGGGCCTGCCCGACCTGCCCGAATTCACCCTGACCTCCACCGACATTCAGGACGGCGGCACCGCCCCCGAATGGATGCTCTCCGCCCTTTTCGGCGTGGCGGGCGGTCAGGACCGCTCCCCGCAGCTGTCCTGGAGCGGCTTCCCCGAGGGCACCAAGTCCTTCGTGCTGACCTGCTTCGACCCGGATGCGCCGGTCCCCAGCGGCTTCTGGCACTGGACTGTCTCCAACATTCCCGCCAACGTGACCAGCATTGACACTGGCGCGGATGCACCCGCCGGCGCTCTGACGCACCGCAACGACGCCGGTGTGGCGGGCTTCCTGGGGGCTGCCCCTCCGGCTGGTCACGGCCCGCACCGCTACATCTTCTGCGTCACCGCCGTGGATGTGGAAAAGCTCGACATTGACGAGAACGCCAGCCCCGCTGTCGTGAACTTTAACCTGCTCGGCCACGGTCTGGGCCGCGCATTCCTGACCGTCACCTACGCGGAACCGGCGGCATAGCGGCACACCGGCTCGCCGGCACAGTCTAACAAGCTCCGCGCTTTATCCCGCACCGACACACCCCACCACTGAAGGCAAACACTGCATGATTAAACTCATCGCCAGCGACCTGGACGGCACCCTCATCGGGCACGACTTCCGGTTCCGTCCGCGGACCCTGCGCGCCCTTGAGGCTGCCCGCGCCGCCGGGATCGATATCGTCTTCGTTACCGGCCGCCCGAGCCGCTGGCTCACGCCCCTGCGCGAGCAGACCGACTTTGACTCCTACGCCATCTGCTCTAACGGTGCCGTGGTGTACCACCTGGGCGCGAACGAGGTAGAAGAGATCAACGGCGCAGATCCCGCGGTGATTGCCCGCACCCACGAACTCCTAGAACCCATGTTCCCCGACGCCACCTACACCCTGGAAACCGTAGACACCGTCTATATTCAGGGGCCTCACGACGGCGGTGAGGTGCTTGAGGGCGCCCGCGTTATTGAGTCGAGTATTGCTGATTCCCTGGAACGAATTGGCTCAACCCCGGTCATTAAGTACCTGATTCGTGTGCCCGGCATGGACCCGGATATTCTGCAGGCGCGCGTGCACCAGGCGGTGGGTTCGCTGGTGTCGGTGACCCGCGGCGTAGTTGGTGAACCGCTCGTTGAGATGGGTTCTAAGACTGTGAATAAGGGGCGGATCTTGGAGAAGTTCGCGGCACGCCACGGCATTGAGGCGCACGAGGTGATGGCGTTCGGTGACATGCCGAACGATGCTGAGATGCTCTGCTGGGCGGGGGAAGGCTTCGCTATGGTCTCGGGTCAGCCGGCGCTCATTGCGAAGGTGGGGCGCACCTGCCCGGCCTTCCATGAGGACGGTGTGGCGCAGACGATTGAGGCGATGCTCGCCGAACGGTCCTAGCCGCCTAGCACTGCTATCCAGCACTAGCGGCTGGGTCAGCCTCCGCAGACATAACTCAGACATAAACTTTTATGTCTACACATAAAAAATTTGAGTCTAGACATAAAAATTTATGTCTAGACTCAAATTTTTGTGTCTGATTTACATCTGATTTGTGTCTAGACTAAAATTTTTGTATGAACAACGTGGAATGGACCCCCGAATGGCTTACTGAAACCATCAAACTACTGCGTACTCACGGTAGCGATACGCAGTTTATCGAGGTTAAAAAAGCCCACGGAGGCTACCCCGGAAGCCTAGACGCAACCCTTAGTAGCTTCTCCAATAGTTCCACGGGCGGAATCATTATCTGTGGACTCGATGAGAATAATGACTTTGCACCTGTAGGCGTATACGACCCTGCAGACCTAGAAAAAACCCTCGGTAACAAGCTCCGCAGGGGCCTCAAGCCGCCGAACACCATGGAATCTGGCACTATCCTCTATGAAGGCACCAAAATCTTTGTTGCCACAATTCCTCCGCTGCCTCCCTACGAACGACCCGCCTACATTGGCGGTAAAGCGTACGTGCGTTCCGGCGACGGTGACCACGAAATGAGCCACCACGAAACCGACCTGATGGTGGCTCAGCGGACACGCACCGGATTCGATGAGGAGCCGGTGGAATACACCTCCATAGCTGACCTAGACGAAGGCCTCAAAACTGCTTATCTGCGAGACGTCCGCGCTAAATCACGCCGCCTCGCCGGAAGTTCCGATGAAGAGGTGCTCCGACGCAAGGGAATTATTGCCCTCGGAACCGATAATCTTTCCCTCGCAGGCTTGTACGCCCTGGGATCCTACCCCCAAGAATTTAGGCCCTCGCTCAAAGTCACCGGAGTCGTCATCGACCCACGCGGTAAAGCTCGCAACCTCGACAAATTCGAGGCGGACGGCCCCATCCCCGCCATGCTCGAAGAGACTCTGGCATGGATCAATCGGAACCTGGCACACCCGGTTGTCGAGCTGTCCAATGGGCATCTCATCAACGGGCGGGAAGTACCCGATATTGCCCTTCGTGAGATTCTGTCGAATGCACTCGTACATCGTAGCCTCAACCCCAAAGCAGATACCGAAGAGGTGCGCGTCAGGATTTTCCCCGACCGAATCTCTGTAGAAAACCCCGGTGGTCTATACGGAATCACTCTCCAGCGTCTGCAAGAGTATGGGGAACGTTCCCGCGTGAATGACCGCCTGTATGACGTCTGCACGCACGTAACAACCCCCGACGACGGATACCGAGTCATCGAGGGTGAGGGTAGCGGCATCTACACTGCCCAGGAGGCGGTGCGTCAGGCAGGGCTGAAACCCATCCAATTCATTGATGGGGTCATTCGTTTTACCGCGATTATTAGCCGGGAGCCTCTGGTTGGTGCTCGTGCCGCCGATGTCGGTTCACTGCAGCAGAAGTCGGAAGCAGGCCCGCACCAATCGTCACCTACGGTTCCCAGCAGCCGTCAGGAGGCGGTGCTCCTCGCTCTGCGCTCGCTACGCCACCCCGCCGGTATCGACGACATCATGGGTGCTCTTCCCGGGCCTTTTGCTGAGCTGCAGAAGCCGCAGGTCCGGTACGTTCTGACAAAGCTTCTTCAAGAGGGCGTGATTGTGCGTGAAGGCGGTCGAGGTAACCGCAATACGACATACCGCCTGGCCTAATCGAACATCGGGCTAACAACAAAAGCGGCCCGGATGGATTGGTTTCCATCCGGGCCGCTTTTCTATGCCCTACGCCTCAGGAGAATCACTCCTGCCGGGCCGTGAGGAGCCTAGTGCACCTCAGTGCTCTTCTCAGGGTCGAAGGGTTCCAACGGGTCGCCAGCAGCCTTCGTGTACTTCGCGATGAAAGTCATCAGGTGGAAGATAATCAGAGTTGCCGCGGTACCCAGAGCAATACCGGCGAAAGACAGCTCACCGAAGGTCCAGGTGTAGTCCGCAATACCCACAATCAGCGCCACAGCGGCGGTAGTCAGGTTAATCTGGTTCGAGAAGTTCACGCGGTTCTCGCTCCAAATACGGGCACCAAGCATACCGATCATGCCGTACAGAACGGTTGCGGCACCGCCCAGAACACCCGCGGGAACGGTTGCAATTGCCGCACCGAACGCGGGGAACATGGACAGCGCAATCGCGAAAATAGCAGCCACCCAGTACGCCGCGGTGGAGTACACCTTGGTCGCAGCCATCACGCCGATGTTCTCAGCGTAGGTGGTGGTACCGGAACCGCCGCCCATACCGGCGATGGTGGTTGCCAGGCCGTCCGCCATGAGGGCGCGGCCGGAGTAGTCGTCGAGGTTCTTGCCGCTCATCAGAGCAACAGACTTCACGTGACCGATGTTCTCAGCCACGAGCACCAGAATCACGGGGATGAACAGGCCGGCGAGCTCCCAGTGGAACTCGGGGGTCTGGAACTGCGGCAGGCCAATGATGCCCTGGGTCTGCACAGCCTTGTCAATCTTGGAGAAGTCTACCTCACCGCGAATCACGGCGGTGATGTAGCCGATACCCACACCCAGCAGGATGGACAGGCGGCCAATGATGCCCTTGAAGAGCACCGAAATCAGGATGATGGAGCACAGGGTCACCAGTGCGGTCACCGGTGCCATCATGAAGTTGTCCTTAGCGCTCTTTGCCAGGTTGAAACCAATCAGCGCCACAATCGAGCCGGTGACAACCGGCGGCATGAGCTTGGTGAGCCAGCCGGTGCCAGCAAACTGAACGATCAAGCCGACCAGGAACAGGGCGATACCCGCCATAACGATGCCGCCGAGGGCGCCAGCGGGGCCGTGCGAGTTCATGGCAGCCGCCAGAGGCGCAATGAACGCAAACGAAGAACCCAAGTAGGAGGGGACGCGTCCGCGAGTAATGAGCAGGAACAGGACCGTGCCGAGACCCGAGAAGAACAGGGTGGTTGCCGGCGGGAAGCCGGTAATAATCGGCACGAGGAAGGTTGCGCCGAACATTGCAACCACGTGCTGCGCGCCAATGCCGATAGTAATCGGCCAGGCGAGGCGCTCGTTCGGGGCGACGAAGGAACCGGGCTGAATGCTGCGGCCGTCGCCGTGAATCGACCAGTCAAAGCCGAGAAGCTTAGAGATGCTCAAAGGGAGCTCCTGAGGTGAATGTGGTGGTGTATAAAATTCCACATCATTCTACGCGTATACAAGCGCGGGTCACAGCTAAACGGCTGTAAATATGAGCAGGGATACGTTGAGCAGTGCATATATTCTCTTATCGTGGGCTCTATATCGCGTATATAGCCCAGAATGCATCAATACCCCGTATATGCAATTCAAAGCATATACGGGGTATTGATGCAAAGAGCGAATAAAAACACTCGCTATACGTAGCTCATTAGCTTAGAGAGCGTCACGCAGGTTCTCCAGGTGATCGTAACGCGCCAACTCATATCGCAGGTGACCTTCGGTCGGCGACTGAACCGGCAGGAACGACGCCTCACGCAGGCGACGAGCAGTCGGGGAAGTAGCCACGTAACCGGCGCCTCCAACAACCTGCAGCTCAAAGTGAGTAGCAATGGTTGCAAAGTGCGAAACACCCAAACGCAAGCTCAGCAGGTCACGACGCTCAGCACGCTCCGGCTCAGACGCCAGGCGAACCAGTTCCTCACGCAGGCTCTGGTACTCCGTCAGAATCAGCGGGAACTCAGGACGGAACACACCCTGGGAGACGTCCAGATGCTTAGCAGCCTCCTGTAGAGCACCAGCGGCAAGACCCAAGCAGAACGACGACTGAACCAGCAGGAACGGCGCGGTCACATCGTGCAAGAACGCCTCAATGTTATCGCTCAGAATGTCCTCGCTCGGAACGAAAACGTCCTCGAACTTCAGAGTGCCAGACTCGGTGCCGTTCAGTGCCAGCAGGTTGCGGTGGTAGTCAACGCTCAGACCCTCAACGTTCTGGCGAACCGTCACGATGTAGCGGTTCGGGTGGCTCTCCGGGGCGTTCTGCACAGCCACCGGAAGAACAATCACGCCGCCCGGGTACAGGTTCGACGCCCACGACACGGAACCGTTCAGCTTCAGACCGCCCTCAACGAGAGTGCCCTCAACCTTAATCGGTGCCAGGCCCGAAGCCTCCTTGTACGCTGCCGCCATCGCGGTGGTGCCGCTGACGGTTGCATCCGCCAGACCCTCGGGCAGCTCGCGGCCCACAGCGTCAAAGAACGCGATGGTGGAGCGGTGAGCCCACAGGGAGAACGCCGTGGAGGCATCCTCGGTGGCAAGGTCGAACGCTACCGAAACCTGGGGGACCAGGGAGTCGCCGTCACGGCCCAGGGTAATCAGGCCGTCCTTAGCGATTTCGCGCAGGTTCTCGAAGGGGGAACGCTCGCCACGGTCAACCGCGCTAGCGTGGGTTCGGGCGAGTGCGAGCACCTGCTCGCGCTGGGGGTAGTCGTAGAGGGGTTCGAGAGTGAACTCGGACATGGGGTTTCTCCTAAGCGGGGAGTGTCACATCTATGCGTGCAGCTTGAACAGTCGGTCAATGGGGGTGCTGACGGCCTTACGGGCGCGAACAACAGCTTCTTCGTCGGGTGCGTCGTAGAAGCAGAGGCACTTTGCGGTGTCTTCGCGAACGTAGGTGCGCAGGAAGGAAACCTCAGGTACTTCAGCGTACTTGGGCGCGTTTGCCTTCTTGCGGGTCAGGTACTGTTCCATAGTGATCTCTGCGGGGATGTCCCACTCAACCAGGTAGTCTGCGTCCTTCTTGAGCTTCTTGATGTCTTCGAGCTCTGCGCCGACCAGGCGGACTGCGTCGGGGCCTGCGACGGCTGCGCGCTCACCGATGGCTGCGGTGAGGTCGGGGCCGAATGCGGTGCTCTCAGCTTCGACGATGACGAAGACAATCTTGTGGTCTGCGGAGACCTGGGTTTCGATGAGCTCGGCGCCGTGGCTCAGGGACGAGTTGACGGTCTCGATGAGTGCGGTTGCTTCGTCCTTGGACGGCTGTGCGGGGGTCAGTTCTACCAGGTAAAGTGCCATGATGTTCTCCTCGGCTTAGGGTTGAAGGGTTGTTCCGGAAGGGGCCTTCCGGTTTGTTATGGATTCACCTTAGACCCGTGGTTGAGGGCTGTCTAGTAGATTTCTGTTCGTGGCTTAATACGTCCTTTTTGACTCTAATGTTCGTCATGTGTGTTCATGCGGAGACATAAATCGTCACAGTTCCGTGCATGGGAACCCGCCTACAGCCGCAGAATTTTCGCGTGGGTTATCGAACCCGGAGGCGCATCTATCCGCGCCGTCCCGCTCGTGCTGCAAAGTCGTCGAGGGCGCGGTTGAGAGCGGGGACAGTCCACACTTTTTGCCCCTGAATTTTGACGCGTTCTTCACGCAGAATTTGCAACTCCACCATGCGGTTGAGGAGGCGATACACACTAGCCCGGGACCCCCGCGTGTGTTCCTCCACCATGCGTGCGGTGAAGGCGGGCTCGGTACAGCACAGGTCGGTGAGGGAACGCAGGAGAGGGGTTTTACGCTGGGCAATGGACAGCACCTCATCGCGCAGGGTTTCAATGTCTTGCGCCAGGATTTCTGCGTTGGTAATTGCCTTCTGTGTGGCGTCGATGAAGAGCTCGATGATGGGCTCGGCATCGCCTGCACGGTAGTCGGTGAGCGCCTGAATGTACCCATCGGTATCGTGCAACAGCCCGGAGGAGACGGGCAGAATCACGTGGCGGGTGACGCCGCAGGCGAGCAGGAGCGCGGAGATGAGGGCTCGTCCGGTTCTGCCGTTGCCGTCAGTGAAAGGGTGGATCGTTTCAAATTGGGCGTGCGCGATAGCCGCCTGCGCGAGGGGGTCAATGTCGCGGCGGTTCATGAAGGCTACAAGGTCTTCGAGGGCGGCAGGAACCCTCTCGTGATGCGGTGCCACATAGTCGGCGGTCACGGGTGAATCACCCTTAATCCACACCCACTGGGTGCGGAGTACACCGGAGTCCTGTTGCAGACCGCGGGTCAGTTCGCGGTGCATCGCCAGGATGTTGTCGACGCTAATGTTCTCTGCGGTATTCAGGGCTGCACGCATGGCGTGAACATTGCGCGCCACCAGCTCGGCGTTAACGCCGACCTTCGACCCGCTTGCCCCCAGGACGGCAAGAGAGAGCCTGCGTGCGCTAACGGTGAGGTTTTCAATCTGTGAGCTGGAGGCGGATTCGCCGCGCAGAAGAACTGCCGAGAAGGGGATGCCGCCGATGTGGTGGAGTCGCTCATCGAAGCGGGTCATTGCGGTGGCGTTCTCTTGGAGGCGCGCTCGCAGTGCGGGGCTGAGTTCGACGTTGCGTTCGGCGATGGAGGCGGGTACGGCGCTGGAGAAGGCGCCGGAGTTGCGGCGCGTTGCGCGTCGGGAGGCGAGGGCGTCGCGGTGAACCCAGGGGGTTTGCGGCTCCCATGTGAGGGCGGGCCAGGTGATGGCTGAGGGCATGGTTCCTCCTCCCTCCTCCTCTTCATCGGTGTCGTCTTGCTGGTCGTATGGGGGGTCTTAATAAGACAATACACTTCGATTTTCTTATTAAGGCGCTTAATAAGAAAATTTGCGCGGATTGTCTCATTGAGGAAAACGCCCGGAGTGCGCCTCCAAAGCCTCTTTACCCTTCCCCTCCTGAACCTGTCCTCAACATTTCGGCGCTCCGGTTACCGGCGCATACAGCAGTGCATACACATGGGCCCCGAACCCTTGGTAATTCAAGGATTCGGGGCCCTAGCCTATACACGCTTACGCCGCCTGAAACAGCGAGTCAGCAGTGCAGGCAAGTAACTTTGTGGTTACTTCACGCCGCGCATCATCTTCTGAACCGGCTTGTGCACCAGGAACAGCAGCACACCGGTCGCGATGGTGATAATACCCATCCAGGTGAAGTAGGGAATTTCGGTTTCCATGCTGTAGAACGGAGCCAGCCAACCGGACAGCACGGTACCCATTGCCACGGAGGTGAAGTACAGTGCCATCATGTTCACGCGGTGCGCCTTCGGTGCGAGCTTGGTCGCCAGCGAAATACCCACCGGCGAAATAATCAGCTCAGCGATGGTGCAGACGAACAGAATCAGCACGATCCAGCCGACGTTCACGCTCTGGACGCCCGCCTGAGCGAGGAAGATCCAGAACGCCAGGCCGATGATAATCAGCGCTGCGGAGAACTTCAGGGTGGTGACCGGCTGGCGGTCGCCCCACTTGGTCCACAGGGCGGAGAACATCATGCCGAAGACGATGATGAAAATCGGGTTGATGGAGTTGACCAGGTTCGGGCTCAGTTCCATGCCCAGGATGTTCCAGTTGAGGCGCTCATCCGAGTACACCGCCATGACGGTGAACTGCTGCTGGTACAGTGCCCAGAACACGGCGTTTGCAATCCACAGGGGAATGAATGCGGTGACGCGGGAACGCTCATCCGCGGTGACGTCCTTAGCGGTCAGCAGCTGAGCGAACAGGGCGATAGCGCCGATGAAGATGAAGCCCATGACCCAGTTCTTGAGGTTGTCTGCGGTCATCAGGCCGGTTGCCAGCAGGATACCGAGAACGACGACGATACCGACCAGTGCCAGGAAGAAGTTACGCTTCTGAGCGCTGGTGAAGGGGGTGCCCACGTGGTGTACGGAGGCGGGCAGGTTCTTGCGGGTCAGCGAGTACTGAATCAGACCGGCAGCCATACCGATTGCGGCAAGACCGAAGCCGAGGTGGAAGCCGCCAGCCTGCCAGCCCCAACCGGTCAGGATCGGGCCGATCAGTGCACCGGTGTTCACGCCGATGTAGAAGATGGTGAAGCCTGCGTCGCGGCGTGAGTCGTTGTCGCTGTAGAGCGAACCGACCAGCACGGATGCGTTACTCTTCAGGCCGCCGGAGCCGATAGCGACCAGCAGCAGACCAATCACCACGCCGGGGATGCCGGGGATGAGGGAGAGGGAGATGTGACCCGCCATGATGCCGATGGCGGAGTAGAAGAGGGTACGCTCGGGGCCGAGGATGCGGTCACCGAGGATACCGCCGAGGATTGCCATGAGGTACACGACTGCACCGTACGCGCCGATAACGCCGGTGGCGAGGTCCTTGTCGAGGCCCAGGCCGCCCTTGTCGGCGGTGTAGTACAGGTAGTAGATCATGATGCCCTGCATGCCGTAGAAGGAGAAGCGCTCCCACATTTCTACGGTGAACAGGTTCGCGAGCATACGCGGGTGGCCGAAGAAGGTCTTGGTGTCCTTGGGTTCGGCACCTGTGATGGTGTGAGACATGGTGGTAATTCTTTTCTGTGCAAGCCCGGGGTTCTGTGTGACCCGGGCAATATGTGTTTAAGTTTATACCCTTATGGGTGCATATGTATACATGGTGTGTGTCTGTATTTCAAAGATTGAACCATCAATCAGTGCATGAAAAACCATTTCGATTTTTTCGTATGCACTGCTTCTGAATCTCACAAACCCCCAAATACCGGGCTAGATGCGCTCGCCGCCCCGAACGCGATAGAGTGGAACCACAACTATGTCCGCGGTGCACCAGCCCGTGCCGACCGGCGCATTTTTAACCATTTCAAAGGAGAACCCCATGACCGCTGTACCCCAGGTTGACCCCCGCGACGTTCCCGCCGGCGCAACCATTATCGACGTGCGTGAAGACTACGAGTGGGAGGGCGGCCACGCGACCGGCGCAAAGCACATCACCCTCGGCACCATCGCTGAGCGTCTGGCTGAGCTGCCCGCACCCGGCGAAGACTTCTACGTCATCTGCCACGGTGGCGGCCGTTCGAACCGCGCGGCAACCTTCCTGCGTGAGCACGGCTACGCCGCACACAACATTGCAGGCGGCACCAGTGCGTGGTTTGCTGCCGGCCTGCCGATGACCAGCGAAAACGGCGAAGCACCCGCAGTCGTTCACTAAACCGCCAATTCGTCTGCACGCCATACAATGGAGTCCGTGACTAAAACTTCCGCGGACCGTATTTTTTCTACCCCGAACGCTCCCGCATCTGCCTCCCCGAATGCCCTGCCGAGTACTCTGCAGAGCATCCCGTGGGATGCGCAGACGCGGGAGCTTATCGTGCGCCCGCTTCCTTTCGCGGTGAACTGCGAGGAGGCGTACCCGCTGCTGAGCGGTGGCGCTGAGTATTCCTTCTGGCTGGATTCCGCGCGCGAGGAGTCGCCCATGTCGGTTGCCTCGTATGTGGGTGTGGTTCCGGCGCAGCTGTCGCCCCTGCGCGTGGATTCGGCGCGTGCGGCGGCTGAGTCCGGCGGGGAAGACCCCTTCGCCCAGCTGGAGGCGGCGCTCGCCTGCGCACCGCGCGTGCACCCGGATACCGCGGCGGCAACCGGTCTGCCCGAGGGTTTGCGCGGCGGTTACGTGGGCTATTTCGGCTATGAGGCGCGTGCCGCCATGGGCATGGAGCACGGCCACCCGGTGCCGGGCTACCTGCCGGCGCATGAGGCGCCGACCCCGGATTCTCTGTGGTTGCCGGCGGTCCGCTACCTGGTGCATGAGCATGCCCGCCCGGGGGCTGCGGCGCGTAGCTGGCTGGTGGGCGATGAGTCGTGGTGTGAGGCGGCGGAGCGGCTGCTGAGCACGGTGCTGGCTCCGGCGCTGAGCGCGGTGGGGGAGAGTGCCTCAGATAATGCCCCCGTAAATACCCCCGAGCTCACCGAGCCCCTGCTCTTCCCGGCACCTGCCGCGGAAGCCTACATGGACGCCGTTCGCGCTAGTCAGCACGAAATCTACGAGGGCAATAGCTACGAGGTGTGCCTGACCGCGCAGACGAATGCGCGCATCCCCAATCCGAGCCTGGAGCTTTTCTTTGAGCTGTACCGCCGCCAGCGCGCCCACAATTCGGCACCGTATGCGGCGTATTTGCGGTGCGGTGATTTTTCGGTGCTTTCTTCTTCGCCGGAGCGTTTTTTGAGTGTGGATGAGCAGCGTAACGCCCAGACGAAGCCGATTAAGGGCACGATTGCTCGCGGTGCCACCCCGGAAGAAGATGCCGCGGCGGCGGCATGGTTGCGTACCGATGAGAAGACCCGCGCTGAGAACCTCATGATCGTGGATTTGCTGCGTAATGACCTGTCTACGGTGTCTGACCCGGCGTCCGTGCGCGTGCCCGTGCTTATGGGCGTGGAGAGCTATTCGACGGTGCATCAGCTGGTGTCTACGGTCAGTTCGCGTCTGCGTGAGGGAATTTCCGCGGTGGCTGCCGCGCGGGCGTGCTTCCCGGGTGGTTCGATGACGGGTGCCCCGAAGCCTTCGACCATGCAGATTATTGAGGGTCTGGAGGGTCGCGCTCGCGGCGTGTATTCGGGTGCTCTGGGTTTTGTGTCTGCGGATGGTTCGGCGAACCTGTCGATTGTGATTCGCACGCTCGTGGCGCACGATGAGGGCACGGTGACTCTTGCCGCGGGTGGCGCTATCGTGGCTGATTCCGACCCGACCGCCGAGTATGAGGAGATGCTGACGAAGCTGCGCGCTGCGTTGCCGCCGTCGGTGGGTCGCGTGGTGGAATAGCCTAGCGCTGGAATAGCACAGGGAATAGCCTGCGCCGCCTGCACGTGAGCCGCTACACTTGAACTATGACTAAGCTTTCTGAAAACCTCCCCATTGAAGAAGCCCGTGAACGCCTGCGCCAGCTGATTATGGAGCTGGCTGTGGTGCGCGGGCACGTGGTCCTCGCCTCCGGCAAGGAAGCCGACTACTACGTTGACCTGCGCCGCATCACCCTGCACCACGAGGCTTCTCGCCTGGTCGGTCAGGTCATGCTGGACCTGCTGGATAAGAACGGCATCGAGTTTGAGGCTGCTGGCGGCCTGACCATGGGTGCTGACCCGGTGGGTACCGCGATTATGCGTGCCGCTGGTGATCAGGACCGTGCGATTGACGCGTTTGTGGTGCGTAAGGCTCAGAAGTCTTACGGCATGGGCCGTCAGGTGGAGGGCCCGAGCGTTGAGGGTCGCCGCGTGGTTGCTGTTGAGGACACCTCCACGACCGGTGGTTCGGCGCTGACTGCTGTTGAGGCACTGCGTAAGGCTGGCGCTGAGGTTGTGGCGGTTGCTGTGATTGTTGACCGTGCGACCGGCGCTAAGGAGCATGTGGAAGAGGTTGCGGGCGTCCCGTGCCTGTACGCGTACTCGAAGGATGAGCTGGGCCTGGACTAGTCTCTGCTGGCTTGGACTAGGACCTCGTGAATTTTTAAGACGTTCCCGTTGCGGCGGGTGAACCCGTGCCGCTGGCTACTGTGTGTGGCTGGTGGTGCGGGTTTTTGTCTGTAAGATGGCTCTGTGGGCGCCGGAGTGGTGCTGGTTGTTGGCGTGAAGGTGGTTGTGATGGTTGAGAATCGTGATGCGGCTGAGGCTGTACCTGCTGAGGCTGTGCCTGCGGAGGCGGCTGTAGCTGAGGCTGTTGAGGGTACTGAGCAGGGTACTGCCCGTTTTGAGGTGGGTGTGGGCCCGTGGGAGGGTCCGTGGCCTGAGGGCGACCATTGGGATGAGGAGCTGCTACGTGAGGGCGACCGCCGTAACGTGGTGGATAAGTACCGTTACTGGTCGATGGACGCGATTATTGCTGACCTGGATACGCGCCGCCATGATTTTCATGTGGCGATTGAGAATTGGCAGCATGATTTGAATATTGGCACGGTGGTACGCACGGCGAATGCGATGTTGGCGAAGGAGGTCCATATTATTGGGCGTCGCCGCTGGAATCGTCGTGGTGCGATGGTGACGGATCGTTATCAGCATGTGCGTCATCATCCGACGATTGAGGATTTTGTGGCGTGGGCGCAGGCTGAGGGTCTGGAGATTATTGGTATTGATATTTTTCCGGATTCGGTGCCCCTGGAGACGTATGATCTGCCGAAGAAGTGTGTGCTGGTTTTTGGTCAGGAGGGCCCGGGTTTGTCGGAGGAGTTGCATGCGGCGGCTAGGGATACTCTGTCGATTGAGCAGTTTGGGTCGACGCGTTCGATGAATGCGGCGACGGCTGCGGGTATTGCGATGCATGCGTGGGTTCGCCGTCATGTGTTTGGCCAGATTCCGTCGTAGTTTGGCGGCTGTTTATGAGGTGTTTAAAGGTTCCGATGCGTTGTGTGCGCGTCGGAACCTTTTTCGTTGTGGTTTGGGCGGCTTAAACCACGCATGAAATTATCTAGGCGTGTTAGTGTTAACGCAAGTCACAGAGGATATGAGAATTGTACGCTCGATTTCTGCCGGAGCGTACGATGGATTTCCTGGCTTCGGCTCGCCAATGGTTGCGGGTTGTGGATATGAATGACCGCGGCGTCATTCCCCTGAAAGGAGTCGGTAACAATGAAGAAATCTGCTGCTCTGTTCGCCTGCTTTGCTTTAGCTTTAAGTTCCTGTGCCGCTGCGCCTAAAGATACTGGCCTCAAAGCCCAGCTGGATTTTGAAAATAACTATATTACTCTTCCGCTCGATGAATACGACATGAGTGACCAGGCCCAAGATATAACATATAGGGCGCATTTGTTGATTCGTAAAGAGTGCTACGCGAAAAAAGGATACGATTTTGAAATTCTAGAAAACGGCTGGGTTTCTGGCAAGGCCGCCCAGTATGGCCTCTGGAATGTGAAGCATGTGGCGAATCATTTTACGTTCCTCAAAGTCGGAGAAGAGCAGGATAGGATTTATAAGAGCATCCCTGAAGACGTCAGGGCCAGCTGCCGCGAAGAGCATCGGGAAGAACTGGATATGCTCTATTTTGATGTGGCTGATGAGGAAAAGTACCGCCCCGTCGGTCGTATCCGTAGCGAAGCGTACCAACGCGCGCAGGGTGACCCTGAATGGAAGAAAGCCCGCTCAGATTGGTGGGACTGTCAGCGTCAGGAAGGGTTGACGCCTCGCACCGGGGACGGTGAATGGACGAGCAAAGAACTGGCCAGTCTGAATGCTGATGATCCCAAAGTGTTGGAGGAGGTTATCCGCCTGGCCACCATTGAAGCTCAATGTAGTGAGAAGGTGAGGTTGGCTCAGCGTTTGGGTGATATTGAGGCGTCCTATCAGGGTCCTTTGATTGAGAAGAATCAGGCGTTGCTGAATGATTTGAAGGCCTATCGTGATGCGAAGATAGCGAAGGCACGTGAAATTATCGCCACCCACCAGTAGCCACACCCGCTGAAGGGTAGAACGGGTGAACCAGCCGCAGAATGCTCACAAGTTGCCCATAGAAAATCCGTGCACACGAAAATTTCACAAGAAGGAGCCGGGGAGTGTTACCACTCCCCGGCCCTCACTTTATTCACTCTCAACCTCGCAGCCCATGCCAGCGCACCTACAGGCTCGCCAGCTCAAGGCCACTCAGCGTCAGGTTACTTAGCCCTTTAGCCCACCGGAACGTTAACGTTCACCAGCGAGTACAGATCCTTCGGATCATCCGGGCTAGCAACCAGGTCAATGAACTGCTGCAGGTCGGTGTCCTGCGTAGCCGCACGGGCATAACGCAGACCCGAGAAGTCAGCAATCGCGAAGCCCACCGAATCAAACAGGGTAATCTGCTCATCCGACACGCGGCCCGGCTCCTCACCGGTCAGAACCTTCCAGAACTCCACCACCGGGAAGTCCGGGTCCTTCTGCTGAATCTCGCCCTCAATGCGGGTCTGCGGCGGGAACTCAACAAACACGGTGGAGCGGTCCAGAATTTCGCTTTCCAGCTCAGTCTTGCCGGGGCAGTCGCCACCAATAGCGTTCAGGTGCACGCCGGGCTTCACCTGGCGGTCCAGCAGAACCTTCGCCTGCTGCTTATCGGCGGTGCAGGTGGTAATAATGTCGGCGCCCTCAACAGCCTCGTCCACGTCCTTAGCCAGGTGGATGCGGAAGCCCAGCGGCTCCAGGTTACGGCGGAACTTCTCCATCGCGTGCGGGTCAACGTCGTAGACGGACAGGTCCTCAATGCCGAGCACAGCGCGCATACCCAGCGCCTGGAACTCAGACTGCGAGCCGGTACCAATCATTGCCATCTTCTTCGAATCCTTGCGTGCCAGGTGCTTAGCAACCATGGCGGACACGCCAGCGGTACGCAGCGCGGTCAGCAGGGTCATCTCAGCCAGGAACACCGGGTAGCCGTTGTCCACGTCAGCGAGCAGACCGAATGCGGTCACGGTCTGGAAGCCGCGTGCCGGGTTCGACGGGTGGCCGTTCACGTACTTGAAGGAGTAGGTGATGTTGTCGGAGGTGGGCATCAGCTCAATCACACCGAAGGGGGTGTGGGAGGCGACGCGCGGAATCTTGTCGAAGCTCTGCCACTTCTTGAAGTCTTCTTCGAGGAAGTCGACCATGCCGGCAATGATGTTGCCTACGCCGTCCTTCTGAATCCACTTCGCCATCGAGGCGACGTCAACAAATTCCACCGCGTGTGCGCTAGGACGTTCAGTCATGATTTTCTCCTTTGAATATCTGCACAAAACTTCTTTGTGCATCTGGTGGTCACTGCGGATATCTATTATCTCAAAATATATTGCAGGACACACCGTATTAGAAATGCTGTAGATATGTACTTTGCTTTATGTATTACACGGATGTAATACGGAACGAACACGAAAAGACGTGCAGGGAGGGGGGTTCTAGAGTCTAGAGCTCCTAGAGCCTAGATCTCCTAGAGTCTAGGGCTAGGGTCTAGAACCCCCTCATTCGCCTTCGCCGGGATATTACCGGGATTACAGGCAACCGGTCGGGTTAGCTACCCTTCGGGTTGTCCTCGTCCTCAAGGTCACCCAGGTCAATGTGGGTACGAGGCTCCGAAACGAGCTTCTTCACCACGGGGCGGGCAGCAATCACGGGCACGGAACCGGTGTAGCCTTCACGGACGCGAGCAATCTCGTTGACGCGGTCACGAACCGTGTACCAGCCGATAATCAGCAGCGGGATAACCACCAGCAGCGACGCCAGGGTGTAGGTGCCCACCGGGTAATCCAGTGCCATCAGCACAATCACAATCGCGAGGAACACCATCACGGCCCAGTCGCTGAAACGACCGCCGGGTGCGCGATAGTTGGGGCGCTTGTACTTGCCCTCACCGACCAGCTTCAGGTACTTCTGGTGCGACATTGCGATAGCCGCCCAGCTGGCCATGGTACCCACCGAGGCGATGTTCAGCACGACCTCGAACGCCTGCTCGGGAACGAAGAAGTTCAGCACAACACCGAAGAGGCCAATCACGCCGGTCAGCAGAATACCTGCCACCGGAACGCCGGAGCGGGACACCTTGGTGGTGAACTTCGGGGCGGAACCTGCAACACCCATCGAGTGGAGAATACGGCCGGTGGAGTACAGGCCGGCGTTCAGCGAGGAAGCAGCCGCGGTAATAACGACCAGCTGCATAATCGGTGCGGTACCGTCAATGCCGATAGCATCGAAGAAGGTCACGAACGGCGACTCTGCATCCTTGTATGCGGTGTAGGGCATGAGCAGGCAGAGCAGAACCACGGAACCAACGTAGAAGATCGCGATACGCCAGATCACGGTGTTGATAGCGCGGGGGATAACCTTCTCAACGTTCTTGGTTTCACCACTGGTGGTGCCGACCAGCTCAATACCGGCGTAGGCGAACACAACGCCCTGAACCACGATAAGAGCGGGAAGAATGCCGTTGGGGAAGAAGCCGTCGTTGGCTGCAATAAGGCTCAGGCCGGGGGTGACGCCGTTGATGGGTTCACCGAAGACCAGGTACCAGATACCTACCGCCATGAAGGACAGCAGGGCAAGGATCTTAATGAGTGCGAACCAGAATTCCAGCTCACCGAAGATCTTCACGGAGATGAGGTTCAAAGCAACGGTGATGACAACGACGATGAATGCGCTGAGCCACTGGGGAATATCTGCGAAGAACTGGTTGTATCGACCGAACCAGCTGATGTAGATAGCGATTGCGGTGGCGTCTGCAACGGCGGTCATTGCCCAGTTCAGCCAGTACAGCCATCCGGAGACGAATGCGGCCTTTTCGCCGTAGAATTCGCGGGTGTAGGAGACGAAGGAGCCCGAGGAGGGGCGGTGAAGAATCAGCTCGCCGAGGGCTCGAAGGATCAGGTAGCCGAAGAAGCCGATGACGGCGTAGATGACGGCGAGCATGGGGCCTGCGTCCTGCAGGCGGCTACCGGTGCCCAGGAACAGGCCGGTACCGATAGCGGAACCGATGGCAATCATCTGGAGCTGACGTGCGCCAAGCCCCTTGTGGAAGCCTTCCTGCTCGTGTGCGAACGGGTCATCTGTGGGGGGCTTAGTGTACTGATCCGCTGCAGAAGTCTGCGGGTTCTTGTTCGGTGAGGTGCTCACGCTATACCTCCTTGGATAGTTACGTCTAAAGCACGTGCTACACGAAATGTGGTTGGGAACACGTCTGCGGGTTGTAACGACTATAGCACGGTAATTTAGGTAAATATAACTCACATCACGTAATAATTTATATACATATAATGCATATCTTATGAATATATTTGGTTCATGTTGTATTGTGTGGTTTTCATTGTTTTGTGAAATAGATTAATTGAACTCTGAGTCCAAAAAATCAATTCCCCCACCAGTACACAGCACAAGAGCACCCACAACGGGGTGCTCTCACAACCTATTCAAAACGGGGGCCTAGCCCTCCATCAGGCGATCAATCTTCGCCCGCAACGCACGCTCGCGACGATTCAACCACCACCAGCTTGGCCAACGCATCAACGACTTACGGCCCACCTGCACCACCGAGGGGAGCTTCGCCTCCGCAAGCGCCACATCAATCTCGTGGTCACTCGCACCCTCATCACGCATTTTCTCCATCAACTCAAGGGATTTCGCCATATCGCCATGCCCCAAAACATGCCGACTCTTACGCTCCAGAATCTCATCCAACTGGGCGCGCACCGGGGCAATAGCCGCCGCATTCGGATGCTCACGCTCAGCACGACGCTGCGCCTGGCGGGCACGCTTCTCACGTTTCGCGTCGAGCTGTTTTGGATTATTTTTAGCGCTCGCCTTGCTCATGGGAGGTTCCTTTCATCGCGTCCGGGTGATGTGTACGCTGCCCTGCACGCACAGAAGACATCAAGTCATTAACACCTCTACTTTACCGCGGTAATTCGCGGAAATTTCGCTGCAGTAAACCCAAAAAAACCCACAAAAAATTAACGATAAATAAGTCGTATCTTGGTAAAATAGTGCGAGTAGGAGGCGTCTCGCGCGCCAACAAAATATGGTGAACCGGCCCAGCATCGGTAACCGGTCGCATCTATCCAAGGAGTCAGCATATGGCTATTGCAACCCCCGAAGTTTACGCAGAAATGCTGCAGACCGCGAAGGAAAAGGGCTTCGCGTACCCCGCAGTGAACGTGACCTCCTCCCAGACCCTGAATGCTGCAATCCGCGGCTTCGCAGAGGCTGGCTCGGACGGCATCATCCAGGCATCCACCGGTGGTGCAGCATACTGGTCCGGCGCTTCCAAGAAGGACATGGTCGTTGGCTCCCTGGCCTTCGCAGCATACGCACGCGAAGTTGCTAAGCAGTACGACGTGAACATTGCACTGCACACCGACCACTGCCCCAAGGACAAGCTGGAAGGCTTCGTCCTGCCCCTGCTGGCAGAGTCCGAGAAGGCTGTTGCTCGCGGTGAAGACCCCATCTTCAACTCCCACATGTGGGACGGCTCCGCAATCGACCTGGACGAGAACCTGAAGATTGCTGCTGAGCTGATCGAGCGTACCTCCAAGGCAAAGCTCGTTCTCGAGGTTGAGATTGGTGCCGTTGGTGGCGAGGAAGACGGCGTTGAAGGCGCTATCGACGACTCCCTGTACACCACCGTTGCAGACGCAATCAAGACCGTTGAGGCAATCGGCCTGGGCGAGAAGGGCACCTACATGGCTGCTCTGACCTTCGGTAACGTTCACGGCGTGTACAAGCCCGGTAACGTTCACCTGCGCCCCGAGCTGCTCAAGGAAATCCAGACCGAGGTCGGCGCTAAGTACGGCAAGGGCGACAAGCCCTTCTACCTGGTCTTCCACGGTGGCTCCGGCTCCACCGAGCAGGAGATTGCAGACGCAGTGTCCTACGGTGTTATCAAGATGAACATCGACACCGACACCCAGTACGCATTCACCCGCCCCGTTGCTGGCCACATGTTCAGCAACTACGACGGTGTGCTGAAGGTTGACGGCGAGGTCGGCAACAAGAAGACCTACGACCCCCGCGTTTGGGGTGCAGCTGCAGAGGCAGGCATGGCCGCACGCGTGGTCGAGGCTTGCCAGCAGCTCGGTTCCGTCGGTACCTCCATCAAGTAAGGTGCTGTTCGCCCGCCGCAGCTCCCGTAGGTGCTGCCGGGTGTGAACCTAAGCTTCGTTAAGCGAAAGCGGTGCCCGCTTCCTCATCATGAGGAGGCGGGCACCGCTCTTTGTTTATGCAGTTCTTTGGGTGCGCAGTTTAGAACCGGGTGAGTCGGGCGCTCGTTGCCGGCAGGGGTGGGTTTACTTGCCGCCGCAGCCGCAACCACCGCATCCGCAGCCGCCGGACTTCACAGCCACCGAACCGGAGGTGGGGATACCGTCGCCGGTGTCGCCACCCATGAGGTTCACGCGGTTGCCAATCTCGGGGCCGCCGACCGGCTGGGGTGCCTTACCCGCCAGGGTTGCCGCGAAACCGGCGGGTTCGCCGCTCAGGTTCGGGATCATCGACGCCGCCGGGGAACCGGACGGGCCGCACGCAGCAGCTGCCGCGTTAGCCTTCGGCTGGGCGACCAGGTGGGCGCGCGCAAAACGCATAATCTGCTCGGCGGTCGGGTAGGAGAAGGACACCTTCACCTCACCATTGACGAGCATGAGCGGCAGAACCTCGCGGCCGTTCATCTCAATCTGCTCCGCCACGGGTGCGCACTCTTCAAATGCGGAAGGGTAGGAGTCGGTGGAGTACACCTCAATGTCCACGCCCGAATCCAGCGCCTCCTGCGCGGCACCCAGGAACTCGGAGCGCTCCATATCCTGCGGATCCTCCGGGTTCTCGCCGGGACCCGGAATAAATACTTCAAGAACGGTCTCAGCCGCTTCAGTCATCAGTTTCAGCCTTTTCTCTCTTATGGGCACCGGCTCGGGGGGAGGGGTGCCAGTCCTTCACTAAGTGTACTCGCGACCTCAAGAGTGCAGAAGTGTGAGTTGAAGTTCCAGATTTGCGGAATATTTGCAGAATTCGAGTCGAATGACCCTCAGCTCGTGAGCTACGGGTTTAGGTGTTGTATTCTGAGTGCATATGCACCGGAGTGTGCGAACCCTGCAATTCAGGCAGGCGCCGCCCGGTGTGAAACCAAGAAGGCAACGACGCCCGCATCCGACGCGGACGCATCAGCGCTACAAATACACGCTATTCATAGCGCAACACGACCAGAAGGAGCATACATGTTCGGTTTCGGCAAGAAGAAGAAGGAAGCTGCCGCACAGGAAGCATCGTCCGCAGACGTCTACGTCGCACCTGCTACCGGCGAGTACCTGCCGCTGAGCGAAGTCTCCGACCCCGTTTTCTCTCAGGGCGTTATGGGCGACGGCTACGCAGTGAACCCCACCGCAGGCACCATCGTCGCACCCGTTGCAGGCACCATTGCACTGATTCAGGACACCCTGCACGCATTCATGCTCCGCACTGAAAACGGCGGTGAGGTACTGGTCCACATCGGTATCGACACCGTTGAGCTCGGCGGCGACGGCTTCACCAAGCTCGCTAACGTAGGTGACAAGGTTGAGGCAGGCGCACCCATTATCGAGGTCGACTGGGCAGCTATCGAGGGTCGCATCCCCTCCAAGGAAACCATGGTGATGATTACCAACACCGCAAAGTTCAACATCTCCAAGGACTCTGAGTCCCGCCGCCCCGTTGCAGCCGGTGACCGCGTCGCTCAGGCATCCAAGAAGTAAGCTGAACCAGCGAAAATAGCTCAGCTTCAACAGCGGTGAAAACCCGCGAAAATACTTAACGCAAAAGGTCGCGTCCTGCAGGCTCAATCGGGCTACAGGCGCGGCTTTTTTCGTTACACGAGAAATTTTTTAACGCCGCATGAAATGCCGCTATTAAAAGCGGCGGAAAAGGAGGAACACATTCACCCGCATTGCACAGCGGGTAAGAATGAGGCGCACATAATACCCTATTTGCTTGTGAACGCAGTGAATCACCGATAAAAAATCGTTATCCTACATAGAAGTTGCAGTTTGAGTTGAGAGAATCCGGACCCTCAGCTATAAACCAAAACTTCAATGACCAACCACACACATTACGCTCAACTCATAAACGAAAAAAGGACCACTACGGTGACTGCATTCCCGAAGATCTCCAAGAATCTGAGCCGCCGCGGCTTCATTGGCGCCTCCACTCTGGCGCCCGCCGCCCTCATGCTCCAGGCAGGCGAAGCCCACGCCGCAGCCAACACCCGCGCACAGCTCGCGGCAGTACACAGCGGCTCCCCCGCACATCAGCTGCTCTACAAGACCGATGAATTCTTCATCGCCCACCGCGGTGCCGGCAACATCAGCCCCGAGCACACCGCCTACGCCTACGCAGAGTCCGTACGCCGCGGCGCCCTCGCCGTCGAAATTTCCGTACGCACCACCAGCGACGGCCAGTTCGTCTGCATGCACGACACCAACATCAAGCGCACCACCGGCGCATCCATGGACGTGCGCGGCCACACCCTCGCCGAACTGCGCCAGCACAAGGTCAACATGCGCAAGAACCTGGGCGAAAAGACCGACCTGTACAACATCCCCACCCTCGAAGAAGCCATCGCAGCCGTTGACGCCGTACCCGCAGGCGGCGAATATGCCTCCGTCGGCGGCAAGAAGGTCGTACTGTTCCTCGAAGCGAAGGACGGCCCCGCACAGGCAGGCCTCGTCAAGTTCATCACCGAACGCGGCCTGCAGCGCCGCACCGTCATCAAGATGTACCGTGACGGCAGCGGCGGCTTCAAGCCCACCTCCCGCTACCTGAAGCTTGCCAACTCCGCAGGCTGTGCCACCTGGTGCTACTTCGACGGCGGCGACCCCATCGATAAGATTTCCGCAATGGCACGCCACGAAAACGTGGACGCCATCGGCGTACCCTACTACGAGAAGCCGACCGGCGCTTCCCAGGGCTCCATGAGCGAAGAGAACGTACGCGCCCTCACCGGCCTCGGCAAGGCAGTCATCGTCTGGGAAATCCACCGCCGCTCCGCCTACGAAAAGTACAAGGCACTGGGCGTGAAGGGCTTCATGTGCCCCGACCCCTACTGGGTAATCGGTGACCCCTTCGACTCCAGCGTCAAGATCAAGACCGGCAAGCGTCCCCACGGCATGCTGCCCGCCGACCCCTCCGTCGCAGCGGACATGCCCGACCTGACCGGCGTAGCCATCGTGCACAACCAGCGCTACGACGAATCCGTACTGCTCGGCCCGCTGGCGAACTACACCACCCGCGAAAAGTACACCCTCGACTTCTCCATGAAGTGGACCGGTGCACTGCCGCAGCAGGACGGCCACTACGGCTACGTCGCTTTCGGTCGCGAACACGACGGCCCCTTCGGCATCGGCAAGAAGTTCGCCGCAAAGCAGGAAGACGGCACCTACGTGCTCGCCATCCGCCCGAACTACCGCGGCGGCTCCGTGGCACAGATCCTCTGCTTCGAACCGAACCAGGCAAGCCCGCGCGTACTGCACACCATGAAGCTGCGCCAGAAGGTTACCACCGGCCAGGCACTGAACTGCAAGATCGTGCTGAGCAAGAACAGCTTCTACTACACGGTCAACGGCCAGTACTCCAGCCCCATCAACCACAGCGCCTACCGCGGCCCGTACGTACACTTCGGCCGCTTCCACGGCACCAACGATGGCGGTCCTCTGGAGCTGACCCGAATCGAAGCACGTCAGTCCTGGATTTGAGAGAACCGGTGGGCCTAGTCCACCTGGGTGCCCGCCTCACCGCCCGCTAAGCGGTGAGATTACGGATACCGGGCAGAGCGGATGTAACACCGAGCATCCCTTCCGGGCAACGCCTTCCATAATCCCCAGCTAGGACCCTCGCGCGCTGAGCGAGAATCTACCCGAAGGGGGGTCGTATCCACAGTGGATGCGGCCCCCTTCGGCGTGCCCGCGGCCTTCTCAGGGTGGGGAGAGTGCGAGCGGGGACGTGTAGGCGCGTAAGGGTGTATAGGGCGAGCGGGGCAGGGGAGAGAGCCGCCGGGTCGGTTCGAGGGGTAGGGGAGTGCGCGGTACTAGAATTAAAAGCGTCAGAGTCGACCGCACCGGCCGCCCCAACCCGAAAGGCACGCCATGACCACCTCACCCGAAAGCTCCGCCGCCGAAAGCACTACTTCCGAAAAGCCCGCCGAAAAGCCCGCCGTGAAATCCGCCCAGCTGCGAGGCCGCACCGAACCGCACATGCAAAGCATCAACATGCCGCAGCGCGAACCCATCGACCCCTACGAACGACCCTCCTACCCCTTCTTCTACGTGCCCACCGACCTGCTCATCGGCGGCACCTGGGTCACCGGCGACAACGGCTCCTTCCCCGTACACAACCCCTCCTGCGGCCAAATCCTCACGCACGTCGCCGACGCCAGCGTCGAACAGGGCATCGAAGCACTCGACGCCGCCTGCGACGCCCGCACCTCATGGGCGGCAACCAGCGTCCGCGAACGCGCCGACATCCTCAACCGCGCCTACACGCTCATGACGCAGCGCACCGAAGTCATCGCCCGGCTCATGACCCTCGAAATGGGCAAGCCCCTCGACCAGTCCCGCGGCGAAGTCGCCTACGCGGCAAACTACCTGCGCTGGTACGCCGAAGAAGCCGCCCGCAACTTCGGCCGCACCGCCGTTGCCCCCGAATCCGGGCTACAGATCACCACCGTGCGCCGCCCCGTCGGCCCCTGCCTGCTCATCACCCCCTGGAACTTCCCGCTCGCCATGGCGGCACGCAAGGTCGCCCCGGCGCTCGCGGCGGGCTGCACCGCGGTGCTCAAGCCCGCCTCCCTGACTCCGCTCAGCTCCCTGTACTTCGCGGACCTGATGCGTGAGGCGGGCCTGCCGGACGGCGTGCTGAACGTGGTGACCACCTCTCGTACCGGCGAGGTTGTCTCCGCGCTGATGGCTGATGAGCGCCTGCGGAAGGTCTCGTTCACCGGCTCCACCGCCGTGGGCCGCACCCTGCTCGCGCAGGCCTCGCAGAACGTTCTGCGCACCTCCATGGAGCTGGGCGGCAACGCACCGTTCATCGTCTTTGAGGATGCGGACATCCCCGCCGCCGTGGAGGGCGCCTACGCGGCGAAGATGAGGAACATGGGCGAGGCATGCACCGCCGCCAACCGATTCATCGTGCACGAGGACATTGCTGAAGAGTTCACCCGCGCCTTCGTGGAGCGCATGGAGGCGACCGTCGTGGGTGACGGAACCGTCGACGGAACCGACTGTGGACCGCTAATTCAACCTTCAGCGGTTGAATCCATGCTTTTTATGGTCGAAGACGCCCTGGGTAAGGGGGCGCTCCTCGCCTGCGGCGGGTACATTCCCGAGCTTGGGGAGAACGTTCCGAGCGATACCGGAGGCATGCCCAAAAACCTGAACCAGGGCAACTTCGTGACCCCCACCGTGCTGACCGGCGTGACCAATTCGATGCGCGTGTGGCGTGAAGAAATCTTCGGCCCCGTCGCCCCGATTGCCACGTTCAGCGGCTACGGCGAGGAGGGTGAACGCACCGCCCTGAAGCTCGCCAACGACACCGAGTATGGCCTGGCGGCGTACGTGTACACGAGCAACCACCCGCGCTTTACGCGCATGGCGGCGGGCCTGGAGTTCGGTCTGATTGGGTACAATTCGGGTGTCATCTCGAACGCGGCGGCACCCTTCGGCGGCGTGAAGCAGTCCGGCATGGGTCGCGAGGGCGGCCCCGAGGGTTTGGAGGAGTACACCGAGCTGCAGTACATCGGCGCGCCGAACCCGTTCGCCGGATAAGCCTGTTTGCCGGGTACGGCGGGATGCCGACTGCGACGAACCCTGGACACGGCGAACTTTGGATACAGCGAAGCCCCGGCGGGTACACGAGAAAGGTGCCCGCAGGGGCTTTACGCTGTCTACATCATGCGCGGGTGCTAGAACTGGCTCTGCCTAGAGCTGGGGCAGGAGTTATAGCTGGCACGGGGCTTGTATCTGGTGCAGGGGGTTATAGCTGGCGCAGTGCGAGCAGCTCGCGGCTGAAAGCATCTGCGGGACCCTTGCCGCACGAGTTGGGGCGCGGCTCAAGGGTGACCCGCTCAAAGAAGGTGACCCAGGTGCGTCCGTCGGTGTGGGAGGTGAGTGCCGCCTCCATGGTGGGGTGTTCGGCGGTATCTGCCGGGGGCTCAATGCCCGCCTCGCGGAGCGCAATGAGCGCCTCCCGCCCCGATGTTTCACGTGAAACCAAACCTCCAGAGGTTACTTCTTCACCCTTTTTCTCCAGTTCGAGGCGTACGGCAACCTCCGCCGCCTGCTCCACCGGGGTATCCGTGCTGCGGCCTCGCAGGCCGTGCAACGACGGAATGGAACGACCCGCCAGCGACAGGTACGCCGCCAGCGCCGAAGGCTCCGAAAGACGACCGTAGGTGTAGCCGGTGGGCAGCATAATGCCGACCGGGGCAAAGCGGTGACCGCCCGTATGCGAGCACTCCCAGACCACATTACCCGGCAGGATATCCGCCAGGTGCGCCGCAATGGGGCGACCGCGCAGGGCACAGCAGCGGTCACGCTTGGAGTGGGCGCACACGAGAATGGCGGGGGAATCAATGAGCTCCGCGCCGGTCACCTGAATCAACTCCTGCGGGTTGTCCAACGGCAGCTCGAGGAGCTGTTCGGGGGTGCTCACACTGAACGAGTAGAGCTTCTCCTCGCCCGGGGTGCAGAGCGCGTAGAGTACCCGGTGGGTCGGGTTGCCGGATGCATCCGGCGCGCCGTGCAGTACGCGCCCCGCCCTGCCCGCCTGGCGGATCAGTAGGAACTTCAAACCAGCCTGTGAGACTGCCTCGCCCAACGCCTCCGAAAGCTCCTCGCCGAGGGCGGAGCCGTCCAGCACGTCGCGGCCCCACTGGCCCACGTGCTCGAGAGCCAGCCAGGCGGTGGCGCGTCCGGCGGTGCCGCCGAGAGCCTCGTCGTCGTAGAGGGAGCAGGAGTCCGCCGGGATGCTCGTGGCGCGGGTGCGTGAGGAGAGCTCATCGGCGTGTGCGGCACGCAGGTTGTTCAGCTCGGCGGGGTTGGTGGCGCGCGGCTCGGGGGTTGCGGGGGTGCAGGATTCAGTCATGGTTTCTCGATTCTACGCCTGCAGGATGTGAATGGCCTATGTTGTCCCTGCACGGTCTAAATGCTGAAAGACAACCGCTCAAAGGTGATTTTTGGGGACTATTGGGCGGTCAACTACTCAGGAAGAAGTGCTGAGGCGACGCGGTAGAGGCGGTCCTTTTCCTCGGGGGCGCCGAAGAAGGAGCGGAGCATGTACCCCTGAAGGACCATCATGAAGGCGTCCGCGGTGTCGCGGGCGTAGTCGGTGATGAGCGCCTCCTGTTCGGGGGTGCGCTGCGCCGGATCGGGGTTGATCTCGTGCAGAACGCTCAGCTGTTCAGCCGCCCAGGGGGTAAGGGTCTTTACGATGATGCCCTGCAATCGGGGAATAATGTCCGCGGTTGCCCTGGCGATTTCGGGCGCGTGGAGCGATTCAAGGCGGATGCGCAGCATGGCAGAGAAATTCTCGTTCGCCATCTGGTTGGTGTAGATGGTTTCGAGAATGTCCTGGGGGCCGGCGCCTTCGGGGAGTGCGGCGTAGAGATTTTTGACGTTTTCGAGGCGCTCGTTGATGGCGGTGATGAGGATGTCTTCTTTGCCGGAGAAATGCGAGTAGATGGACCCGGAGGACAGCCCGGAGGCTTTGATGATGTCGCTCATGGAGGTGTTGGTGTAGCCCTTTTCGAGGAAGCAGCTAACGGCGGCTTCGATGATTTGGGCTCGGCGTGCGGCTTTGGTGGCATCTGTTAGTCGGGGCATGGTTCCAGTCTAGGGGGTGAGGCTAAAGAACGCGTAAACACAACACTGATTCTTTTTGTGACTTCATAAACAAAATAGCTATTTCGTTTGCGCTTGGTAAAAACCGAGAGTAGAGTTCTGACTCGTAAACGAAATATGCATTTTGTTTGGAGATTGTCATGAACAACGAAACCGCCACCGCAGTCACCGCAGAAGCAGTGACCGCCGCAGCCCCCGAGCGCTCCTCCTGGATTAAGGTCAGCAGCACCTCCGTACTAGCATCCTTGGTGGTAGCACTCGTCGTCCTAGCTTTCACCTGGCCCACCAAGACCATGGAGGCAAAGAACCTGCCCGTCTCTATCGCAGGCCCCGAGGTGACCGTCAGCCAGTTTGAACAGTCCCTCAAAGATAAGGGCATTGAGACCTTTGAGCTGAAGCAGGCATCCTCCCGCGAAGAGGCTGAACAGCAAATCAAGCAGCGCGAAACCTACGGCGCAATTATCTTCACCGAAGGCGCTGCTCCCGAGGTGCTGACCGCCCCCGCCGCCAACACCGCATCAACCCAGATGCTCAACGGTGTTGCCACCCAGCTGAACGCGCAGATTCAGCAGAAGGCACTCGCCGCTAAGACGGAAGCCCTCACCCAGGCGGTGCAGGCGGGAGGCGAGCAGGGTGCGCAGGCTGCCGCCCAGCTGGAGCAGATGAAGGTGCAGTCCGAGCAGGCATCCGCAATGGCGGTGAAGACCACCGCAGTGGTGCCCCTGAGCGAGAGTGACTCCTCCGGTACCGGTCTGGCTATTGCCGCATTCCCCCTGGTCATGGGTGGAATCATCGGCGGCATGCTTTCCTTGACCCTGATTAACGGCACCTGGCGCCGCTTCGCCACCGCAACCCTGTACGCGGTCATCGGTGGCGCACTGACCGCCCTGATTCTGAGCACCTGGTTCGGTTTCATTCCCGGTGATTTCGCAACCCTGTGGGCAGCGTTCGGCGCCACCTACCTTGCCACCGCATCCTTCATGATTGGCTTCGGTAGCCTGCTCGTCCCCGCCGCAGGCCTGGGCCTGGGCGCCGTCGTCACCATGTTCATCGGCAACCCGATTTCCGGTGCAAGCATGCCGAGCGCGTTCCTGCCCGGTGTGTGGGGTCAGATTGGTCAGATGTTCGTGCCGGGTGCTTCCTCGACTCTGCTGCGTTCGATTGCGTACTTCCCGGAGGTTGCAACGAGCGACCAGTGGCTGGTGCTTGGTTCCTGGATTGCGTTCGGTCTGCTGACCGGCGTGATTGGCTGGGCTCTCAAGGAGCGCCGCACCGCAACGGTGGAGGCATAAGCGCCGCGGGTTAGACCGCCGGTACAACGTAGCCGACGCAATATAGCCGGTGCAACGTAAGAAGGGTGTGTGCCGCGTTCACTGAACACGGCACACACCCTTTCGGCATACCGACTATTACCGACTGCTATTCGCTGTTACTGGTTGTCGAGGACGTACTGTTTGAACTGCTCGTCCCGGCGTTTGAATTCTTTGAGCTCATTCTCCAGAGCAGCCTGGTTCTTGGCGACGAGCGGCTTCTGGTACTGTGCCTCCAGGTCGTAGAGTTTCTGCGAACGGCCTACATCCTGATTGCACTGCGCCTGGATAGTGGCGATTCGAATTTCTTCCTCGGAGACGACGGTGCTTCGAGGGAGGGCCTTTTCTTCCTTGACGGTCATCTCACTATCGGGGGTGAGGCCCTTGTCCTTGACGCATCGCTTCCACTCGTCGTCGAGGGATTTTTTGAGCTGTCGATCGCCTGCGGCGTTTCGAGCGTCGGTCTCCACACGCCTATACGTGGCGGAGCCGAATGGTATCTCTCCAATTTGCTTCATCTCATCGCTGGCGCGCTGATAGCATTCGGTGCTGACATCCTTCCCGGGGTCGGAGGAGGGTGCAGGGGCGGAGAGGTCCAGCGTATTCGAGTCTTCGCTCTTGTGGAGGCCGTACTTTTGGGCGTACTCAACGTTCCAGATTCCGTAGGTCCTGCCGAAGTTCCTGCCGGCCCCCTCGGTGCGGACAAACATCTTGTAGTGCTGCCCGTGTTCGGCAAAGCACTTTTTGCGGGCGAGCTCAAGGGCTTTGGTAAAGTATTCGTCCTTGCCGTCGGTGTTGTAAGCGTCCAGGGGTAGGATTACCTGGTCATTTTCTACGTCGAAAATCGCGCGGGCACTTTCGTCCTTCTCCAGAGAAGGGCCGAAGGAGCAAGAGGACAGCACAGTGCTGATGAGGGCAGCCGCCAGGAGCTTTTTCAAAGCTGACATGGTGTATATCCAATCTGTTACGGGGAGCCCGTGGCGTCGCGGCCACACCCCCCCCCGTAGACCACGCGAACTTGGTGGCCTTGAGAACACTTCTTGAGAAGGTGACTTAACAATACCCCTAGTGGATGCGGGTTTGTGCTCAATAGGCTGGTGCGTGCAATAGAAAATTTTCTGCCGCGTGGCGGGTTTGGTGCCGGCTGCGGATTTGCCCGGTGAGATTGCGCAGGATAGGTCGGCGCACCTGATTTGGTGCCCCGCCCGCCTCGCGCCACAATGAACACATGACCGCAGAAGACACCACCACACTAACCAGCGCCAGGCTCGACCTCTGGCTCTGGTCAGTGCGCATCTTTAAAACCCGCTCCCTCGCCGCCGACGAATGCAAAGGCGGCCACGTGCGCGTCAACGACGCCCCCGCCAAGCCCTCCCAAAAACTCAAAAAAGGCGACATCGTCAAGGTCCGCTACCCCGGCTGGGAACGCGTCTTCAAAGTCGAAAAACTCCTCGTCAAACGCGTAGGCGCACCCATCGCCGTCACCTGCTACGAAGACCTCTCCGGCCCGCGCCCCGCCTACCTCTCCATGCCCCCGATCGCCAAACGCGAACGAGGCAGCGGCCGCCCCACCAAGAAAGAACGCCGCGCCCTCGACGAACTGCGTGGCCGAGGCGCCTAACCGCGCATCTCGCACGCCTATCTCGTAGAGTGCACCCCGCCCCGCGCGCAGGCACCCGCCGCGGCGGCGGGGAGTAGCCTAGAAGGATGAGCACACAGAAGCACCCTATTGCTGAACCCAGTAGCACCGCGTCCGGCGCGAAGAATACCGTCGCGAACACCGCCGAGCCTTCGCTGAACCGGCGCATCCTCGCGCTCGCCGTACCCGCCTTCGGTGCGCTCATCGCCGAACCCATCTTCGTGCTCACCGACTCCGCCCTCATCGGTCACCTCGGCAAGGCGGAACTCGCCGGCATGAGCATCGCCGCCACGCTCGTCACCACGGTCGTGGGCCTCATGAACTTCCTCGCATACTCCGTCACGCCCGCCGTGGCGCGCGCCTTCGGTGAGAAGAACCTGCGCCGCGCCTGGCAGATCGGCGTGGACGGCGTGTGGGTCGCCTTCGGCCTCGGCATGCTCCTCATGATCGCCGGATACGCCTTCGCAGACCCGCTGCTGCGCGGCCTCGGCGCGACCGACGAAACCATCAGCTACGCCCTCGACTACCTGCACCACTCGCTCTGGGGCATTCCGCCGATGATGATTATCCTCGCGCAGGTCGGTACGCTCCGCGGGCTGCAAGACACCGTCACCCCGCTCAAAGTCGCCACGGTCGGCACGCTCGTGAACATTGCGCTGAACTGGCTGCTCATCTACCCTGTCGGCTGGGGCGTTGCCGGTTCGGCGACCGGCACCTCCCTCACCCAGTGGGGTATGGCTGCCGCGCTCGGTGTGGTCATGATGCGCGGCACCCGCGAACACGCCGTCCGCTGGGCACCCGACGTTGCGGGCATGCGTTCGGTGCTCTCGCTCGGCTCCTGGCTCATGCTGCGCACCCTGTCCATGCGCATCGCCTCCCTGCTGACCGTGTTCGTCGTGGCACGATTCGGCACGGAACACACCGCCGCCTACCAGCTCGGCATGGGCGTATTTAACCTCTTCCTCTACGCCCTGGACTCCCTCGCCATCGCCGCCCAGGCGCTACTCGGCAAGGAACTCGGCGAACGCGACCTGGCTGTGGAATCCGAACGCGTAAAGGTGCGCCAGCTGAAAAACCGGCTGTTGCGCATGAGCCTCATCTACGGTGTCATCACCGGCCTGATCTGCCCGCTCATTGGCTTCTTTGGCTCCTGGATTTTCACGCAGGACGCGCAGGTGGCGTTCCTCTTCACCATCGCCACCGTCATCATTGCCCTCGGCCAGCCCATCGCCGCGTACGTGTTCACCCTGGACGGCATCCTCATGGGCGCGCAGGACGTGAAATACCTGGCAATCGGCTGCTTCATCATGCTCGTCATGTACGTGCCCGTCATGCTCGGCCTGCACTGGGCGGTCGGCAACGGCACCATGGACGCGCTCGCCGGGTATTGCGGCTTGTGGGCGGCGTATATTCTGTACTTCCAGGGAATTCGCGCGGTCATTTTTGGTCGCCGTGCCGCCTCGGATGTGTGGATGAAAGCCGGTGCCGAGTAGGGGCATCATAGGAGGTGCTGGGCAGGTGCGCTCTGGGCGCCTTGGGTACCAGCCCACCGGCTTCGTACACCCTGTAATACGACACCGGCAATACGGTCCCGCCGCTCGCGGGCGTATTTCCTGCGGGCGTAACTCGCCACATTTCCCGCCGCCAGCACCCTCCGCGGGTGTAGCATGACAGGGTATTGAAACCCTCATGCAAAGGATGAAACCGTGACCGTAACCCGCGAAGAAGCTCTCGAAATTTTCGCCCGCCGCCGCGCAACCCGCGCCTACGACCCCGACCGCCGCATCAGCGACGAAGACTTCGCCGCAATCCTCGAATTTGCGCGCCTGTCGCCCAGCTCCGTCGGCACCGAGCCGTGGAAGTTCCTGGTCATCCAGAACCCCGAACTGCGCGAAAAGCTCAAGCCGATCGCCTGGGGCATGGCGGGCGCCCTCGACGACGCAAGCCACCTGGTTGTCCTGCTGGCGAAGAAGGGCCTGCGCTACGACACCCCGTGGATGCGCCGCACCCTCGAAAGCCGCAACCTCACCGAGGAGCAGATGGAGGCCGCACTCGAACGCTACGGTAACTTCCAGAAGAACGACATGAAGGTCCTGGAAAGCGACCGCGCGCTCTTCGACTGGGCATCCAAGCAGACCTACATCGCCCTGGGCAACATGATGACCGGCGCCGCAATGCTCGGCATCGACTCCTGCCCCATTGAGGGTATGAACTACGAGGCAGTGAACGAGCTGCTCACTTCTGCCGGCCTGTTCGACCCGGAGGAGTACGGCGTGTCCGTGGCTGTGACCTTCGGTTACCGTGCCCGCGAGATTGCCCCGAAGAGCCGCCGCTCCATCGAGGACCTGGTCACCTGGGCATAAGGTTTTTTGCCGGGCTTGCGGCGAGATTTTCAAGCCGCCGCCCGTGAAAACTAAATATAAAGAAATGCACCACCTTTACACGGGCGGTGCATTTCTTTATATCTTTTACCGCGCGAAAAGCACGGTAAGATGCGCTTTTGAAATTTTCGTTCAGGCTATTTCAATAGCTAATGTTCGGACAATTTCGCGTTATGTTTTACTACTTCCTAAACGCCGTCAGACGCATAGAATTCAGCACCACAAACACCGAACTAAACGCCATAGCCGCACCCGCAATCATCGGGTTCAGCAGGCCCGCCACGGCGACCGGAACAGCCACCGAATTGTAGGCGAATGCCCAGAACAGGTTCGACTTAATGGTGCGCAGCGTAGCGCGGGAGAGGCGCAGCGCCGTCACCACCGAGGCGACATCCGAGCGGGTCAGCACGATATCTGCCGCCTCCGCGGCAACGTCCGTGCCCGAACCCATCGCAATGCCCAGCTCGGCGAGAGCCAGCGCCGGGGCGTCATTCACGCCGTCGCCGACCATTGCCACGCGGTGACCGGCGGCCTGCAACTTTTCAATCACCTGCGACTTACCCTCGGGGGTCACGCCGGCGTACACGTTATCGGCCGAAATGCCGACCTGCGAGGCGACCGCCTGCGCAACCTGCGGGGCGTCGCCGGTGAGCAGGATGGGCTCCAGGCCGAGCTCACGCAGCTGTGCCATGGTCTCTGCAGCCTCCGGCTTGGGGGTATCGGCAACCGAAATCATGCCGACCGGCTGCGGGTCGGGGGTGCTGTTCGGGGCTTCACCGTTCGGAGCCTCGCCGCGGGCGACGACCACGGTCGTCAGACCCGCCCGGCGAGCCTGATCCAGCAGCGCCAACTGGCCCTCGCTCAGCTGCGCACCCGCCGCCTGCAGGTACTCGGGAGTACCCACAACAACCAGTCGGGAGGCGCCGTTCTCGGCACCGTCACCCGCGCCGCTCAGCACGCCGCGCACGCCTCCGGGAACACCCTCGAAGTCGCTCACGCTCGGTGCCGAAGCACCCTCAGCAAGTACGCCCTGTTCGCGGGCAAAACCGGCAATTGCGCGGGCAATCGGGTGCTCGCTCAGCGCCTCCACGGCGGCGGCATCACGCAGAACAGACAGGGAACGCTCGTTCTTGGAACCGGCAGAATCCGGCGAAATACCGGCAAGGTCACCCGCCGACTCGTAGTCGCCAAAGGTGCCGTAGAACGCCACAGACATCTCGCCGGTCGTCACGGTACCGGTCTTATCCAGCACCACGCGATCAACCGTGCTCGTCGCCTCCAGCACCTGCGCATTACGAATCAAAATGCCCAGCTGCCAGCCGCGACCCGTACCCGCCAGCAGCGCCGTCGGAGTCGCCAAACCCAAGGCGCACGGGCACGCCACCACCAGCACCGACACCGCCGCATTAAACGCCGCAGCACCATCACCAGACACCAGCCACCAACCGACCAGAGTCAGCGCCGAAATCGCCAAAATCACTGGCACAAACACTGCAGAAACACGGTCTGCCAGACGAGCAATCGGAGCCTTCGTCTCCTGCGCGCTCGCCACCAGCTCACCCATCTTCGCCAGAGTCGTCTCAGCGCCCACGCGGGTCGCACGCACCGTCAACGAACCAGACGTATTCACCGTCGCACCCGTGACCGCATCACCCGGATGCACCTCAACCGGCACGGACTCGCCGGTCAGCAGGGACGCATCCACCGCGGAGGTACCCTCGACCACCACGCCGTCCGTGGCAATCTTCTCGCCCGGGCGCACCAGGAACAGGTCATCCGGCATGAGGTCCTCCACCGGAACCTGCACCTGCTTGGTCACGCCCTGCTTATCGGTGCGCAGCAGGGTCGCCTCCTTCGCGCCCATGCTCAGCAGGGTGCGCAGCGCATCCGAGGAGCGGTGGCGGGTGCGGTGCTCAATTGCGCGGCCAATCAGCAGGAACAGCGTCACCATGGACGCCGAATCGAAGTACAGCGGCGCATGGTGGCCGGTAAACATCGACCAGAAGCTGCCGCCCGCATGGTGCACGTGCGCCGTCAACGCCGGGTTTATGAGCAGCTGCGCCAGCGAATAGAAGTACGCCACGACCACGCCGAGGGACACGAGCGTATCCATCGTGGAGGAGCCGTGACGGGCATTGATGAGCGCGGCGCGGTGGAACGGCGCGGCGCACCAGAACGCGACCGGCGCGGTCAGAATCGCCACGACCCAGCCCCAGTTCGGGAACTGGAACGCCGGGAACATGGAAATCAGGAAGATGGGCACACCCAGAATCGTCGCGTAGATAATGCGGTCGGTGAAGCCGCCCTTCATGCTCGGGGTGGTGTGCTGACCGCCGCCGTCGGATGCGCTCGCATCAGTCGCGGCGCCCACGCGCGGGCCGTTTTTGAGGTGCGCCTTGTAGCCGGCGTTGTTGATGGTCTCAACAATCTGCTCGTCGCTCACGCCCTCGGGTACGATGACGCGCGCGGACTCCAGCGGCAGGTTCACCGCCGGGTCAACACCGGGGATTTTGCGGAGCTTACGCTCCACGCGGCCCACGCAGGATGCACAGGTCATGCCCTGAATGTCCACGTGGATAATTCGGGTTGACTCCGTTGATTTTGCAGTCGTTCCGGCAGGATTAAAAAGAGAGCGCTCACTCTGTGATGAGGGCTCACGGGTGATTAGTGAAGGCTGTGTAGAAGACACAATACTTCCTCAAAACTCAAAAACGGGAGGGTAGAAAAAGGCACACACCAAGCCGGGGGAAGGGCCCCGAAGGACCCCGCCCCGGACGGTGTATGGTGCAGTATCAGGGCGCACCGTCGAGGGCGCGCGAGGGAAAAATCAACGCGGCTTAGTGGTCGCCGGGTAGCCCATCCGGGCGGGTCGTGTGCGGGCGAACACCGGTCACCTGCGCGCCTCGATCGGAGACGCCGTACGCGCGTTTCACAGCGGCCCGCGGGAACGGCGAAGCGTTCGCCTTCTCGCGAGCCTTCAGACCCTGCTCGTGCTCGGCGGAACGCTTATTCGCGCTCGTGCCGCTGCGTCGCGCGGCGCCGGTCGCGTCTTCACGCGCCGTATATTCGGGGCTCTGCTTGACCCAGGAATCGACCAGGGCGGGGTCCAGGCTCATCTGCCGGGCGACGCGGGCAATCGCGTCGCGCAGGTGCATGTTTTCGACGCCGACGAGGGTGCGAACCGCGCCGACGACCATTGCGATGTAGTTAGCCGGGTATGCCATGGTGACTCCTGGGTGTGGGTTGCTATGTCTAGCGTACCGGTTTGAGTTGTCCCGGGGCTGTTGTGTGGCGGTCGATTAGACAGCGGGGGTGAAGCCAGCCTCCACAATAGCGTCTGCGACGGCCTGGGTGTCGAGGGTGCCCTCGTGCTCAATGGTCACGGTGGAGACGCCGTCCTTGACGACATCCACGGTCACGCCGGTCACGCCGGGAACTTCACTGACCTCTTCGCTGACGCTCATAGCGCAGTGGTTGCAGGTCAGGCCGGTTGCCTTAACGGTGGTGGTGCTCATGATGATTTCCTTTCGGTAATGGGTTGAAAACTTGGGGCCGCCCGGTGTTTAGGGGCAACGTGTTTAGCTGCGCATGAGGCGGGAGATTGCGGCGGTTGCCTCTTTGACCTTGGCCTCTGCGATGGTCGGGTCGCCGGTGCGTTCGGATTCGACGGCGGCGCCGGTCACGCAATGGCCGATGTGCTCTTCGAGCAGGTTCAGGGAGACGGCGTGGAGCGCCTTGGAGACCGCGGCAACCTGGGTGAGGATGTCGATGCAGTACTTGTCTTCATCGACCATGCGGGCGATGCCGCGAACCTGCCCTTCGATGCGGCGCAGGCGCTTGAGGTGCGCCTCTTTGTTGGAGGTGTAACCGTACTGGGTTTCGGGCGCCTCGCCACTGCAGCATGCGCCAGTGTGCGCCTCAGTGGGTTTTTCGGCGGGGGCGCCGGATGCGGTGCTGACCTGGTCGGATGTGCTGTGGCAGCACTGGTTGCTGGTGGTTTCCATGACTCCAGTATATACCCTAGGGGGGTATCTCGCAAGGGGGTGTTACGGGTTGTGACGCGGTGAGGGTGCGGGGGCTCGTCGATAGGGGGATTCTTCGATAGGTTACGGCCCTTTCGATAGGTTAGTGTCTTCACTGCGGGTTAAAGACCCACGGCGAAGACACTAACCTATCGAAAATCTCTGTCTAAAAAGCAGGCGACCCCGGATGCGCCAGGTTGATGGGCGGGCGCCGGTTATGGTTTAGCTTTTTCGGTAATGGGTTAGTGACTTCAGGCTGGGGTTTTAGCCATTACCAAAGACGCTAAGTCATGACTGAAATTACTAGGGCATGACCGAATTTTCACCCGTGTGGAGGCGCTGCCTCTGCGGAATTTGTGCCATGGTTTAGCGTCTTTGACCATGGTTTTTAACTACGACCAAAGACACT
>NZ_KV800097.1:40257-42637 GCF_001810135.1 Rothia sp. HMSC069D01
AGGTTAGTGACTTTAATGCGGGTTAAAGACCCGCGGCGAAGACACTAACCTATTGAAAGTTCCCCCGGTCCTCCCTTATGAACGGCGAAAAGCCACATGTGTTTCGAGAAGCCACCAAAGAAGTGGCTTTTCGAAACACATGTGGCTTCTCAGCATAAGACCCACGGGGCTGATTTACATGTCGGGCCAGTCGCGGTGCAACGAATACTCCGTATCCCCATCACCATTATCGTTCAGGTGCCAACGCTGACCGGTACGAATATCGGCCTTGCGCAGACGCGGGTTCGGGTTATCCGGCTTGCCCATAGTCGGATCGTTCTTGCAGCCCCAGCGAGTGTCGTCGTAGCTGCAGTCACCTGCCACGCGTCCCACATCAACCCACCACACACGCACCAGCAACGGGTCACTGGTCGCCTGCGGGGTCACTTCCATCATCTGCCACGGGCCACCATCCACACGGAAACGAGCCGTGTAGTGCACGGTCGCATACGCGTGGAAGTTGCCAGAGCGCTGGTAGGCGTAACTCGTTGCGGTTTCACGCGGGCGTTCACGGGGATAGGTGGTCACGGGCTGACCTGCCGTGTAGTGGGTGTCTGTATCTCCGTTGCCGTACTCGATGACATAGGAGGAGGGCATGAGCTCAATTTCGACGTGTCCGGCGAGCATGTCTGCTTCGAGGCGGTAGGGGCCTCCGTCATCGACGTAGAAGTTGATCTGGTCGCCCTTGTAGACGTTGGGGTCGCCTTCTGCTCGGCCAGTGCCTGCGGGGTTGTTATAGGACTGATGCAGGGTCGGCTTACCCGGTTCTAGCGATTCTGCTGCGTGGCGGATTTCCTCCATGACTTCTTCGTAGGTCGGGCCGGTGGGACCTGGGCTGTCGGCACTGGTGAAGGTGCGGGTATTGTTCGGGATGCAACTAGCAGAGGAAGGGCTTCGGGGACTTCCGTGATCTACAGGAATGCCAGATTCAAGCGACATATTTGTGAACTTGAATGTTCCTATTCTTCCGTCTTTGGTTGTGCATGACATAATATTGGGATTTTCGTTGGCGTAGGTAACTTTTACGCCGTTTCCCTGATTTACCGTGGAATAAGTATATTGTTGCTGAATTTCCTGGTTGGCATTATCTGCACCTGTATTTTTCTCATCGTAACCATCTTGACTGCCTCGCGAAGTAGTTGTTTCAACTTCGATTTGGCAAACTTTAGCTGATGTGTCAGAACAAGGCGCAGTAATAACGTATGCATCAACGTTAGTGGTACCGCAAAATCCTAGAATGCAAGATAGAGAAAAAATCCCACTGCATTTTATTATTTTGTTCATTATTTTAGTCTTCTACCTGTTCGTAACCGATAATTTTCCATGAAGAGTCGGAGTACTTAAATTCAAATTTCCAGGTGTCATTATCCTTCTGGATATTTCGGTTTCGGTGCCATTCTCCGGTAGGCTCCACAAGAGTTATATAATTCCACTCGCGATATGCCTTCCAAAAATAGGTTTCCCCATCCTCAGACCACGGATTTCCATCAGCAACATAGTTGTCAATGCCATCAATAATCCACCCGCCGCGCTTATACAAGTCCTCAAAGCTCTTATATCCCTTAAGTTCACTTTCAAAATTACTGGAAATGTATTTTCGGGATTCCGTAAAATCGCCTACTTGAATTCCGTAATTAGTCCATTTCACCCAAGCATCCATCGTCTTACGGATACCTTCAATAGACTTCTCACGATAGCCCTCTTCAGGGGCGTTAGGCTTCGGCACGTTCTGAGCAGGGCCCTTGCCGTCCGCAGGGCGGTACTCGCCATCAGGCGCCTTCGAGCCGCCCGAGTAGCCTCGGACAGTAGAGGGGGTTGCTGAAGCTGATGCAGATTCAGATGCCGCAGCAGAAGTAGATGCCGATTCGCTTGGTGCGGCAGTTGCGGTGGCTGCCGCCTCGTTATTTGCCTGCTGGCCGCATGCCGCAAGCAGGGCCCCCAGGCCCGCAAGTGCGCCGCCGCCCAGCAAGGTACGGCGGTTGAAAATGGTCGAATCCATAGAAGATACGCTCCTATCGTCGGTGATGGTGTGTTGTTTAGTTACTAGTCGGACCGTTTTTCGCA
This sequence comes from Rothia sp. HMSC069D01, assembly GCF_001810135.1. Classification (NCBI taxonomy): domain Bacteria; kingdom Bacillati; phylum Actinomycetota; class Actinomycetes; order Micrococcales; family Micrococcaceae; genus Rothia; species Rothia sp. HMSC069D01. The sequence continues at coordinate 42,361 of NZ_KV800097.1, forward strand.
GGTCAAACTGACCACCGGAAGGAAAACAGCCCCGTAGCTCGCCCAACAATCGCATCAATGCGCTATTGAGTACTACAGTTACCACCCTACCGCATGTTTGCGGTCGTTTGCATTCTTTTGAGGGTGGTGGCGGTGATTGGTCATTATTCGGGCTTCTCAATGTTTTATGCATCAAATATCTCTGCTCCCGCGGAGGTGCAGCGTATGCAGAATTTGTGCCATGGTTTAGCGTCTTCGACCATGGCTTTTAACTACGACCAAAGACACTAACCTATGG
>NZ_KV800098.1:0-1064 GCF_001810135.1 Rothia sp. HMSC069D01
TTTCGTGCGTGCTGGAGGCGGTGGGCACGCCCTCTTTTTGTTGTGTCTTTCGCCGCATCTGCCTGCACGCTGGGCGTAGTTGATTGCGCGAGGTGCAGATTCCGGGTATCTTCAAAGGGATTCACTCTTCTTCTAATCTCACACCTTTCACCGAGGATAGAAAATGAAGAAAAACCTTTCGACCCGCGGCGCGGCGGCACTGTTGGCACTGGCTATGGGGTATATGGGCCAGGGTGTAGCCCAGGCGGCATACATTCATCCGAAATCTGCACAGCCTGTTGAAGAGCTGGAATTTGATATTAATTGTTTTGATATGTACTTCTATTACGGCAAGAACGCTATAAGCAGTTTGAAGTGGGCAGAGTGCACTGGCCTGATTACGAAGAATCAGGTTGTTGGGCTGGCTACAACCGATGAAGATAAGTTGCCGAACGGGGTCATGACTATCTCGCGTGGCCGCTTGCTGGAGTACCTGTACCATCTGGCGGGTTCACCCGAGGTGAAGAACCTGCCGGAGAAGTCCCCGTACACCGACCTGACTCCGGGCGATGCTCGTTATAAGGTTGCTATCTGGGCGACCCGCGTGGGTTTGAGCGCTGGTTGGTCTGACGGCTCCTTCCACTATGACACTCCGGCGAGCCGTGGCGCCTACTTTACCTTCCTTTATCGTGCTGCGGGTAGCCCCAAGGTGACTCTGGAATCCCTGGATGCGGCGAATGCTGTGCGTGCTGAGAAGGGTGCTGCTCCCATTAAGGAAGGGAGTGAGTTGCATCGAGCAATGAGCTGGATGTACCAGCATGCGCTGGCGAAGGGGGGAGATATTCGGGCGTATGACACTAACTTCTTCACTAACGGGTACACGCCGTGGGATTTCAATAAAACACCGGATTTCTATTACGCTTCGTACCGCACTATTTTCACCCCTCTCATGGTTCTTGATTACCACGAGGAGTTGGCGCCCATTGTGGCTCGTCTGCAGTCGCTGTCCTAGCGCTAGGTGAGCGGAGGGCTTGCTGGGGGCGTGTTCCCCGTGTCTGGTTCGTGCGAGTTTTCGTGCGTGCTGG
>NZ_KV800099.1:0-105854 GCF_001810135.1 Rothia sp. HMSC069D01
TTGTTGTCCAAGAAACGGGAGGCAGTTCACTCCGGCACGGGGGCTTTCGTATAGGTCTTCTTAGAGGTACTTCTCCAAGCTGCTCTCCGCCATGCGGGACAGCTGCTCACGCACCGTGCGGGCACGAGCCTCACCCACACCGTCCACGGCGCGCAGGTCCTCAAGGGACGCCGCCATGAGAGCCTGCAGGCTACCAAAGCGCTCCACCAGACGCTCAGAAATAGCGTTCGGGATGCTCGGAATGCCGGCAAGCAGGCGGAAACCGCGAGGCTGCAGGGGAAGCTCCAGGTCGGGGTTCTCACCAAACCCAACAGCGCGGGCAATCGCGCGCAGATCCACGATGTCCATATCGTCCAGGTTCTGGAGCGCCTCAACGCCGGCGGTAATCAGCTCGTCGTTCACCTCGGGCAGGTAGTCGCGCAGAATCAGGTCGCTGGCGGTCATCTCGGGGGCGCGCAGCTCCTCCAGCTGCAGGGCAATGAGGCGGCCGTGCACGCCGAGCTCCAGCACGTAGTGGCTGACCTCGCGGATAATGCGGTTCACCATCTCCATACGCTGAAGGGTCATTGTCACATCCGCCAGGGAAACGTTCGACTCAATCTCCAGGGCAGACAGGCTGGAGAGCACCGAACGCAGACGCTTCTTATAGCTTTCAAGGGTCTGAATCGCCTGGTTTGCGCGAGCCATCAGGTACTGGCTGTCCTCGACCGTGTAGCGGGTGCCGTCAACGTACACCGAAATCATAGACATCGACGCGCTCACCGAAATCACCGGGAAACCGGTCTGAATCGCCGTGCGTTCGGCGGTGCGGTGGCGGGTGCCGGACTCGTTCGTCTCAATGGAGGCGTCCGGCATGAGCTGTACGCCGGCGTGCAACAGGCGGGTGGCGTCGCGGTCGCAGATGATAGCGCCATCCATCTTCGCCAGCTCGCGCAGGCGAGTTGCCGAGAACTCGGTGTCGATGTTGAAACCACCCGAGGATAGGGAGGATACGGTGCGGTCGGATCCGAGTACGATGAGTGCGCCCGTACGGCCACGCATGATGCGTTCCAGGCCCTCGCGGAGCTCGGTGCCGGGGGCGATTCGGGCGATAGTTTTAAGCAATAGGTCACTATAATTCATCTGCACAAAAAACATTGTACCCGCAAGGGTGGTTATTGAGCCAGGTCAGGGGCGGAACGGCGGGCTAAAGTGCCTCAAAAACGAACGGATATTCTCGATATTTATACGGGAGTGTGCAGGGCTAAACTATCTGCATTTAAGAGTAAAAATATGTTCTGCGGTACCCCATTTCGCCCTGACCAAACACCGCGCACCATATTGCCCCAGACCCTAAAATAGACCCATGACCGCGCGCACGAAAAACACCAAAACCGCCCCCGCCTACCGCTGCACCGAATGCGGCTGGACCACCGCCAAATGGGTAGGCCGCTGCGGCGAATGCCAAACCTGGGGCACCGTCGAAGAAGCCGCCGGGGGAACCCGCGCGCGCACCCGTGCCGCATCCAGCGTGCAGAAACCCGCCCAGCCCATCGCCGAGGTCGACTCGCGTGTGGCCGCCTACATGAGCACCGGAAACCCCGAATTTGACCGCGTACTCGGCGGCGGACTCGTGCCCGGCGCGGTCATCCTCATGGCGGGCGAGCCCGGCGTGGGCAAATCCACCCTACTGCTGGACGTTGCCGCCACCTTCGCGCGCGGCACCGCCGGGATTGCGGGGCAGAAGGGCGCGCAGAACCGTACGAACACCCTAGCGCAAAACACCCCAGCGCAAAACACCTCTGCGCAGAACGCCCAGCCGCCGCGCCCGGTCCTGTACATCACCGGCGAGGAATCCGCCGCGCAGGTCAAGCTTCGCGCCGACCGCATCGGTGCCATTGCGGACACCCTCTACCTGACCAGCGAAACCGACCTCGGCACCGCCCTGGCTCACATCGAGCAGATTGACCCGGCGCTGCTGGTCATCGACTCCGTGCAGACCCTCGCCTCCGCTGAAGTTGAGGGTAGCGCTGGCGGCGTGACCCAGGTGCGTGAGGTTGCCGCCTCCGTGATTGCCGCCGCGAAGGAACGCAATATGTGCACCCTGCTCGTGGGCCACGTGACCAAGGAAGGCACCATCGCGGGCCCGCGCCTGCTCGAGCACCTGGTGGACGTGGTCTGCCAGTTCGAGGGCGACAAGCATTCGAATATCCGCATGCTGCGCGCGATTAAGAACCGCTTCGGCCCCACCGACGAGGTGGGCTGCTTCGACATGCACGAGGACGGCATCGCGCCCGTGCTGGACCCCTCCGGCATGTTCGTTTCGAGTACCCCGCACCCGGTGGCGGGCACCTGCGTGACCGTTACGATGGAGGGCCGCCGCCCCCTGCTCGCGGAGGTACAGGCGCTACTGGATCAGGCGGTGGCGCCCGCCCCTCGCCGTACCGTTTCGGGCCTGGATTCGGCGCGTATTCAGATGCTTCTGGCGGTGCTGCAGCGCCGCGCCGGGCTGAACGTGGGCAAGCTCGACTGCTACGTATCCACGGTTGGTGGCGCAAGGATTGCCGAGCCCGCCGCCGACCTGGCGTGCGTCATGGCGCTTGCCTCGGCGGCGCAGAATAAGCCGCTACCGCGTAAACTCGCGGTCTTCGGCGAGGTCGGCCTGGCGGGTGAGGTGCGCGCCGTGCCGGGCATCCGCCAGCGCATCGCGGAGGTGGGCCGCCTGGGCTTCACGCACGTGCTGGTGCCCGCCTCCCCGACCGGCGTGGGAGACGTGCCCGAGGGGGTCACCGTGCGCGAGGTGACCACCCTGGGCGAGGCGCTGGCACTACTCTTCCCGCAGAAGTAAAACAGCAAAAGCGAGGAGGGGGCTCCCGGCTGACGTGAAGGTCACCGGGAGCCCCCTCCGCTGTGTCTTGACGGTCGCCACTGACCCCGCTAGAACCCCGCTAGGAGGAGCGGCTCTCCTCCTCGTTCTCGTGCAACATGATGTTGATCGAGCGGGTGTGGAGCTTGTTCGTGCGGTGGGTGTTCACCGCGCTATCGGTCACGTCGTCAACCACCATGGAGTCATCCATGTCAGCGTCAACAATCGGGATTACCGAGGTACGCGGTGCATGTTTGGTGACCGCCTCGCCCAGGGGCACCAGAACCGCCACGGCGTCCTTGTGGGACATGCCGGTTGCCTCCATAAAGTCCACCACAATCAGGCGGAGCATCAGCACGAGCGACTCGCCCTCGAAGGTCGCCACACCCATCGTGCGCGGCTCGAGGGTGCCGGCAAGCTTAATCATGCGCTCGCGTGCCTCCATCATGTAGTGCTCGCGTTCGCCCTCCGTTGGGGCAGACATGCCCAAGCCGAGGCTCTGTGCCGCCACCGACAGCTCGGTCAGCGCGTCACTGAGCGAGAGCTGCGCGGCGGTGCGTAGCTGCACGTGGTGAATCGTGGACGCCATACGGCGGTTGAGCACGCGGTCGTTACGGATCGCCAAATCCACCGCGGCGAGGGTCTTTGCCATGCGCGCTAGCTCGCCCTTGCTCTTGCGGCTATTCCAGGACAGCTCATTCATACCCTGCGCGGTGATCAGGTCGCCTCGGCACGCATCATACAGCGGTTGCAGGGCGCGTGCATCAAGCAGGCTCTGGTACGCCTTGTTGTAGTCGTAGTAGCGGATTGCTTCGGAGGAAAGCTGGAAAACCTTCGCGAACGCATCCATGAGAGCCTGCGCGCGGGCACGCGGGTTCTTACGCGGGTCGCGTGGCATCAGGTACATGGCGAGGAACGCAAAGGCGCCACCAACGATACCGTCGAAACTGCGGGTGAACGCATCGTCAGGTACGGGCAGCAGCAACGTGAAACAGGCCTGGAAGCTGAGCTGAATCGTAAAAATAATGCCCTTATCGATAAATCGGGCAATAATCACGGTCAAGAAAAGCACCACTGCCGCCTGCCAGGTACCGTGACCGAGCAGAATCAGCAGAAGGTCGCCAATGAGAATGCCGAGGGTCACGCCGAAGGAGACCTCAAGGATTCGGCGGGAATGCTTAGCGCCGCTTACATAGCCGAGGGATACGAGGGCAGCGACCGGTGCGAAAATGGGTTCCTGGTGGCCCAGGATGTGCTCAGCGAAAAGCCAAGCGCCCATAGACGCCGCAACAATCTGCACAGACTGAAAGAAGTCTGCTCGGACTCGGTGAATACCCTCATGGACGAACTGCCGGGTGTTCTGTTCAGTAGTGCGTAGAATCTCTGCGAAGCGTGCCATGAGCACCATCATACCGGCGCGTGTGCTCTGTACAAGGGGGTAGGGGAGTGTTGGGTTGAAGTGTGAGAGACCCCGCGTAGCACCCTGGCTTGGGTAGTTTTTCGCGCGGAAACTTTAGCTCAAGGGCTCAGCTGCGATTCTAGCCGCGGAGGCGCCGCGCTACCTTCGCCAGCAGGCCCGGCTTCGTCTCGGCGGGCGCTTCAGAAGATGACTCAGGCTCAACGGTGACAGGATGCGTTTCTTCGGCGCCGTGTGCCCCGTGAATACCGTGCGCACTGTACGCACCACCGATAGCGCGGGCGTATTCGAGCTGCCGGCGGTGCTCGGCATCCCAGGAGTGCGCCCGGTCGGACATTGCCCACTCAAACCCAGCGGTGAGGGAGGTTTCGGTGAAGAGCTCGCGGGCGGCACGGACGGTCGCACCCAGCGGCTCGGGGAGAGCCGGGGTTTGCTCTGCGGCAGGGAAAGGCGCGGGGGCCGCACATTTCCCAGAGCCAAGAATCTGCGCGAGCAGGTAGGCACGCTCGGCTCGCAGAGCCTCCAGCAGCTCGGTGCGGCGTGCATCCGATGCCACCGCCGCATGCCGCAGGGCAGCGGTGACCATCAGCTCGGGAACGCCACCGGCGAGCATGCCCAACGGCAGGGTGAACTCGCCCAGCCCGTACAGGTTCAGGGCGCCGCCCACGCGCATCTGCGTGAAGGCATCTGGCACGAGGGCGAGCACGGGAATACCCGCCGCCGCAGAGAACACCGCCGGGTGGTAGCGGCTGGTCAGCGTGAACGCCGCGCCACGGTGCACGGTGACGCTCTGGTCGGTGTGCAGAATCGGCAGCAGGGTTGCCGGAGTGGAGGGGCTGAGCTGCTCAGCGATGCGCTGATGCACCTGAATATCGCCGCTTTCGGGGTTCTGTGGGTCGCCAAAATGGCTCAGGAACACGAGGGCGTAGCCGTGCTCGCGCCACATGCTATCGAGCAGACGCGCGATCTGCTGCGCCTGCTGTTCGGTGCACTCGTTGACGGTCACGCACACGTAGCGTTCGGGCAGCTCATCCAGTGCCTGACCTGCGGAAACGCCTTCCGCATAGTGCAGGGTACGCGCCGGGGAAGCCACCGGGTAGTCGGTGGCGTCATCCACGCTCAGGCGCGCGTCAATACCCCGCTCACGGCACCAAGCGAGGGAAGAACGTTCGCGCACCGTCACCGAACGGGCGGTGCGCAGCATGCGCTCCAGAACCTGCGCGTCCTCGGGGTTGAGGACCGGGCCCAAGGACTGACCGGTCACGTACACGGGCACGCCCGCATGCTCGGCGGCACGCACCGCGGCGGCACGCTCGTAGAGGAGCCAACCGAAGCGGGAGTTGAGGTTGCCGCCGCCCGAGATGACGACCGCGTCCATGGAGGCGATAGAATCCGCGAAATCTACCATCCGCTCAACGGTCTGCTCCAAAGGATGCAACACCTCCGGCAGCGCCTGCACCTGCGGTAACGCCACCAGCTCGGTAACGGAGGGGCGTTCCCGGTCGGCGTGCAGCTGCTCCAGGACGCACTCGAGCGCCGCGAGGGTCAGCTCGCGTTCAGCCGGTGCCCAGGGGAAGAGGAAAAACGGCAGGTACTCGTAGGGCGCGTCCGCCTCATGATTCACCGCCGCGCCGATATAGCGCGCCGAATGGCCCACATCGCGGGTCATGAGGGTGACCGCCGTGCCGCCTTCAGAAAGCGCCTGAGCGCTCGCAATGGTCATGGCTTCGTCGCCCACGTGGTAGATGTGCTGGCCGATATCGCCAATGACGAGCACACGCGGTGCTGTAGAAGAATGATTGTTCTCTGCCACGGCTACGCGCCCTTCTGCTCTGCCGAACCAGCCTCCGCTGACCCAGCCTCAGTACCGCGACGAACTAGGGAGCGCTGATTGAGGGAACGCTTCGCCAAGGAACGCAACGCGCGGCCCGGGGCGCGCAGGTGCTTGAGAACCTTCAAACGCTCCTCAATAGCCTGCTGACGAGCCTCAATACGTTCCAGGCGGCTCTCAATAGAGCGCAGAATGTCCAGGGATTCGCGGGTCAGATCGTGCCCATCAATCACGCGGCGCTCCAGGTCAGCCGCCAGATGCGCCTGGTACAGGTATGCACCCGGTCGGGCACCCGCCTGCAGGTCCTCGCGGATAGCGCGGGCACGCACCATCGAATCGAAGCGGGCGTGATCAGCCTGACGCTTCACGCTATTCGCCTCGGCACCCTCCGCGTCGGGGCGTAGCGACCAGTACGCCAGCGGCTCATCCACCAGCAGAATATCCGCCACAGCGGCGGCACGCATGTTGAACTCCCAGTCGCCGACCACCGGCAGGGACTCGTCGTAGAAACCGACCAGCTCGTGCAGGCAGCGGCGGTAGAGAATACCGATCGGCACGGCACGGTTCGTGCGGAACAGGAACTGCAAACCCATGCCGGGCAGGCCGTCGTGGAAAATACGCTCCTCGTACACCTCGAACTCGCCGTCGGCGTTCTCACGTTCGTACCGCTCCACAACGCGGGTGGTGCACATGAGCGCGCCGCTCTCTTCCAGCGCCGCGACGGTGCGCTCCAGGAACTCGGGTGCCCACAGGTCGTCGTCATCGTGAATCGCCACGTATTCGGAGGTGGTCGCCGCCAAACCGGCGTTGGATGCCGCCTCCATGTTGCCGCCGGAGGTGGTCAGCAGCTGCACGCGACCGGAACCCAGCGGGGATGCCTCAATGACGGTGCGGGTTGCCTGCTCGTCGCCTCCGTCGTTAATCACGCAGACCGTGTAGTCGGTGAAGGTCTGCTGCGCAATATTCTCCAGCGCGCGGCTCAAGAAGCGGGGGCGGTCCTTCGTGCGGACCAGAATAGCTACGGTAGGGGAAGACATAACCACAATCAGTCGAGGGTGAGTGGGCGCGTGCCAGCCCAAGAACTCAACCCATTATGAGGGTGTGCACTGTTCAGACTCAACCCGCCGCCCGGCTATCCCGCGGCAGTGGGCATGCAGGGGCACGAGCCGCCCCTAAAAACTAGCTGATGGATTGTAGCGCCACCATCGCCAGCACACCGAGCACAAAGCACGCCGGAATGGTTACCAGCCACACCAGAAGAATCTGCAGAACAATCCTGGACTTCAACGCGTTAAAACGCTGGTTCACGCCCGCGCCGAGCGCCGATGCAGTCGCCAGGTGCGAGGAGGAGAACGGCACCTGCAGCAGGAAGTAGCCGAGTACCTGCACCACCGCGGTCGTACCCTGGGCGACCGCGCCACGGAACGGGTCCAGGCGCACCATCTTGTAGGCAAAGGTGTAGCCGATGCGGCGGCCACCGGTCAGCGTACCGGCACCCAGGCTGAGGGCAATAATGAGGGTGCCCAGCAGCATCCCGCCCCAGGTGAGGGACTGAATCAGCGCCGGATCCATGATGCGTTCGCTCAGCAGCGCCCACAGCAGCAGGTACAGGTAACCGGTCTGCAGGCCGTGTAGCAGCGAAATCGCGGAGGCAGACACCGCCAGCACCTCGCGGGCGCGCTGATTCACCAGGCGCGGGTTGTGACCGACCACCAGCCGGTAGAACGGCACCACCATCAGCCAGGACAGCAGAAAAATGAGCGGCGGCAGATAGAAGAGCGGCAGCAGGGTCGCACCAAAAATATGCGGCAGGAATGCGAGAGAACCGAAGCCTTCAGCGGCGCTGTCACTCCTCGTCTGGGTCCACCAGCTCACACCCGCGAGGGCACCCACCAGCGCGTGAGTTGAGGAGGACGGCAACCGCAGAAACCAGGTGAGCACACCCCAAATAGCGCAGACGAGCAGCGCCGCAACGATGCCGTTCAGGCCGGTGGTACCCTCCGGGGCATTCACCCACGAAGCGGAATACTCACCAAGTAGCAGGAACGCACCAACCACACCGAGCACGTTGAAGAGCGCGGCAAGGTACAGGGCAGAGCGCTCGCCAAGGGCGCGGGTACGCACCGGAACAGCGACGGAGTTGGAGGCGTCGTGCACACCGGTAACGTAGACCGCGGCAATGAAGGCGCAGCAGGCTAGAAGACCCAGGAACATTAGGATTCCTGAACGATAATGCGGCCGATCTCGGCGGACACATCACGCATAGCGTTGGAGGCGGCGGTCAGCTGCGCCAGGAAGGTGGCGTAGCGGCGGTACCGTTCGGGGGTGTAGCGTTCGGCAATGTACGCGTCGTACTCTTCGGCGGTGCGCAGCGCCTGGCGGGAGATGCGCAGCATGTCCATCCAGTAGTTGTCGAGGCCGCGAATATCGGCGAGTTTGGGGATGACGGCGGCGGTCAGCACCGCCTGACGCTGAATGATGTCCAGGATTGAGGTGATGTGCGTGGCGAAGCCGTCAATGCTGTGCAGGGACAGCACGTGCGCGGCGCTGGTGAGTTTCTCAACGGCGTTGGTGAGCTTGCGTGCCAGCGTGTACAGGTCTTCACGCGGAATTGGCGGGGAGAAGGAGCTGCGCACCTCGGTGAGGGTGCGGAACAGCAGGTTCGTGGAGTCCGCCTCGTGGGTGAGCATGCGTTCGAAGAGTTCGGGGTACTCCGCAACGGGGGAGCCGACCATTTCTGAGAGCAACGCGGCAGCCTCACCGACCTGCGCTGAAATTTCAGCGAGGGAGGCGAGGGATTCGTTTGCGTGGGGGAAAAGTCGGTGCAGCATAGTTCCCAGTCTAACCAGTATTGGGTGGTGCGGGTGCGCATAGCCCGCGCGTATCTCATGAGCGCTCGAGCTTCAGACACAACTGCGTCGGGCTGGCGGCGGCTTCTAGACGGGGTTTTAAGCAAAAAACGGTGGGGGTCGATTTCTCGACCCCCACCGGAACGTTTAGGGATGTCGGGTTGGGAGCGCCTCTCGGCGGAAGGCCGCTCGAAGCGGCTAAAGATTTGGAGCCCGGGGCTACCTATTAGCAACCCGACATCTTGTAATTATTATACACCCGCACCCGGTGCAGAGCCAATTAGAAACAGGCTTATCACGCCTTTGCGGCCCAATGTGGAACCTGTGCCAATTCGCGGCACGAACCCGCATTTTTAGGCGCCTAAACGCTGCAGAAGACTAGAATGCTTCGAGGCTGGTCTGCGATTTTCCCTGCGCAGAATCAGCCTCCGAAGCCCAGGTAGCCTGCTGACCAGCCTCAACGGCGCGAAGCTGGGCGGCGACCGCCTCCAAATCGTGCGCAATCTGCTCCATCTGCTGAGCCTGACGCGGCAGACGAGCACGACGCTCCACCGCCTCACGCTTCACCTCGTGGCTGCCCGGAACCGCACCATCCTGCCCGGCAGAGCGCGCATAATCGGTGCGAATACCCAACGCCACCACGTGCGCAAACGCCGCGCAACGTTCCATCGCAATATCCGTATCGCCGGTGTACAGGCCTGCCAGAATCTTATCAATCGTGCGGACCACCTCCTCGGCACTCGGCGGGTCGGGAACACCCGCCACCACGTGCGAACGGTAATCCTCCGCCATGCCCAGCTCAAAAGCACGGCTCACCCCGCGTGGCGAACGATGCACCACATCCCGCAGCCAGTACATACGCCACAGCGCACCCGGCAGGGAGTGGGCGCTTGCGTGCGACCAGAGTTCGGCGAGCATTTCAATACCGTAGTCGTCGGTGAAGCTGACAAGTCGCTCGGTCATCTGCTCATCGGTGCCGCGTCCACGCATTAGCAGGATGCGTGCGGAGGCGTGTGCCGCCTCTTCGCGTGCGGCGGGGTCCATGCCGCCTTCGTGGCGTTCAAATTTTTCGGCGGAGTAAAGGACGGGGCGGTGGTGGGTGCGGTGTCGGGTGCGCCCGGAGGCGCCGGTTGATGCTGCGGGTGTAGACATAGGATTTCCCAGTGTACCGTTCATTGGCTGGGGGCCGGTAGTGTATAGTATTTCTATCTGCACACTTTCAGTTTTGTGTGGATAGGAGCGCCTTTAGCTCAGTCGGTAGAGCTACGGACTTTTAATCCGCAGGTCGTGGGTTCGAGCCCCACAGGGCGCACTAGCCGACCCGTCGCCTCCCGCATTGCGGGGGTCGGCGGGTTTTTGCGTCTTCACCCTCATGCGCGTGGTCTTACCTCGTGCCTATCCCGTGTGGTGGGGCGTGTCCTGCCGGGTTCGCCTGGCAGTTTTGATTTGTGTACGTTGACCCGAAAAGATGAGGAAACCCGTGAGCGTCACCATTAAGAACCCCGAAGAGATCACGATTCTTGCCACTGGCGGCACGATTGATAAGTTCTATTCGGTGGCGGGCACCATGGATATTGGTGAGCCTGCCGCTAAGGATCTGCTGGACCGTGTGATTACCGATATCCGTTTTGATATTCGCCCGCTGATTGGCAAGGACAGCCTGGACATGACCGATGAGGATCGTGCCGAGCTGACCGAGGCGCTGAACGCTGTCACTAACGACCAGGTGCTCATCACTCACGGTACTGACACCATGCCGGAGACTGCCCGCTACCTGGTGGAGCACGCCGACCTGGGCGATAAGGTTGTGGTGCTGACCGGTGCGATGCAGCCCGCCGTGATGGCTCGTTCGGATGCCGGTTTCAACCTGGGTGCCGCTATTGCCGCCCTGAACCTGCTGGAGCCGGGTGTGTACATCAGCATGAGCGGTCGTATTTTCCCTGCTGAGAGCGTGCGTAAGGATCGTTCTCGCGGTATTTTTGAGGGCTAAGATGGCTGATTCCGCTCGTATGCGGCGGGGTGAACCGGTTTCTGCCGCCGAGCTTGCGCCGGTGGAGGGCTCCTCGGATCTTGTGCCGCAGGAGCATATGTCCCAGGGGCATATGTCACAAGCGCAGCTGATGCAGTTGCAGGCGATGGAGGAGCTGGAGCAGCAGGCTGACGAGTTCTGGAATGTCACCAGTGATTACCCGCTGCCGGCTAAGAATCTGTACCTGGTGCGTGTGCTGCTGCTGGTCGTACCCTCGCTGATTACTGTTTATTACTTCATCCGCGTCACGCTTTTCCCGATTGGTGCGGTGCCGCTGGTTTACCTGGTGATGCACATGTGGGTTGCCATGATTTACCGGGCGAACCGTTCGGTGAAGTTGGTGTTGCTGGCGAATGCGGCATCCGGGGTCGCGGCGGCCATTATGACGGCGTTCTTTGCCTATGCGCTTGTGACGGTGCAGGGCCCGCAGACGCTGCTGGACCGTGTGGGCGTGTTCTATACGGTGAGCCTGCTGACGGTCATGGCGTCGTTCGCGTTGGAGGTTCTGTTCTCGCTGTTCTATAGTTTGGCGGTTCGTAGGAGCTTGCGTCTGACGCAGAAGAAGCAAGAGGAAGAACAGCGGAACGCAGAACAGCAGCATGCAGAGGACCCGAACGCGGAGGCTTCGCGTGTAGCGGAGCAGAGCTAACGCACACCGACGGGCGGGCGAATCCCCGCGCATCCGCGCCTCTGCCGGGTGATGCCTGAGGGGTGTTGATGGGGTGATAAGTGGCGGTGTGACACGCTCTCAACGATGCCCAGCCACTGCTCAGATTCCCTTAAAGTACGCGTGATACGGTAGAGACAGAAACACGACCCGCACCTGCCAGGAGGCCACTCATGGGCGCTACACACCTGAACACAGATGCCGCTTCATCCGCAGAACACCCGGATGAAGATATCAGTATGCAGACCCGCTTTCAGGCGCCTATCCGTCACGTGACTCCTGCCACGCCGGAGGTGTCCGTTCCGCTGAACGCGCCGCCTGTGGTGACGGGCTCGCATCCGGTTATTTCGGCGACTTCTACCGTCATCATTCAGGATGGTACGAACCCGCCGATTGTGGTGCGTACGCATCCGACGGGTCCTCTACCGCCGTTCCCGGGGCAGGGTCAGTTACCCGCTTTTCTGCGTACTTACACCGCTGATGAGGTGAAGGAGCGCAAGCAGAAGCTCAAGAAGAACCTGCTGGTCCGCGCCGTTATTCTGTGCATTTTGACCCTGGTCGAAGGGCTCATTATTTCTCAGTACACGCAGCCGTTGGCGATTTGTTTTGGTTTTGTGGCGGCGCTTTACCTGGTGGTTCAGATGTGGCCGCTGATGCGCCCTCCGAATGATTCGACGGACGCCTCCGTGTATAGCGTTTGGGCTATCTGCTCCCTGATCGGGTTTGTTGCGGTGGGGCTGGTGCTTTCACCGATTACGTTCCTGCTGCTGATGCTCGACTGGGCTGGAGTTTCGATGGGGCTTGACCCCCTGCTGATACTTGTTGTCTTGGGCTTGGTCTGGTTGAGCGAGGTCGGTTTATCGTTGCTGACCATTTACCGCTTCAACAACTTGCGAATTGCGATGGCGAACCGGGCAGATTCTCCGTTGCTACCTGACAGTATTTCCGCGACGGTTGATCCGTCCACTTCTGCCTAAAGTTTTGAGGCGGCGCGGTAGACAAACGCTGCGCCGCCGTCCACACTCACATCACACACTCGCTCATACGTTTTCCGCACACTATCAGCCGATATCCGAAAGATTCAGCTATGTCCGCCGTCGAGTCCTCTCCGCCATCCGCTCCGAACACCACGCATCCTACGAAGCCCGCCACCCCCACTCTCGTGTCTGTGGCGGGTTGGGTTCTGCTTGTTATTGCTGTGGGCTGGCTGGCGCTGATTGCGTACACCGGCGTCTCCTATGCGACTACCCATTTGTCGCATTTTTCGACCTGGCGCGCCCAGTCGCTGGTGGAGGCGCAGGCGTACTACCCGGTGATGTTCTTGCTGGTCAGCGCGTTCGGTAACGTGACCCTGCATGCTTTCTGCACGGTGGCGTACCTGCGTGGCTACCGTTGGGCGGCGCTGGTGCTGTCGGTGGCGTTGGCGTTGGGCGTTTTGGCTTCTTTGCTGATTATGCTGACTGTGGCGGCTCTTCTGGGCACGTTGAATGGTGCGCCGAGCCAGGATGTTGAGTTGCTGCTCAGTAGCGCTTCGCCGCTGTACACTCCGGTGTATATTGCTGGCCCGTACATGCTGGTGTGCGTGGTAGCGTTGGCGTTGGTGTGGTCGCGTCAGTCGCGTTCGTACATGCAGGCGCGCCGTGATTGGCGTTTGCGCCGTAGCGAGGACTACCTGATTTAGCCTTGCAGATTCTGGCTGCGGGTCCCGGACCTGCGGCTCACCGATAACTTTATTCACCCAACCACAGTTAGGATGACTCGTGCACCCTACTTCCGAACCTGCGCACGAATCCACATCGCAGACTACCCCCGGCGCTGCTAAGCGCACATATGATGAGCGGGCGGCGTTTGAAGAGGCGAAAAGAAACCTCGGCATAGTCGGCGATAAGGAGCAGCAATTCGACCGGGGAATGGCGATTCTCGGTAAAGCGTATTCCATCGCGATGATGCTCATTCTGGTGTATTTCCTCCTGGATGCGTACCAGATTATCGTTACCGCGGGCCGGAGTGTGAACATCGGCTCGTTCCTTAGCTATGCCCTGCCGAAGGTTCTGTCTGACGCTGTCTTGGTGGTGCCGTTCCTCTGGTTCGTTCTGGACTATACCAAGTCAGGGTACGTTAATCCGCGCCGCCTGCTGATGCTGTACCTTCTGCTGTGTTCCTTGAGCGGTGTGCTCTCTTTTGCGGGTGTCTTTGGTCTGGCTCAGGTGCTTTTCCCTGCGTTTACCGCACTGGATCCGGTGTCGCATCCTGCCGCTGCTTCGTCTATGGTGTCGCAGGCTCTGGTCGGGGTGATTACGGCGGGTAGCGCCGTTCTCCTGTTTTTGCTGACTCGCCCGGCTGTGGGCGTGGTCCCGAGCCCCGCGGCGATTCGGGAGCAGATGCAGATTATCAAGGACAGCATGGCGGATGATGAGGAAGAGCCGACCCGTGAGGATGTTCTTCGTCAGCTTGAGAAGGAAGAAGGCCCGGTCAAGGACTCTACCGAGCAGCTGTTGCGTGAGCTTTCCGCCGATTATGCGTTGTCGAATGACCCTGCGGAGAAGAACCGCCTGCTGGCTGAGATACAGCAGGTTCAGCGCGCCCAGAATGCGGGTGTGAAGCCTAACTTCGACGGCGCGTCTGGCGGGTCGGATAAGCCCCAACAGGAAGCGCACGAGGGTGCGGAGGCGACCGCCGCCTCCACCGCGCCTGCCGCGCCTCAGGTGGTGCTCCCGCCCCGCCCGAAGTCGCTGCGCGGCGTCATGTGGCTCGCTACAGCCATTATTATTCTGTCCGCAATCCAACGTATCTATGTATCTATCCATAACGAGGTCCCAGACCGCGTTATGGAAAATATGCCGGGCATCATCATTTCAGGCATATTTGCTACCTTCATCTTCTCTCTCATACCGATTTTCGTCCTCCGTCGACTGTGGAAGGGCCGTAGATGGGCGTACTTCCTCACCCTCTTCGGTAGTGCTTTTGTGGTTTTTATCGGGGCGATGAGTTTGCAATCTTTCATCTCGGCTGATTATTTCTCCAGGCTGGCGGATGAATCGTTGACTTCAAGGCCCCGAGACTACGTAGTTTCCATCGTGGTGAGTGACATTATGGGAGCTTTTCTTACGGCCTTCTACCTGCTGATAGTTGTGCTGCTCATTAGCCGTCCCACCAGGTCGTTTATGACAACCGCGAGGTTGGCATGGATAGAAGCACGCGAACAGGTGAACGCCGGTGACGGTTGGATTGTTGCGCATCAGGATGCAGAAACGCGTACTCATCTGGAAGAAGAACAGACCCGCAGGGAAGAAAAGGAAGCTAACCGACGGGCTGAAGAAGCGGTCGCTCAGCAGTACAAGAGGGCCCGCCGTACGGATGCGCGGAAGAACTCCCGCAACGAACAGCGCGGCTACAAGGATACTTCCGTGTACACCGAGGAAGGCTACCGCCTCAACTAGGGCGGGAAGCCCCTCCCCATGGGGAGACTCTTTGCCACCTGCCCCGTGCTACAGCGTGCGGGGCGGGGTGCGAAGAGAAGAAAGGAACAACGATGTCAGAACGTACCCCAAAGCAACCGCTAAACGATCCGGAGTACACGGTTCCCGAGTACAGCGTGCTGTTGCCCTCCGACGAGGCTGAAAATAGCACGGTGGAGAGTGGCGCGGCAGAGGACAACGCGCCCGGTGACAGCGCCCCCGAGCACGCCAGCACCCCCAAGCAAACCACTCCCGGCTACCGGGAGGCGACCGCTGGCTACACTGCCGCCTCCGAGCAGGTAATTCCGGAGCGCCCGAAGGCTATGCGCAGCGTCATGTGGTGCGCTGCCGCCATTATCGTGCTGGGGCCCCTGAGTAATTTTCTGCCGATTCTAAGCGGGTCATATATCGATTTTGAGACGGTGGTGAGTGTTCTCTTCTCTGCCCTGGTGGTTACCCTCATCATCTCCGCCATCCCGATTTTTATTCTCTGGAAGATCTGGGATGGCCGCGAGTGGGCGCGCATTCTTACCATCATCTACTGCGCTCTCGCGGCTGCTAGCGGTGTGCTTATTCTTGCGGATAATTTCTCGGAGTTAAGCTCTAGAGCGGCTGCGGCGTCCAGCCTGGGGCGTGTCGCGAGCGGCATTTTTACTCTTGTTCTTTACCTCCTGATGATTGTGCTGCTGACTCGTGCTCCTATTAGGGTGTACACCCAAATCGTTAGCGGGGCACGTGCACTAGAACACCAGCAGATGATGTCTGAGACGAGACAGGCTGCCGGTCAGGTGCCGGCGGAACTTCGAGAGCTTTTCGCTGATGACGAGGACGGCGAACGCACCTCATCAAAGGAAAACAACCCTCGCCCGCCACACCGTAGTGCGGGATGGGGAACATAGAAAGGGGCACCAACGTCAGGAGTTCCGAGGCTAGCCCTAGTAGCGCGGTAGACAGTAACACGGCAGAGGATAATGCATCCGGCGACAGCACTCCCGAGCACACCACTACCACCAAAATGCTCAGAGCATGAAAGGGTGGGGATACCAAACGGTATCTCCACCCTTTTGCGTTAAATATCGAAATCTTCTAGCTGGTAAAACCCTTTGAGTTACCTAAAAGGTTCCAGGCATCGTATAAAAACTCTACAGGGTTCGAAAAGCTTACCCTATACTGAAAAAGTATTATTCTCTCAGCTAACTACATCAAATAACTCTTTTAGGTACGTTTAAGGCAAATCTACCTGAACGAGTACAACAATCACCGACTGACGCACCACAGTGCGAGCATATGAGAGAAAGAACGACGATGTTTAACAATACTTCCGGCGCCCCCGCGGGCACGCTGGTACCTCAGGCGGCTCAGTCTAACGCCGCAGCATCGAATATTCCGGCACCGAACTTTCCGGCACCCGCCGCAGCGGCACCTCAGCTTCCGGTTCCTGCAGGTGCCCGCCCTGTGTATGGTGTGCCGGGTGTCCAGCGCGCTATCAATCATCCGCCGCGCCCCATTGCTATCTGGATGGTAAGCATTTGCGTGGTCTTGCTTCTGGCTACGTACCCCCTACAGCCTCTTGTGGGTCTAGAGTTTATATTTGCGTATTGGCTGGCAGCTTGCACTATGGGGCTTACGATAATTCTCCCTATTGTTCTTGGAGTAGTCTCTGCCTGGTACCTCAATGAGGGTTATGAGTGGGCGCGAGTGGTGATTATTATCGAGGGCGCGCTGCGTATGCTTCTGGATATTGTGGTCGTAGCCGGATCTGACCGCTTCTTTCTGAGCAATGACTATAATTCCCAAGCGGTCAGGGCGATGTTTTTTGGTCCGTTTATGACCCTTGAGGGCATGTATGCGAAGCTCGCCTTTGACTTCATCATCCGCATTTTCTTTATTGTTCTTCTCTGCCAGCCGCAGGTGGGGCGGTACATCCATATGCGTGGAGACCTGCGACGCATGGGCCTAAAGTAACCCCGCGGAGGTAGTAACCTCGCGGAGGTGTAGCTGGCTTCCGGGGCATCACCTCCACCGGGTTTGAGAGAACGCAAAAAGGTGGGGATACCAAACGGTATCCCCACCTTTTCTCATCCCCGGCTCAACGACCGAGAAGGACTCACGTATTACTCAGCAGATTCCTGCTTCGCCTTCGAACGGCCACGCAGGTACTCGATAATAACCGGCACCACTGAAACCGCCACAATAATCACAGCAATGTACTCAATGTTGTTATGCACGAACGGGATACCGCCCAGCAGCACACCCGCCAGACCAATCAAACCAATCCACGCAACCGCGCCAACAACATTCCACAGGTGGAACTTCTTACGGTCGTACGAAGAAATACCAGCCGCAAGAGACACAAAAGTACGAACAATCGGCACGAAACGACCCAGAACCAGAGCC
This sequence comes from Rothia sp. HMSC069D01, assembly GCF_001810135.1. NCBI lineage: Bacteria > Bacillati > Actinomycetota > Actinomycetes > Micrococcales > Micrococcaceae > Rothia > Rothia sp. HMSC069D01. Next base: position 17,494 of record NZ_KV800099.1, read on the forward strand.
AAACTACCGCGCTTCTGGAAGAACTCCTCGGTAGTGTGCAGGTTCTTAGTGCTCAGAATCTTCGCGTCATCCTTGAAGATCTTACGGCCGTAACGGGCACCAATCTGGTAGCCAACCTCAGCGCCAGCAATAGCAACCAGCACCAGGACCGGGAACGCAACCCACAGGGACAGGCCCATCTGCTCATGCAACATACCCAGAGCAAAAATCAGGGAGTCACCCGGAAGAACCGGGAAAAGAACACCGGACTCAATAAATACGATAATTGCCGAAACAACCAGAACCCAGGGGCCGGTATCGAGCAGGAACTGCTCAAGGTCGAGGCCCAAGAGCGCAACCGGAAGATGCGCCAAAGCGGTGGCAAGAAAAGTCATGAAAAATCCTGAACTGTGAGTGGACCGCACACACGGATCGGCGGCGGAGTAACACCAGCATAGAAAGCGTACCTATGGTGAACATTGTGCAAAACTATGCGGAGGCTGTGTATTACTGGCACAATTCTACCGGCATTTACGCCGGACGCACGGGTGAGCGAGGCGTAAATCTCCTCGCCCGCATGGCGAAACAACCTGAGGTGACGCGGCGCTCGCGTGCCTCCCCAAGAAATGACCATCCGCAGAGCCGGGCGATACCGGGTGTGACATGATGGAAAGAGAGCACGGCGCGTCGCGGCGTAGCGATTGACCCAACCACCCACCGTTGGAGAGAACCATGAACCCCCAGCAGTCAGCTTCCAGCCCCGCGGACTCCCTGCGCACCGATTCCCTGCAGGCTGACCCTCTGCACGCTGAAGCCCGCGAAGTGTTGCGCCGCCTCACCGGTGTCGCTGATGCTGAGTTCCACGATGGCCAGTACGAGGCGATTCGCGCCCTCGTCGCCGACCGAGCCCGCACTGTGGTGGTGCAGCGTACCGGCTGGGGTAAGTCCGCCGTCTACTTCATCTCCTCCCTGCTGTTGCGTGCCCGCGGTATGGGCCCGGCGCTTATTGTCTCCCCACTGCTCTCCCTGATGCGTGATCAGGTTGAGGCAGCATCCCGCGCGGGGGTGCGCGCCGCAATGGTGAACTCCGCGAACGTGACCGAATGGGATGAGATCCGCACCCGCCTCGAAACTGATGAGCTCGATGTGCTGCTGGTGGGCCCCGAACGCCTCAATAACCCGGCGTTCCGCGAGCAGTGGCTGCCGTACCTGCTGCCGCGCCTGGGCCTGCTTGTTATTGATGAGGCGCACTGTATTTCTGACTGGGGCCATGATTTCCGCCCCGATTACCGCCGTATTGGTTCGCTCATTAAGTCTCTGCCGGTGGGTGTGCCGGTGCTGGCGACAACCGCGACCGCTAATGACCGCGTTAGCCGCGATATCGCTGAACAGCTCAGCACTGACACCGCCCCTGTGCACGTAATCCGCGGCCCGCTATCCCGCGAGTCCCTGCGCCTGGGTGTGCTTACCCTGCCTGATGAGGCGCAACGTATCGGCTGGCTACTCACGCACCTGAACGACCTGCCCGGATCCGGCATTATCTACACGCTGACTGTCTCTGCTGCAGAAGATACCGCAAACGCTCTGCGTGCCAGCGGCTACGAGGTTCTCGCCTACACGGGTAAAACCGACCCCGATGAGCGCCTGGTTGCGGAGCAGGCGCTCAAGGAAAACCGTGTCAAGGCTCTTGTGGCGACGAGTGCCCTCGGTATGGGTTTTGATAAGCCTGATTTGGGTTTTGTGGTGCACCTGGGCGCGCCGTCGTCTGCGGTGAGCTACTACCAGCAGATTGGTCGTGCCGGTCGAGGTGCCGTCAACGCTGATGTTTTGCTCCTGCCCGGTCGTGAAGACCGCGCCATTTGGGAGTATTTTGCGACCGCCTCCATGCCTAACGAGGAGCAGGCGCTGGCTGTTCTTGATGCGCTGGCTCAGACCCCGGAGGGGTTGAGCATTACCGCTTTGGAGGCGCGCGTTCAACTGCGCCGCTCAACCCTGGAGCTTCTGCTGAAGGTGCTGGATGTTGAGGGCGCCGTCGTGAAGGAAGGCAACTATTGGCGTCGAACCTCTTCGCCGTGGCGGTACGATAACGCTCGCTATGCGGCGGTGGCGCAGGCACGTGTGCTGGAGCAGAACGCCATGCTCGAGTATGAATGTACTAGTCAGTGCCGCATGCTTTTCCTGGCTCAGCAGCTTGATGATGCTTCCGCTGTTGCGTGCGGTCGTTGCGATGTGTGCGCGGGCCCCTGGTACCCGGTGGAGGTCCCCACTGAGGCACTGCAGGCGGCACAGAGCAGCTTCAACACGGTCGGTGTGCCGTTGCAGCCGCGTCGTATGTGGCCGAGCGGGTTGGATCAGCTGATGGGTGCGGATGCGCCGCGCGGTCGTTTGTCTAAGGACGAGCAGGCTGAATCCGGTTACGCTTTGGCACGTCTGAGCGACATGGGGTACGGTACACGTCTGCGTGAGCTTCTGGCGACGAATGAGCTGGGTGAGCCGGTTGATTCTGAGGTCCCTGCCGAGCTGGGTCGCGCTTGTGTGAAGGTGCTTGCCGCTTGGCAGTGGTCTGAGGCAGGTCGTCCGGTGGCGGTGTTGACTCTGCCTTCGCCGGTGCGTCCTCGTTTGGCTCAGTCCCTGGGTAGGGGATTGGCGTCGGTGGGTCGCCTGGTGGATTTGGGCCGGGTGTCTCTGGTGGGGGAGCCGCGTTTCTTTGGCGGTAATAGCGCATTCCGCTGTGCGGATGTGCTGCGCTCGTACCGGGTGCCTGCAGAAGTTCTGGACTATGTGCGTGAGCATCGGTGCCCTGTTCTGCTGGTTTCTGATGTGGTGGATTCGCGGTGGGCGTTTACGGCTGTGGCGCGTGAGCTGCGGCTGGCGGGTGCTTCTGCGGTGTATCCTTTCTCTTTGGCTGCCACCCACTAGTCGCGCCCATTAACGTTTATTTATTCCCCTGACGAGGTTGTATGTCATATTCGGAATATTCAAAATTGACGGTCACAGACGGTTCTTCCGCTGTGCTCAGCGATATTCCCGCTCGCCCCGAACACGGCGAGTGGATGGTCCGCGCCCTCGCCGAGGGCGCCGCCGCAGGTGAGCGTGGCGAGATCCCTATCGGTGCTGTGGTGGTGGACGAGCAGGGCGTCATTATTGGTTCGGCAGGCAATACCCGCGAGCGGGAGCATGACCCCAGTGCCCATGCGGAGGTGAACGCGATTCGTCAGGCGGCGGCGCATCGTGGTCAGTGGCGCCTGGACGGTTGCACCCTGGTCGTGACCGTGGAGCCGTGCCTGATGTGCGCCGGCACGATTTTGGCGTCACGCGTTTCGACGGTGGTTTTTGGCGCCTGGGAGGAGAAGACGGGGGCTGCTGGCAGTCGTTACGATGTACTGCGTGACGGCAGGGTTGCTCCGGTTCCCGAGGTGTATGCGGGGGTGCGTGCTGATGAGTGTGCGCAGCTGATGGTGGACTTCTTTAGGGAACGCCGCCCCTGACCTCCCCTAGGCCTCACCCCTGAAGATGGTTTGTATAACGCGAAAAGCCGCGCAGAGATTGCGTGGCTTTTCGCGTTATTTGTACGAAACCCCCATTTATTTGAAAAATACTTCAAGAATTTCAAAAATGACCCCTGTTTTTTCATGAAAAGCCCACCACATCACACATGTCCGGGTCTACCATATATAGGCACTGGAGCCTCCGTCTGCCCGTGACTGAAAATAGATACCCCACGCAACCTGCGGAGTGCTCCCCAAAACTCACCTGAACCGTCCTGTATTTAAAGGGGATTTATTCGTGCTTCGCGTTGACAATATTTGGGCTAAGGGGCGTCACCACGCCCTTTTTGGTCGTACCTCTTTTTCTGTAAATCAGGGTGAGGTCATCATTATTCAGGCGGATAGCCAGATGGAGCGCACCTCGCTGGGTTTGGCTCTTACCGGCCGTTTGCCCCTGTCGGGTGGCGAGATTTTTTGGAGCGATGGTGATGCGGAACCGCAGCCGATTTCGATGAAGAAGCTGCGTCGTATCAGTGACATTATCGACTCTCCTGACGTGACCGCCCCCGAGCAGCACATGCGTGTGCACGACTACGTGTCTGAGATGCTCTCCTATAATCTGCCGGTTTTTGGTCGTTCCCGTGCGAGCCGCTGGCTGAAGGAACGCGGTCTTGAGGACCTGGACGGCCTGTGGATGGATGAGCTTGACGGTGAGATGAACATTGAGCTGATGGCGGCTTTGGCGCAGGCGAGTCCTTCGGACCTGCTGGTTTTTGACACGCCCTCCCGTCATTTGAACCACACCTATATGTGGCTTCCTTACCTGGAGGAGCTTGCCACTGACGAGGATCGCCCTCGCACTGTGGTGGCGATTGTTCCGCATATTTCGGAGTCCTGGCAGGGCGCCCGTGCTGTGGTGGGTAGTGTTCACATGGATCAGGACGGCGAGTTTGAGCCGGCTGAGGAGCCTGCAGAAGAGCTGACTGAGACGGAAGAGCTGACTGCGGCAGAGGAACTAACCCAGACCGAGCCTGTGATTGACGTGATTGAGGTGCGTGAGGTGGAGGAAATCCCCTCGGCCTCTTCGATTTCCCTCACCCCCGCGGTATCCGGCACTTCCGGAGCCGCTCAGACCACTGACCATAAGACTGATAACCAGAAGACCGGCAACCAGAAGACTGTTGCCCAGAAGACCGCTGAGAAGGAGTAAGAATGACTGTTCTGCGTGTGGCTCTTGTTGAGCTTAAGCGCCTGACCAGCGGTGTTCTGCCGGTTCTGGTGCTCCTTGCGATGTCCTGCATTCCGCTGCTGTACGGTGCCCTGTACCTGTACGGCAACTGGGATGCTTACGGCCATGTGAATGGCATTGTGGGTGCCCTGGTGGTTGAGGATGAGGGCGCGACGGATTCTGAGGGTCAGCAGGTGAATACCGGTGCTGACGTGAAGAAGAGCCTTCTAGATGCTGGCACGTTTGATTGGCGCCAGGTGCAGACTCGTACTGAGGCTGTCGAGGGTGTGGAGAACGGCACCTATGACTTTGCGATGGTGATTCCGAAGGATTTCTCGCGTAATTTGCAGAGTGCCGGTTCGTTTAAGCCTGATGCTGACGGTAAGACGGGCCCTATTGATGCGCGTTCGGCGGGTATTGAGGTCATTACGAATGACGCGAATAACTATGTGCTGACGAATATTGTCACGAAGGCGGGCACTGCGGTGCGTGATTCGGTGGCTGAGAAGGTCGGTAATTCGACGGCTAATTCGCTGTTGGCTAGCTTCACGACTATTCATTCGAAGATGGGTGAGGCTGCTGATGGTGCGTTGAAGGTGAATAACGGTACGGTGAAGCTGGCTGACGCTATCACTCAGCTGAAGGACGGCACCGCCACGGTGAATGATGGCGCCGTGAAGCTGAAGGACGGCACCTCCTCCCTGGCTGATGGCCAGTCCCAGTTGTTGGATGGTCAGAAGCAGTTGGCTGAGGGCGCTGCGAAGCTTGCTGATGGTGTTTCAACTTTGGATTCTGGCGCCGCGAAGCTGGATTCTGGCGCCGCGAAGCTTGCTGATGGTGCCTCGAGCTTGAAGGATGGTTCGTCGACCTTGGCTTCGGCGGCGGCGTCTGCTTCTGAGGGTGCGTCGAAGCTAAAGGACGGTTCGGCGACCCTGGCTGAGGGTACTGCGAGCTTGAAGGACGGTTCAGCGGCGGTTGCGAAGGGCGCTAATGATTTGGCGTCGGGTATTCATCAGTTGCGTGAAGGCATGGATCAGGCTGGTATTCGTGAGTTGCCGGCTGAGCTGAACGCGATGTGCATGCGTCTGCATGAGACGGATACTTCTGCTGGTAGCGGCGATTTTGGTCGTGACTTGTCGAATACTGTGGTGTCTGCGAGTGCGCAGAAGGTGCGTGCTCAGGTGACTCCGCTGGTTGAGGCGGGTACGTTGACTCAGGAGCAGGCTGATCAGCTGGTCGCTGCTGTTGATTCTGAGGAGACGAAGAATGAGGTTGCTGAGCTGAATCAGAAGGCTCTGCAGTCGCATCTGGCTACTCGTGATGCTGCCGCTACTGATGCCCTGTCGAAGTTGAGTGCGTTGAAGTCGAGCCATTGTGTGTCTGATGGTACGTCGTCGACTGCGGCAAAGATTCAGACTTTGGTGGCTGGCGTGGATTCGCTGGATTCCGGTGCGTCTTCGCTTGCCAAGGGCGCTTCGTCGGTGGCTGATGGTGCCGCTCGTGTGGATGCTGGCGCGTCCTCGTTGGCGTCGGGTTCGGCGACCCTGGCTGATGGTAATTCCAAGATCGCTTCGGGTGCTTCGAGCCTTGCGAGTGGTTCTGCGACTCTGGCGGGTGGTGCTTCTGAGCTGAAGGAGGGTACTGATTCTTTGAAGAACGGCACTGCCGAGCTGAAGGATGGTAGCGGTACTTTGGCGGAGAAGGAGCAGTCTGCGGTTGAGGGTCAGCAGAAGCTGGCTGATGGCGCGAATGAGCTGAAGGATGGTGCGTCGCAGCTTTCTGACGGTACGGCGAAGCTGTCTGATGGTTCTACTCAGCTGAATGATGGTGCTTCCGAGTTGAAGGATGGTACTTCGTCGCTGGAGAGCGGCCTGGCTTCTGGTGCTAAGCAGGTTCCGAGTCTTGCGCCGACTGATCAGGCGAAGGTTGCGGATACGATGTCGAACCCTGTGACTTTGTCGCAGGAGTCGCTGGCGTCGGCTCGTAACTATGGTGAGGGCATGGGCCCGTTCTTCATGTGCTTGGCGTTGTGGATTGGCGGCTTGATGCTGGTTCAGACGTTGCGCGTGATGAACAACCGTGCGTTGGCTTCGCATGCTCCGTCGATTCGTGTGATGCTCGGTAGCTGGATGCCGTTCGGCCTGGTGGGTATTGCGCAGGCGACCCTGATGTTTGCCGCGATTAAGTTTGGTTTGGGCTTTGAGATGGCTCATCCGTGGCTGGTGTGGCTGTTCCTCTGCTATGTGGCTTTGGTCTTTACCGGTTTCATTCATGGTTTGACGGTGATTTTGGGTGCGCCGGGTAAGCTTGTTGCTTTGGTCATTCTGATTCTGCAGCTGATTACTGCGGGCGGCACGATGCCGTATGAGACTTTGCCTGAGTCGATTCGTTGGATGCATGATTTCTTCCCGATGGGCTATGCGGTGGCGGGTACGCGTCGTTTGGCGTATGGCATTAATGAGTCGAGCCTGTGGGGCATCATGCTGGTTTTGACTCTGTGGGGTCTGGCTGGTCTGATGTTGGGTTACATTGGCACGCGTCGTGATCGTACGTGGTCGCTGAAGAAGCTGGCTCCGGAGATTACGGTGTAACAAACCCTGTTTAGTCGCACCGGGGGAAAACTGTCTAATAAAATAGAGATATATCTGCAAAAAGGGAGGGAGGACTGCTGATGTTGCAGCGCCCAGTCGCTGAAGCTTCAAGTCGTCGTCCCGGCCGTACAGGTAGAACTCAGTTGAAGTTGTTCAACGCTGCTATGGAAATCATGACCGAAAAGGGGCTTGAGTACGCCACTGTTGAAGAGGTGGCTGCCCGGGCGGGTGTTTCTAAGGGAACCGTGTATTACAACTTCGGTTCTAAGAAGACCATGGTGGATCAGCTGGTTCAGTACGGCACGCAGTTGCTGCTGAGCGATGCGCGTCGCGCGGCGTCGGTTCATTCTGATCCGCGTGAGGCGTTGCGGAGTGCTGTTCGCGCCGCGTTCCAGTATCTTGAGGACCGTCCGGGTTTTACTAGGATGTGGCTTTCGGAGGCGTGGAAGGGTGCGGATGGTTGGACTGAGGCGATGAGCGATAACCGTCTGAATCTTCTGGATTTTTTGGAGGAGATGACGGAGGCTGTGGCTCGCCGCTATACGGTTGATACCGCTCAGAATCCTCGTGCGATTGCGATCTCTATGTTCGGCGCGATTTACATGTTTGCTATGGATCGTGAAGTGCATCAGGCGGAGCGCAATGCTGAGGATGCAACGCGTGCTGTCATGCTGGTTGTAGATGGGTATATCCGTCATTAGGCGGACCTGTTGGGGTCTGTAGACGTAGCCGGGACTTCGGTGTCGGGTGTCGAAAAGGGCACGGTGAAAAGGGGCCGTGAAGAGGGCGACACCCGGCTGCCGCACGCGGTTTTTCTTGCTCTCCTGTTGGGGGTGTGCTATAGTTTTCCACTGTTGGTGGTGTGTCCGAGCGGCCGAAGGTGCATCACTCGAAATGATGTTTGGTGTAAAAGCCAACGGGGGTTCAAATCCCTCCACCACCGCACCAACGAAAACCCGTCGAGATTCGTCTCGGCGGGTTTTCGCATGCCTGGATTGTTCTGGGGTGGTGTTGGCGGGTGCGTTGGTGGGTGTTTGTGCGGGGGTACTTCGCCTCGTTTTATAGGTTGTGTGCCACTTCCGGGGCTTTGCCGGTGCTTGCTGATTCGGGGGTGGGTAAAATCGTATTATGCGTATTAAGATTCTTGACCACCCGCTGGTCTCTCACAAGATTAGTGTTCTGCGTGATAAGAACACCCCGTCCCCGATTTTCCGTCAGCTGGTTGATGAGCTGGTGACCCTTCTTGCCTATGAGGCGACTCGCGAGATTCGTGTGGAAGAGGTTGAGGTTGTGACTCCGGTGGCGACTACTACCGGTGTTCGTATTGCTGATCCTAAGCCGCTGGTTGTTCCGATTCTGCGTGCTGGTCTGGGCATGCTTGAGGGTATGACTCGCATGGTGCCGACCGCTGAGGTGGGCTTCCTGGGTATGGCTCGTAATGAGGAAACGCTGGATATTGTGACTTATGCTGAGCGTCTGCCGGAGGACCTGACTGGTCGTCAGGTGTACCTGCTGGATCCGATGCTGGCTACCGGTGGCACTCTGATCGAGGCAATTAAGTTCCTGCGTGAGCGTGGTGCTGAGTCTGTGACTTGCGTGTGCCTGATTGCTGCTCCTGAGGGCATTGCTGCTCTGGAGAAGGGCATTGAGGGTATGGAGAATGTTGACCTGTTCCTGGCTGCTCGTGATGAGCGTCTGAACGAGAAGGCGTACATTATTCCGGGTCTGGGCGATGCTGGTGACCGCCTGTACGGTCTGGCTGAGTAGTTTTTCAGCGTTATTCACGTGATGTGAGTGGGGCGCCTCTGCATATGTTTAAGCATGTGCGGGGGCGCTTTGTTGTATCTGCTGGAGGCTGTGCGCAGGTTATATGGTGTGGTGTTGGGGGATGTGTGTCTAACGGTCTGCTGTCTTGGGTGTTTATGGTGTTGTTGGGCGCTTGTGTGGGTTTATGAAACACCCTTAATAGTATGTGATGAGGAACACTATAATGTTTTGAAGGGTTCAAAATATATTGAGCATATTCACAGCTTCACATGAAAATACAGGGTGGAACCAGTAAATAAAAGAAGCTATGAATATTTATAAGGGAAAAAAATACTGAAAGCTTCAGGTAGTCCCTGAAACCCTAAAACATGAGAGGGGGCATTGTACTCCTCTCGCCCATAAAGATGAATCCACTATGCTGAATCCGCTTGATTTATCCGTCAAATAGGAGAAATATTAAGTAAGAGGATTGAAGCTCGAACAGGTATTGGGGACTGTTTGACTCGGCGTCACTTCCGGCGCACCCCACACTACGTACGACAGGGATCCCGTACACAGACTTTGAGAGAAGGTTGAACCATGTCAGGCGCTGTACCTGGATATGTCCACATCTCCCAGCGCGGCCGCGCCGCTAAGCGCCAGGTCGTGCAGCCTCAGCGTCCCGCTGCGCAGGCCGCAACGTTGCGTCCGATGACTTTCTCAGCCGGTGACTCTGCCCATAAGCAGGCTCAGGAAAATGAGGCACGCGGCTTTGTGCTCTATGTGGGTTTGAATGAGGAACTTGCTGCAGCGAACGGCACCTCCCTGGTGCGTATCGTTCAAGATCTGCGCACTTATGCACACCACCTGGCTCCCGAGTCGGAGTCGTACGCCGCTGTGGCGTTGGCTCCGGTGAACGCTGAGGGTAGCGACCTTGAGGTGGTACGTAATGCGCTCGGCGACCCGACCGCAATGTACATGCACCCGGAGGCGAATGTCGCCCGCGAAGCAGAGACCACGAATAGCCACTCTTCGGGTGTGCTGATTGATTTGGCACGCCGCGAGGTGTTCCTGGATGGTGAGCCGCTCATGCTGACTTTCAAGGAGTTCGAGCTGCTGGCACACCTGGTGGAGAACTCTTCCCGCACCGTGGGTCGTGAGGAGCTGCTGAAGGCGCTGTGGAGCTCCGGTGACGAGCATCCGCATGAGCGTACAATTGACGTGCATATTCGTCGTCTGCGTTCGAAGCTGGGCCGCCTCTCGGGTACCGTGCGTACGGTGCGCGGTCAGGGTTACCGCTTCTTTGAGCACCCCGAGGTTGTTGTCTGGGCTGCTCCGGAATACTCGATTTAGCGTGTACAGAATTTAGCTTCTGTAGAGTGCACCCCGGTGTGCTGGCGTCATGCCGGTGCGCCGGGGTTTACTTGTGCCCGCCTGGGGGTGTTAGTGTGCGTGCTGTGGCGGCGTGCGGCACGATCCGGCGCCCTCTAGATAGAATGGGTGTATGGCTGAAAATTCTTCCAACACTGCATCTGGCTCGCACCGCAGCGGGGTCAAGCGTCTGATTATTATGCGCCATGCGGAGGCTGATTGGGGTCTGAATGATTTTGATCGTCCGCTGACGAAGCGCGGCCATGAGCAGGCTGCCGCTGCTGGCGCCTGGCTGGCGGCTCGCGGTTATATTCCGGAGCAGATTATGTCGTCGTCGGCTTTGCGTACTCGTCAGACGACGACTTGGGTTTCGGATGGTTTGGGGGCGAAGGCGCCTACCGCTCATCTGGATGAGGGGCTGTACGAGGTGTCTGCGTCCCGCATTATTGCGCGCATTAACAGTGTTTCGGAGAATGTTCATTCTCTGATGGTGGTGTCGCATCTGCCCGGCGTGCAGGATGCCGCGCAGCGTCTGATGAGCCCAGATTCTGACCCGAACGCGTCCATGGATGTGTATTACGGTTTCCCGCCCTCTTCCATTGCGGTATTTGAGGTGCCGGGGGAGTGGGCTCTGCTTGATGGTGCGGATGCGCGCCTCGTGGATTTCAAGTGCTTCTAGTCCTGAAACTTCTAGCCCAAGAGCTTCTAGGCTTCGTGCCTGAATGAGATGGGTAAAGCAAAAGCCCCGTACCAACCGGTACGGGGCTTTTTGTGGCGGAGACGGGGGGATTTGAACCCCCGGTCGAGTTTAACCCCGACCCTTCATTAGCAGTGAAGTCCATTCGGCCGCTCTGGCACGTCTCCACGGTGCGCTCGTGAGCGCATCCCTATAAGAATATAGGCTGTTTTGCGCTTGGTCAATTCGGCCCGTGCTTTGGAGGATATCTCTGAGTATGTGTTGCTTTATAGGGCGGATTATGGATTGTGCGCTTTGAGGCTCATATACATTTTCGATAGACTGCTACTGTCCAACCGATAAATAGAGGGCGTCTCTGGCGTGTGATTTTTCCATGCAACGTTGCCAGAGGTGTCTTATTTACTCAACGAAATGAGAGATCATGTCTGAAAACCCCAACAACCCCCAGCCCCAGTTCAACCAGGACCCCCAGTTTAGCCAGCAGGCACCTCAGTTCAATCAGCAGGCTCCTTACGGTGTGCCCGTTCAGACCCCTGAGCAGCAGGCTCAGGCGAAGAAGGCAAAGACCCTGTCGATTGTCTCTCTGGTGAGCGGTATTGTGAGCTTCTTTGTCCTCGGTTTCATCCTTGGTGCTGTAGCTATTGCGACCGGCCGCCTGGCTATGAATAACCCCGAGCTGAAGAACCGCGGTATGGCTATTGCCGGTACTGTTCTGGGTGTCGTCAGTATTATTTTGCTGGTCGCTCTGAAGATTTTTGTAAAGCAGTAAGATTGAAGCTACCTGCAGTAGCCTCATGATTTGAGAAAGCCCGCGAGCGCCCCGTGCGCACGCGGGCTTCTGTGCGCCTCATCAGTTTTCTGGTCAGTGCATATATGCTGCGGATAGCTCCAGAATGACGAATCCGTTTGTGCCCACCTCAGCGATAGGTTAGGGTGAGTAAGGTTCAATACACACCATTCACACGAAAGAGGGACCACATGTCTCAGAACCCGCAGGACTCTAACTCCTACGACTACAACCCGGAATACGGCAACCTGAACGAGCAGAACGCTCAGAACGGTCAGCAGCAGTACCAGCAGCAGTACCAGCAGCCTGGTCAGTACGGTCAGCCTATGATGGTGCCTGTCGGCATTGTTCAGAAGACCCCCGAGCAGCTTGCTGGCGAGAAGGCTGGTCAGACCTCCATGGTGCTCGGCATTATTGGTCTGATCTGCAACTTCTTTGTTAGCTGGTGGCTGTTCGGTCTGCCCTCGCTGATCATGGGTGTTATCGGCATTATGAAGGCTAATGAGGCTGAGCGTTTTGGCACTGCAGCTTCGGGCGGTCGCATCATGGGCTGGATTAACGCAGCTTTTGGTGGCCTGTTCTTGGTTGTAATCGGTGGTTTCCTGCTGCTGGGTCTTATCGGCGCGGCAGGTGCTGCTTCTTCCTCTTCCAACCACTTTACTGAGCTGGTCAGCACCCTGGCACTCTTCTAAGAGCTCATTCGCAGGGTATAGCGGAAGCCCCGTTCCTCGATGTGAGGAGCGGGGCTTTTGCGTACCTGATAAGGCGCATATCCAGCGCATCAAAGTCTGTTGTGCGGGGTTGCATAACGGCCTTAGTTGTACCCGTTCCATTCATGGGTTAGGGTGAATTAGGTTTAACACACACCAGCCGTACGAAAGTGAGATGCCATGTCTCAGACTCCTCGGGGTTCAGACCCCTACGACTACAACCCGGACTACAACCGTCTGAACGAGCAGTACAACCAGAACGGCCAGTACGGGCAGAACACTCAGTACGGTCAGTATGGCCAATACGGTCAGGGTTCTTACGGCCAGTACGGGCAGAGCTCCTACGATCAGTATTCTTATGACCAGTACGGTCAGAATTCGTACGGTCAAGACCCATATGGTCAGAATCAGTATGACCCGTACGGTCAGCAGTACCAGCAGCCCGACCAGTACGGTCAGCCCATGATGGTTCCTATGGGTTTTTTGCAGAAGACCCCCGAGCAGCTTGCCGGTGAGAAGGCTGCTCAGACTTCCACGGTGCTGGGTATTATCAGCTTGGCGTGTATAGTGACTCTCAGCTGGTGGCTGTTTGGTCTGCCTTCCCTGATTCTGGGTGTTATCGGTATTTTCAAGGCGAACGAGGCAGAGCGTTATGGTGCGGCTGCTTCAGCTGGTCGTATCTTGAACTGGATTAGCGTAGCCATTGGTGGCATGTTCCTGGTGCTTTTCGGCGGAGGTCTTCTGCTAGCAATTATGCTGGCTCTTTCTGATTCTGCCGCAAATTCTAGTCTCGTGGAGACTGTGCAGATACTGGCATTCTTCTAAACACTTTCACCCTCATTGGAGGGTACGCAAAAGCCCCGCTCCTCAATACGAGGAACGGGGCTTTGCCGTGTATATGCCGTATATCTCGTGGATTGGTCCTGACATGCTTGTTCCCGCGCGGGGGAAGGTCTAGGGTGGGTTTAGCATCTGTGTCGGTACGTGAAAGGTTGTGGATGCGATGTCGCAGCTACCCCAAAATAATGAAGTTTTTGATGACAATCCCGAATACGCCAAGACCCACCGGGGGAACGACAGCGTGCAGTCTGGTACGGACGACCAGCCGCTACCCGCGAGTGAGTTCTCTTCGAGCGTGTGGAAGATGGGCCCTGGCGAAAAAGCCGCAAATCTCTCCCTGATTTTCGGTGTCTTCGGTATGCTTGCTCTCGCCCTAGCGTTTTGGTGGGTTTCCCATGGCTTTGGTATCGGCATGCCAATAATCATTGCTGCGCCATTACTGAACTTCTTGGGTCTCTGGCAAGCACGAGTGGCAAGACAGCACGGTGAGGACGCCAACGTGGGTCTGTTTCTCAGTGGGATAGGGATGGTCATTGTCATCGCCATCGTCGGCTTCATCATAATGATTGGGTTTGCTCTGTACGGCTTCAATGATGCAGGCCCGTCGACGAGCCTGAGCGCTCTCTCACTTCGATAGACACGTAACACCCGGTATTGAAAGGTTATTATGCAACGATGCAGGATCCAATCCTAGGCCCGTATTCCGACCCAGCAGCTGGTCTGCGCTCGAAACCTCATCGCCACAAACAGGGTGCTGATATTGAAGAGCCCCCTATGATGCAGAGCGGTGGGAAAACAGCGACTAATCTAGGGGAACGAGCCTCCCAACTTTCACTCACTTTCGGTGTGCTCAGCCTCATCAACATCATGGTGTCGGGTCCGTGGTTTTTCGGTATCCCCACCATCATCTTAAGTGTCCTTGGTCTACATAAAGCTAAGGAAGCGGATAGTTACGGCGTAGTTTCTCTTGCGGGTCGAATCCTGAGCTGGATAGCTATCGCCAAGCTTGTCCTCGTGTACGTACTGATTGTGTGGGCGTGGTTCAACGGCGAATAGGTTTTTGCGAAGCACCAGGCTGAGGTATTCAACTAACGCGTGTAGATCCTGAAAGGTTGTGGATGCGATGTCGCAGTTACCCCAAAACAATGAAGCTTTCGATTACAACCCCGAATACGCCAAGCTCTACCAGGGAACGGGCAACGAGCAACTCGATGCTGACGATACGGACAATGAGTTGCTACCTGCGAGCGAGCTACCTCCCGACGTGCAGAGGGAACAAACCGGTAAAAGAGCAGCGAACTTCTCCCTACTTTTTGCCTTCCTCGGCCCGCTGTCCTTCGTTCTAGGGTTCTGGGGTTTTGTCCAAGGTCTTGAAGAAAGTGCTCTGCTGGTAGCTATCCTTGCCCCAATCCTGAACATTCTGGGCATCTGGCAGGGGTTCGTGGCACGACGGTACGGTGTCCGTGCCATCGGCGGTCTGATTCTCAACGGTCTGGGGCTATGCATTTTCATCGGTATTGCCGCCCTTATCATGCTGATTGTGAACGCATTGTCACACATCCACTAACGATGCTCCCGGTAACTCAAAATGGCGTATGCAAAGAGCCCCGCTCCTCAATACGAGGAACGGGGCTCTTTGCGCTCCACACGTGGAGCAGAAGCTAAAACGCGGATGGTAAGGGATTTGAACCCTTGAGACGGGGTTACCGCCTACTGGTTTTCAAGACCAGCTCCTTCGGCCGCTCGGACAACCATCCATACGCACCAGAGACCGGCATTTTATGGCAATACCGTGCCGCAGGGCACTACGAGATTATCTCATGCGATAAGCTTTCTGTAAATCGCGCACCAACGATGGTGCTTCCGGCAATGAGGAGGACTCATGAGAGCAATTATTGAGAACAGTCACGGTGGACCTGAGGCTCTGACAATCAGCGAAGTCCCCGCCCCCGTACCCCGATCCCACGAAGTTCTCATCCGTGTTCACGCCGCCGGAATCAACCGCGCCGACGCCCTGCAACGCCGCGGATTCTACCCGCCGCCCGCCGGCGCGAGCGCCATCTACGGCCTCGAAGTGGCCGGCGTTATCGAAGCGGTCGGTGAAGGTGCCTCCGTAGAGAACCGCGGCACCCCCGTCATGGCGCTCCTCGCTGGAGGCGGCTACGCCGACTACGTGACCGTACCGGTCGACCACGTGCTGCCCGTACCCGAACAGCTGAGCTTCGCCGAAGCCGCCGGTATTCCCGAAGTCGCGGCAACCGTCTACTCGAACCTGGTGCTCACCTGCGGTATGAGCATGAACCCCGCCGAAAACCTCAAGGAAGACGGCGAACCCGCGGTGGTGCTCATTCACGGCGGTACCGGCGGTATCGGTGTGCACGCCATCCAGCTGGCGCTCGCCGTAGGTACCCGCGTGTTCGCAACCGTGGGCACCGAGGAAAAAGCAGAATATGTGCGCTCACTAGGCGCGGAACCCATTATTTATACCGAACATTCGTTCTGTGAAGTTCTGCTGGCTGAAACTGGCGGACGCGGCGCTGACTACATCCTCGACGTCGTGGGCGGAAAGTACCTGGACGACAACCTGCACACCCTCGCCGACGGCGGGCACCTGTGCATTATCGGTCTGATGGGCGGTGCCAAAGCAGAAGTGAACCTGGGGTACATGCTCTCCCGCCGCCTGTCGGTGCACGCTACGAGCCTGCGCACCCGTTCGGATCAGCAGAAGGCTGAGATTCTGCGCGGTGTACGCGAACACGTGCTGCCGCTGATTGAATCCGGCAGGATTGGCGTGGGTCTGGACCGTATCTTCGACATGGAGGAGGCGGCTGCCGCCCACGAATACTTCGACTCGGGTCAGCATCGCGGCAAGATTGTGCTGCGGATGGTCTAGAAATCGCTGCGCCCCCGCGGTGCTATTTTAGGCCGGTGCCATTTTAGGCTGGCACCGCGGGGAGCGTCGCGTGAGCGGCGTGAAGAAAATCTGGGTTTGAAATAAACAGCTGACTGCTGACATCTCGTCACTAAAAGAAATTTAGGGTAACCTAAGCATAGGGAGGTTTGCGGGTCGCCGCAGAGCCCATCACCGGCAACCTCCACCGACCAACAAACACGGCACACACACCACGCAGAGGAGGACGTATGGGACTTAAAAGCTACCTGCAATCGCGCCGCGACGACGCCGAACTCGGCAAAGGCATCTGGCGCCGATCCCACGACCGGTTCATTCGCGGCATTGACCGCTTCCACCAGGTCCTCGAACGCCTAGCGGCAACCGATTCGTCCGCCTCCATGATTGAGCTCATCGTGCCGGACGCAAACGCGCTCGCCGACCTGATTCCGCGCGTGCGTGCAGTCGCTATGGAAGCGCACCGCCTCGCCCCCAGCGACGGCGATATTCCCGCCTCCCCGTTCGGCACCTACTCCGACCTGAACCGCGCCCTCTCCAAGGCAGGTAACGCCGTGGCACTCTGCGCCGAAGCGCTCGCCATGGCACGTTGCTTCGGCAACTGTGCCACCGGATGCGACCGCCAGGTGAGCGTGCACCGTCGCGTGGAAACCGTCATCCAGCACATTGAGGATGCCGAACGTCTGATTCAGCGCGCCCAGAAGGAAGCCGCCGGCAAGCTGACCTTCGACGATGGAATCCCCGTGGGCCGCACCCAGCTGATTGAGGCATAACACAGGGCCTAAATTGCGGTCAACAGGCGGGTTAGTTTGATGTGCACCTCAACAGGCGATACGCTTAAAGAAGAGGTGTAGGACACTTCTTATGCGGTTCCGTCACAATGGAGGTGACGACACAATGCGATGGTACGCGCGGAAGAACCGCAGGCTTTTTCCTGCCCCTCTACGGCACAACCCAATGCATATACAATTCACGGAAGAAGTCACACACCATGTTTGAATTCCACCGCAATGAGCGTGCGCGTCAGCTGCGCCCCAGCCTCTCTCGTTCCTGGCTCCTCGTGCGCGCCAACTCCACTGAAGAAGTTTTTGAAGAGGCCTTCGAATCTGAGGCTGACTCCATCATCATTGACCTCGAAGACGGCTGCCCCGCCGAAGAGAAGGACGCCGCCCGCGAACAGGTCGTCCGTATGCTCAACTCCGGCGTCGTCGCATGGGTGCGAATCAACGCCATCACCACCGAACACTGGTGGAAGGACGTCAAGGCCCTCAAGAACGTGAAGGGCCTGCGAGGCGTCATGCTCGCCACCGCAGAGCACGCCACCGACATTGACCGCACCGCAGCCGAGCTGCCCCCCGGAACCCCCATCATCGCGCTGATCGAGTCTGCACTCGGTGTGCACCACTCCGTCGAAATTGCGCGCGCAATCGGCACTTTCCGCCTCGCATTCGGTGCAGGCGACTACCGCCGCGACACCGGCTCCTCCGCAACCCCCATGGCGCTCGCCTACGTGCGTTCGCAGCTGGTCATCGCCTCCACCCTGGGTGGTCTGCCCGGCCCCATCGACGGCCCGACCCTCGGCGCATACGGCGCTGACCTCTCCAAGGCATGCGGCTACGCGAACGACCACGGCATGACCGGTAAGATCACCCTCGACATTCGCCAGGCTGAGACCATCAACGCGGCATTCTCCCCGAGCGAGCTCGAAATCGAAGAAGCACACCAGATGCTCGACGTGCCCCTCGACGGCCCCCGCGACGGCTCCTACCTGCCGCGCTACCTGCGTGCAAAGAAGGTCAAGGAACTCGCCAAGGTCTACGGCCTGTGGGGCAAGACCGACAGCGACTTCCAGCGCGCATCCAAGTAAGGCGCTGGTCTAAAGTACACACGTAAAAAGCCGCGCATCCGACCCCCGAGCGGGGAACCGGATGCGCGGCTTTTGTCTGCCTGAAACCTCACGAGGCTACAGCCTGGCGGGCTGCTGGTCGGCGGTCTAGTTGCGGGGCGATTTGCCGCCCGTCAGCGCATGAGCGCACACGTACGAAGTCACCAAGGAAATCACAATCGGCACCAGGAACGAGGTGTCATCCTCATACACGGAACGGTAGAAGAACCACACCGCCAGGGAAACCACCAGCGCCAGCACGTACACCAGAGCAAAACGCATCGTGGGGCTCATCGGGCGTGCAGAGCCCGCAGCGGCGCGACCTGCCTGCGCACGGCCACTCTGGCGCTTAGCGGATGCGGATCGAGAAGACATGAGAATCTCCTAAAGTTCGACGGTGACATCTTCGAGAAAACGACAACTCTCAGATGCTAAAAACCGCCGCAACACACCGGAAACCGGCACGCGTTACGGCGGATGTGGAGCCCCCAGTGGGATTCGAACCCACGACCTTTTCTTTACGAGGGAAATGCTCTACCCCTGAGCTATAGAGGCGCATATGCTGCCGTTCTCAACTGCCCGAAAGCAACCGGTGAACAGTGCATACCCCGCAATAGTACCAAAAAGGCGGGGGAGAGGCTAATTACTTTCAACACCGGCCCCGCAGCTGGGAGCAGGCGACAGGGCGGCTATGGTGTGCACTGCATTCACCCCGCAAACCCGCCCGAAGATAGGGAAAGTTCAGGGCAGAGGCATACAATAAACCCTATACCCACGGCGGCTGACAGCACCTCAGAGTGCACATCAACCACAGATTAATCAACCACAGATGTAGCAAACAGGCCAGCCCGCCACCCGTAGAGAGAGGAACCACCATGACTTCACCCCTCAACCGCCGCACCCTGCTACTGGGCGTAGTGCCCGCCGCCGCCCTGGGGCTGAGCGCATGCGGTTCCAGCTCCTCCCAGCCTTCCGCATCGGCGTCTGCGAGCGGTTCGGCGAGCGCATCTGCAAGCACCGCCGCTACCTCGGCAAGTGCATCCGCGAGCGCTTCGGCATCCGCTGACCCTTCGGGTACTGCTTCGGCAACCGCCGATGACGGCTACGTCGGTTACCGCCTCAACCGCGAAGTACCCGGTGCAGGCACCGCAACCCTGTACACCGACTACCAGTGCCCCTACTGCGCTAAGGCAGAACCTAAGTTTGAAGAAGCCGCCAAGAAGCTTGACGGCATCATGAACGTGACCGTGCGTCACATGCCGCTGAACATGCACGCCAACGCCGTACCCGCCGCGCTCGCCGTAGAAGCCGCAACAGCTCAGGGTAAGCACGTCGAAATGGCGAACAAGCTCTTCAACACCCAGAACGACTGGAAGAACATCAAAGAGCGCGACAAACTGCGCACCCTCTTCAACGACTACGCCAAGGAACTGGGCCTGAACACCGAAGAATTCGACAAGGTCCTGCTTGCCTCCGACACCGTCAAGCCCGTTCAGCGCGACTACGAGCACGCCGTGAAGATTGGTGTGAAGGGCACCCCCACCTTCGCCGTGAACGACAAGGTCGTTGAGGGTCTGGATTCTTCCTCCTCGGTGGACGACCTGGTCAGCACCTTCAAGCGTGAAGCTGGCGTGAAGTAGTGGCGCACATTCAGCTCTCCGGCGGTCAGCGCGCCGAAATCCACCCGGACGGGTTCAGCGACCACGGCTACGTCCTCGAAATCGGTGGCGCCGAGCAGTCCCACGTGGACGTGCAGAACCCCGACTACGTGTTCTACGAGTACCTGCGCCGCATCGCAAACGCGGTGGATGCGCTCGCACCCGCCGGCGAACCCATCACCGCCGCACACCTGGGCGCCGGTGCGCTCACCCTCGTGCGTTACATTCAGGCGACCCGCCCCGGCTCCCGCCAGGTTGCCGTGGATATTGAGCCCGAGCTCATGGGCTTCGTGACCGACCGGTTGCCGCTACCCGCCGGCACCGACTGCCGGCTGGTGGTGGGCGATGCCCGCGAGCAGCTGGCCCACCTGCCCGAACTGCTGGGCGTGCCCGGCTTCGACGCGATTATCCTCGATATTTTCACCGGCATGGACGCGCCCGCACACCTGGCGAACCGCGACTTCTACCGCGAACTCAAGGACGCCCTGAGTGAACGCGGCATGGTCGCCATCAACGTGGGTGACGACGCGGGTCTGCCCTTCTTCCGCCTGCAGGCAACCGCCATGCTGGAAGTCTTCGACCACGTGTGGTGCCTGTGCGAGAGCTCGATGCTCAGTGGCGAGAACGAGGGAAACCTCGTACTGATCGGTACCTCCCGCGAGCTGGACGAGGACACGCAGGATCTGCTGTACGCGATGGGACCGCATCCGGCGGAGGTGCTCACCACCGACGAGCTGCGCGACCTGCTGGACGAGCTGGCCGAGAGCTAAAACTGAAACATAAAACCGTTGAGGCGGGTACCAACCAGGTACCCGCCTCAACGGTTTTGTATATGGGTTTTCTCTATGCCGCGCGCCGGCAGAATCTTGGTTTTATTCGGGTAGCGGCACGGGAACGGGGTCCTCACCGTCATCCTTCTGTTTGGGGGAATCGCCCTTCGTGGTGGTGAGCGTAATACCCACACTCGCCGTCATCAGCAGACAGATTGCCACCCAACGAATCGGGCCGGTCTCCTGATCCAGCAACGCCCAACCGGCAATCGCCGCAATCGCCGGTTCCATGCTCATCAGCACACTAAACACCTGCTGCGGCAGGTTACGCAGAGCCATCAGCTCCGCGCTATAGGGAATCACCGAAGCGAACATGGCGGTACCAAAAATCATGAGGAGCAGCATCGGATCCTGCGCCGCATTCCAAATCGGCTGAGGCGCCGGAACAACCGCCGCCACCGGGGCAATAAACGCAGCACCAACAAGCATCGCCACCGCCAGGCCGCTCGCACCCGGAACCAGGGCACCCACCTTCGCGCTAGAGCGAATATACAGCGCCCAGAACACGCCAGCAATCAGCGCGAACGTCAGACCCAGGTAGTCGGTATCCTTACCGACCGCCGCCTCATAGCCGAGCACCAGCATGCCCGCCAGAGCGCAGAGCACCCACACCGCGTCGCGGAGCCTGCGCGTCAGCATGGACGCCAACGCCAGCGGGCCCAAGAACTCCACCGCAACCGCCAAACCAATCGGGATGCGGTCAATCGCGCAATAGAAGAAGCCGTTCATCAGGCCGAACGTCATACCGAAGATGATGACGGCATGCCACTGCTCCTTCGACCACGACAGCGCACCCGGCGGCATTTCGCCGCCGCGGCGGGTATGCCAACGCGCCGCCAACCACACGGCGCTACCCACCACAATGGAAGCAATCGCCAGGCGGCTGACACTAATAGCCAGAGCGCCAAACAGCGGGAAAAGAGTAATCGCGAACGCGGCACCGAACTGCAGCGATGAGCAGGACATCAGCACAAACATAATGCCCAGTGCGGGGCGTTGAGATGAAGTATGCGGCATGATTCTCCTTCCTGCGCCTCACAAGGCGGTACTTCTCCACGTGTGCATGCTGTGCCGCTACGGGGCAGAACGAACGCTCCAATAGCGCCGTTTAAAGAGCGCGCCCCCCCCGGGCAACACGAGATACTATCCTACTCGTTACCCGGGGGGGGGGCTAGAAGCCGTTGACACGGCTACAGTTCAGTAGATTAGAGGCCCTTCGCCTCACGGTCAGCCTTAATCTGTTCAGCCGACGGAATCGTAATAGAGTTAGTCGCCATCTGCGCAATATCCACCGCGTGCGCATCCACCGCACCCGGCAGGTAATGGTCCGCATCCTCCAGCGTGCCGTCCTCCTGCGCCTTCTTCTGCGCACGAGCGTGAGAAATCGAAATACCGATACTCGCCGCCACCAGCAGAGCAATAGCAACCCAACGAACCAGGCCGGTAGCCTCACCAAGCATCACAATACCCACAGCCGCCGCAATCGCAGGCTCCAGGGACAGCACCACGCTATAAATGTGCGCGGGCAGCAGACGCAGCGAAGAAACCTCACCCAGCGCCGGCAGGGCAGAAGCCAGCAGACCCATCAGGCAGCCAATAGCCAGCAGGTGCACATCCTGGGTGACCTTCAACAGGTTATTGCCGCTTATCAGGAACGGGAACGGCAGAACCAGCAGGGTAGAGACAACGTTACCCACGACCATGCCGCCCATACCCGGAATCAGAGCGCCAACCTTCTCAGTCGCCAGAATATAGGCGGCACGAGAAATAGCGGTCAGGATTGCGAAAACCACACCCATCAACGCGAAATCTTCAGGCTTCGCCTGGGACTCAGCAGTCAGAATCGCCATGCCCGTAAATGACAGAGCAATCCACACCAGGTCCAGCTTACGGCGCGACATAACCGTCGCCAGCACCAGCGGACCCATAAACTCAATAGCCACCGCAATTGCTAGCGGAACCTGCTCAATAGCCACATAGAAGAAGGCATTCGCACCGGTCAGGGCGACACCGAGGACAATGACCGCCATCCACTGCTGACGGGTCCACGAACGAATCTGCGGGCGGAAGAACACCCACAGCAGGATAGAAGATGTCAGCAGGCGCAGAGCGACCACGCCCCAGGGGCCCAAATCGCCCATGAGCTGCTTGGCAAGAGCCGCACCGAACTGCGCCGAAATAATCGCGCCGGTCGCGTACGCAACACCCAGCCCCTGAGTCGCCAGGGGAGAACGCGCAGCATTGGGCGTATGGGTGGAAGAAGTCATAGTATTCCTTAGGATTCAGAAGAGGTATTAGCCGCTATCTGTCATCAGGCGCAACCCGAATCTCCGTGAAGCAGGTCACGCACTATGCAAACAATGAATAGTGTGTAATCTACGACAATTTTACGCGCTTTAAAATTGGGCGCAAATAAAGACCAAAACACCCTAACAAGCGATCAAAAACCTCCACGCCCTCGGTGAAATTTCACCCCCCAAACCCCACCACAGGCCCCATATTCAGGAAAAATTCACCAAGCCGTGATTTACTGAGAGCATGCTTGACCCGAAGAAGTCTCTATTCGATGAAGACGGCAACCCCCGTCCCGCACTGACCACCACCCTCGACAACGTACTGCGCATGCAACGACCGCTCGCGCTGTCCATCGTCAAAAAACTGCGTGAAGCACACCCCGACGAAACCCCCGAACAAATCCACAAGCGCCTCGACCGCACCTACCTGCGTGACATCACCGCCATCGGCGGCGTCACCGGCGCATCCGCATTCGTGCCCGGCGTCGGCACCGTCACCTCCATGAGCCTGTCCGCGCTCGCAGTCGGCGGCTACCTCGAACGCACCGCACTCTACGCCCAGGCAGTCGCAGAACTGCACGGCGTGCACGTACACGACCCCGAAACCGCCCGCTCCATGGTCATGGCAATCATGCTCGGCGAAGAAGGCTCCCAGCTCATGAACACCGTGCTGCTGCAGACCGGCAAGGCAGGCGGTGTCTCCAACAAGTGGGGCATGCTGCTCGGCAACTCCTCCAGCGGCAAGATGTTCAGCGTCGAACGTACCATCCGAAACATGTTCATCCGCCGCTTCCTCACCCGCCAGACCGGTGCACTGCTCGGCCGTGCCCTGCCCTTCGGCGTGGGCGCAGTCGTTGGCGGTGGCGCGAACCTGACCCTCGGCAAGGACGTCGTGCGCAACACCCGCCGAGCCTTCGGCGACGCGCCCGCCTACTTCCCCGCAGAGCTCATGATTACCCCGCGTGCACCGCGCGTACAGGGCGGCGAAGGTTCGGACGGCTCCTCCGGCGTGGCTGGCTCCCTGCTCAAGGGCGTCAAGGACGCAGGTAAGGCTGTAGGCAAGGTCTTCACCCGCGACAAGGGCAACGACACCGAAACCGGTCACCACCGCATGCTCGGCCGCTAAAATCCTCGCCGGTCATAAAACCGGAACATAGCGAAGACCCAACACGCTAAAGACCCCGAATCCCTGAATGCAGGGACCCGGGGTCTTTTGTTTATATCTTTGCTACGGACTAAGCGTTCTTCGCATGGTCCAGCAGCTGAGCCGCAATACCGTTATAGGTGTGCGGAGTCAGAGCCGACAGACGCGCCTCAGCCTCGGGGGAGAGGCCCAGAGTAGCCACGAACTCCTTCAAGCGAGCGGCATCCACGCGGTGACCGCGAGTCAGCTCCTTCAGACGCTCGTACGGGTTCTCCATGCCGGGAACACCCGCAATAGCCTCAGCACGCATCACCATCTGGATCGCCTCAGCCAGAACCTCCCAGTTGGAATCCAGATCAGCAGAAATAACGTCGGTCGCAATATCCAGACGCTGCAGACCCTTCACCACATTGGAGATAGCCAGCACCGAGTGACCAAACGCCACACCAATATTGCGCTGCGCCGACGAGTCAGTCAGGTCACGCTGCCAACGAGAAGTCACCAGAGTCGAACCCAGCGAATCCAGCAGAGCGTTGGAGAGCTCCAGGTTAGCCTCCGCATTCTCAAAGCGAATCGGGTTCACCTTGTGCGGCATAGTCGACGAACCGGTCGCACCAGCCACCGGAATCTGACGGAAGAAACCAATCGAAATGTAGCTCCACACATCGGTGCAGAGGTTGTGCAGCACACGGTTGAAGTGAGCGATATCCGAGTACAGCTCAGCCTGCCAGTCGTGCGACTCAATCTGAGTGGTCAGCGGGTTCCAGGTCAGGCCCAGGTGCTCCACAAAACCACGAGAAATCTTCTGCCAATCAGCGCTAGGCACCGACGCATAGTGAGCAGCGTAGGTGCCGGTCGCACCGTTAATCTTGCCCAGGAACTCGATAGCCTTCACGTGCTTGACCTGGCGCTTCAGGCGGTAGGCGAGCACGCCCATCTCCTTGCCCAGGGTGGAGGGGGTTGCCGGCTGGCCGTGAGTGCGGCACAGCATCGGTACATCGCGGCCTTCCTCAGCCAGCTTCAGCAGAACCTCAATCAGCTCCTCAGCGGCGGGGATCCACACGTTCTCAACGGCGTCCTTGATACCCAGTGCGTAGGAGAGGTTGTTAATGTCCTCGGAGGTGCAGCCGAAGTGAACCAGCGGCACCAGGTGGCCCAGGCCCAGGCCCTCCAGGCGGCGACCAATGTAGTACTCAACCGCCTTCACGTCGTGAACGGTGACTGCCTCAATCTCAGCCAGCTCCGCCACAGAATCAGCGTTGAAATCGGTCACGATGGCGCGCAGGCCCTTCTTCTGCTCCTCGCTCAGCGGGGACAGACCCGGCAGCACCTCGTGCTCGCACAGGTAAATGAACCACTCAACCTCAACGTGGATGCGGTCGCGGTTCAGAGCCGCCTCAGAAAGGTAGTTGGTCAGGGGTGCGGTCACGGAAGCGTAGCGTCCGTCCAGGGGGCCCAGCGCAAGTTCGCCGGTGCCCAGATCAATACGGCCAGAAGGCAAGAAGGTGTTATTGGTGTGAGACATAACTCTATTTTTGCATGAATTCGCCGAAAAAAAGAGGCGGGCAGAGCATATGGACGTGATGGGCGGCTTGGCTAGTTGCAGAAATATGACAAAACGAGGGGGTACGGAGGGGGCATTTTTCGGGTGATAAGGGGCAAAAATGTGCGAATTTTTCGAAACAAGCCTGAGTTATCCACAGGTTGGCGTACTCCGCCTGCACGGTCACCGCAACAGATTTAGCCTAAAACAAACCCAAACACAGGACAGAAACAGGCGCATAAACAACCAGTCCAACCATCGAAAGGACGCCCCATGAACACAATCGTCGACACCGCACCGCCTCCCGCACCCCAGCTGCCCCGCATCGAACCAACCGATATCCTCCGCGCAGCAGGACACATGGGCATCGGCACCGCCGCCGGCCACGCCCTCGCCACTCAGCTCATGGCAGCAGCCGCCCTCGCCCGCGCCAAAGGCGCAGAACTCGCTCACAGGATGCGCACCGAAGCCCAAGAAATCCGCACCGCACACCAACGCGCCAACGAACTCAACGGCGACCGCTGGGCATCCGAAGCCGGACGCGCCTACCGGCGACAACTCGAAGAGCACCGCGAAAAAATCCGCCACCAAGCCGAACAAGCCGAAGGCACCGCCGCCATGATCGCCGCCGCCGGAGAAGAACTCGCCAACGACCTCACCGGCAAAGCGCAGGCAATCAAAGTCGCCGCCTCCGCCGTAGATAACCTACTCGGCAAACTTGCCGACGGTGCCGCCGACGCCCTGGAAAAACTCAACCCCGGCGAAATCATCGCCCGCTCAGGCGTGCAAAAAGCCCAGTCAGCGCTCGATTCACTCATGCACGTGAATCTGCCCGACGGGCTGAGCTCGCTCATCCGAACCCACTAACCTCACCCTAGGAGACACCATGATTACCGGACCCACCGTTGCGCCCATCGGTGACCTCAGCAACTCCGCAGGGCCCACCGCAGGCACCATCAGCGTTGAGCTTGAAGAAATGCCCGCCATCGCCGACGGGCTCGACACCGTCAGCCGCACCTGCGCTGACCGCACCATGCCCATTCTTGGCATCGCCGCTGAAACTCGTCTTTTCCTCGGCATCAACGGACGCGCCCAGCAGGCTGCCGCCCTCTGCACCGGCCTCGCTGCAGAGCTCGGTATTAGTGCCGCAAAGTTCGGTGCCACCGCAGTCGCTGTCCGTGTAGCCCACAGCTCCTACCTGCAGACCGAAAGTATTGTCGCAGGCTGGTTCGACTCCATGGGCATCGCAAAGGACGGCAAGCTACCCGACGGACGCAGCACCCGAGACCACCTGCGTGGACTCATCGCTGGAGAACCCGGCGAAGCTAACTACCTCTTGAAGCTCACCATTCCCGAGCTTGGGTACTTCTCGGCATCTCGGACGCTGCCGTATTCGCCTATAGTCGCGGGTATTCTCTTTGGCTTCACCGCCTATATGGACGCATTATGGAACCCTGAAATTGCCCATCAGCGAACAATTGACCGGGTTGCAGACATGTTTGGCATTCCGCGAGGACTTGCTCGAAAGGCACTGGGAGGTGGCTTATTTAGTATCTTCAGTATCGTCAAATCTGGAATCGATACCTATCTTGGCACTAAGGCTCATAATATTCGGACCGCTTCCGCCGATGCATACGGTATTGCTACGCATCGTGGTGAGAAAAGCCAGCTTTCTGTAGGTGCCAGCTCAGATCGTCTTCTTGCGGCTGCTAAGGCACAGGATCAGGAATTTGAGCGTTCCCGGCAAAACCCCTCGACCGCTGAACGTAGTGCCGTGCTCGTCACCGTCATGTACGAAGCAGGGCACGAAGGCGACCCCGCCCATGCCCTGTATGTGGTGAGCGTTCCGGGTACCAACTTTAACTCCTGGGGCGGATCCATCATAGATGTCCCTGGTGCCGAACGCGAAGCATTGGGCAAAGATACCCTGGAAAACCCCGCCTATCAGATGGTTTTGCAAGCCCTCCGCGATGCCGGCGCGCCTCAGGGCGCACGCGTGTACATGGAGGGTTTCAGCCAGGGCGCCATGATTGCCTACAACATGGCGAATAGTACTGAAGTCGCTAAAGAAATCAACATTGTGGGTATCTACGCCCAAGGGGCTCCGCTACGAGGCTTGCCCGCCAAACGCCGTGATTTTGCTGTGGACTACGTGGAAGGAGAAGGAGACTGGGTTCCTGACTCAGCGGTGAATCCTCTTGCCCAAATTTTCGGGGGAACATGGAGTCCTGATGAACGCGATACAGTAATCACCGTCAATAACCCTGAACATCATGGCGAGAATTACCACGAAGCACTAAAACGTGAAGGGCATAGTGGCAAGGTGCCTGGCGGCATGCGCGCTGCAATGGAGGGTAAAGAGTACGCGCTGGGGGAACAGAAGGTAACCTCAGCCTCAAGCCTGCCGGACGGTCTGCCTCCCGCTCTACGAGTGGGTATAACTATCAAACGTACCGAGGTCTACGGCGGGGCAGCCCTTGCATCAGGAACTGTGCCTGGCCCCTTGGGTATAGCTGAGCTGGCTGATGAGAAGCCAGGCGAGCGTCTGGGGCGGGCAAAGCGTGGTATCGAAGATACCGTCCCCGCCGTCATCGAGGGCGTCAAAAAGACCCTCCCTCGCCCCGAGCCGACTCCGCAGGAGAAGCCTCAGGCCCCGGAGCCTGCATGGCCCGAAACCCCCGTGCCGCCGATGCCCAAGGTGCCCCTCCTGCAGGGATACAACCCGCAGAATATTCCGCCCGCCATCAATATGCCGGCGGACCTGAATCGTCCGGAGCCTGCACCCATCAAGCTGCCCGCCCGAATCGAGGCAGAAGGTCAGCTGCCTCCTGCAGGTCTAATCCCGCCGGATATTCTGCCCAAACCCGCAGACCTGCATACTCACATCGAAAAGGCTGTTACTCAGCCAATCATCGATCGCCTGCAGCTCCCTAATGCTGGTTCTGTGCTCAAGGATCCGTTCCTCGGGCCCCGACAGGGCGGAGACTACGACGGCGGTAAGCCGCTCATCCCGACCCTGCCGGGCCTGAAGCCTGCGCCCATGCTCCCGCCTAAGAGCATTGACCCCGGGTTCCTCGCACCAACTCCACCCGAGAACATCGACCCCGGGTTCCGTGCCCCAGGCCCTCCCGAGGACCTGACTCCCATCGAGGAGCGTGAACCCCTGATGGTCTAAACACCGAGTCCAAAGAACCAACCTCAAGGACTCGGTATCTCAAAGACTCGGTGGAGGGTGGAGGGGGCGAGTAGAGTAGAGAAGAGAAAAGGAGGGACGCCACCGGGAACAACCCCGGCGGCGCCCCTCCATCTTTGCGTACAGCTTTTGCATGCAGTCTTTGCGTACAGCGCTCGCGGCCAGTATCTGCTGCCTGCACAGCTGCAGCTGCGACCTGCTCTCCAGGTGAGAAGCGTTAGCCTCCGAGCCGCCCGCAGGCACATACTGGAACCATGAGCCAGTCAGCTGAACACGCCAACATCCCGGTCCGCCCCGTCTTCAACACCCTGCCCAGCTACGCGGCAGGCAAGCCGCCCGCACCCGTTGAAGGCCTCACCCAGTACAAGCTCTCCTCGAACGAGAACCCGCTGGGCCCCGTACCCGAGGTTGCGCGCGTCCTCGCAGAATTTGCGACCGTACACCGCTACCCCGACCCGCTCTCCACCGCCCTGCGACAGAAGCTCTCCGCACGGCTCGGCGTGGACGCTGACGACATCGTCACCGGTGCCGGAAGCCTCGGTGCGCTCAACCAAATCCTCAAAACCTTCGCCGGCGTAAACGCCGACGGCGTGCAGGATGAAGTCATCTACGCCTGGCGCTCCTTCGAGGCATACCCGATCCTCGTCGGCATTATGGGCGCTCGCAGCGTGCAGGTGCCGAACCTGCCCGACGGCTCACACGACCTGGACGCCATGGCGGCAGTCATCACCGACCGCACCCGCCTGATCCTGGTCTGCACCCCCAACAACCCGACCGGCCCCGCCGTCACCGAAAGCCAAATCCGTGCGTTCCTGGAGAAGGTGCCCGCCCACATCCCCGTGGTGATTGATGAGGCGTACTTCGAGTTCTGCGCCGCCTCCACCGTGCCGGAAGGTGAAGAAGCCCCGCTGAACGGCCTGGACATCTACCGCGACTATGAGAACGTCATTATTCTGCGCACCTTCTCCAAGGCGCAGGGCCTGGCGGGTCTGCGCGTGGGCTACTCGATTTCGCACCCGCAGATTACGCAGCACCTGCGCGTGGCGGCAACCCCGTTCGCCGTGACGGCGCTGGCTGAGGCGGCGGCTATCGCCTCCATCGAGCATGAGGATGCGGTGATGGAGCGCGTGAGCCACCTGGTCTCTGAGCGTGAGCGCGTGACCGCCCGCTTGCGCGAGCTGGGGTACGAGTTCCCGAGCACCTACGCGAACTTTGTATGGCTGCCGCTGGGGGAGCGCACGGGTGAGTTCGTGCAGCTGATGGCTGAGCATGCGCTGTCGGTGCGTGCGTTTGGTACCGAGGGTGTTCGCGTGAGTATCGGTGAAGTGGAGGCGAACGACCGTTTCCTCTCGCTCTGCGAGGTCTTCGCGAAGGGTCTCTAGAGCCTCTTGTGAAGGGGCGGGAGTGCCCACCCTGCCCTGTTTGAGCCCTAATTGAACAATGTACTATTTTCCCTTGTCGAGGTTTGTTTGGGCTTTTCAAATGGTTCTCGCGCGGAAAAAATGATGACCCGAAAAAGCTCTCAATAGTTAAATTAAACCTCCCGTATATTCCTGAAAAAGAATATATGGGAGGTTTAATTTAATGATGTTCAAATAGTGAATGACAGGGCATAATACGCTGTGTTATCAGCGTAACTGCCGCGAGATAAAGCCGAAAAGAGTAGACTGGTAACTATATATGCCCAGACCCTCACAGGCTTGCCGGAACACCTCAAACCCTGCACCATCAGGTGAAAGTTGAGACTAAAACCCAAGTCGCTGAGGGCCAAGCCCTCGTCACGTGTGGAGGTTAGATGCACGAGAACGACAAGTACCCGGGAGTGCCCGAGCGCATCCAGCTCATGGATGAGAACGGCACCGTCCACGAACACCCCACCTTCAGCCGATACGTCAAAGACGTCGATGGTGATACCCTGCGCGAGGCCTACCGCCTCATGTACACCACCCGCCGCTTCGACGACGAGGCGACCGCCCTGCAGCGCCAGGGCCAGCTCGCCCTGTGGGTTCCTAGCCGAGGCCAGGAGGCCGCGCAGGTCGGTTCCGCACTGGCCTACGCCCCCAACGACTACATCTTCCCCTCCTATCGTGAGCACGCCGTCGCCCTGGCGCGCGGTGTGGATTTCCGCGACCTGATTACCATCTTCCGCGGCACCACCACCCACGGTTGGGACATGAAGGCCCACAACTTCCACACCTACACCAAGGTGCTGGCCGCCCAGACCCTGCATGCCGTCGGCTACGCCATGGGTCTGAACTTCGATGCCGATATCGAGGCTGAAACCGGCAAGCGCCCCACCGGCCAGGGCCAGGCCACCGACCCCGCAACCGACGCTCAGAAGCCCGCCGTCGCGGTCTACTTCGGTGACGGCTCCTCCAGCGAGGGAGACGTTCACGAATCCATGGTCTTCGCGGCCTCCTACGACGCCCCGGTGCTCTTCTTCGTGCAGAACAACCGCTGGGCCATCTCGGTTCCCTTCGAGGTGCAGTCGCGCGTGCCGATTTCGACCCGAGCCGCCGGTTACGGCTTCGAGGGCCTGCGCGTGGACGGCAATGACATCCTGGGCGTGCTCGCGGCAACCCGCTACGCCATGGAGAAGATTCGTGCCGGCGAGGGCCCCGTGCTCATCGAGGCCGAGACCTACCGTCTGGGCCCGCACACCACTGCCGACGACCCCACGAAGTACCGCACCGAGGCTGACCTTGAGGGGCCGCTGCACCGCGACCCCATGATTCGCCTCGAGAAGTACCTGCGCGAGCAGGGCTACGCCGACGATGCCTTCTTCGAAGAGGTTGCAGAATCTGCGCAGCAGGTCGCGAACGGCGTGCGTGAGGCAGTGCTGAACTCTGAGGTTGCCGACTTTGAGTATTTCTTCGACCGCGTCTACGTGCAGGAACACCAGCAGGTGGAAGACGACCGCGAGTTCTACCGTAACTACGTTGCAGGCTTTGAAGAGGAGTAAGCATGAGCGAGAAAATTGAACGTTTGACCCTCGCCAAGGCGATTACCCGCGGCCTGGAAGACGCCATGGAAGCCGACCGCACCGTCGTCATGCTCGGTGAGGATATCGGCAAGCTCGGTGGTGTGTACCGTGTGACCGAGGGCCTGCAGGCGCGCTTCGGTAACCGCCGGGTCATGGATGCGCCCCTGGGTGAGTCCGGCATTATCGGCACCTCCATCGGTATGGCACTGCGTGGCTACCGCCCCGTGCCGGAGATTCAGTTCGACGGCTTCGTGTTCCCCGCCTACAACCAGATCACGAGCCAGCTGGCGAAGATTCATAACCGCACAGACAAGCAGTACACGGTGCCGGTGACTATCCGCATTCCGTACGGTGGCGTGATTGGTTCGGTGGAGCACCACTCCGAGTCCCCGGAGGCGCTGTTCGCCCACACCGCGGGTCTGCGTATTGTGACCCCCTCGACCCCGCACGAGGCGTACTGGATGACCCGCAAGGCGATTGAGTGCCCCGACCCGGTCATTATTTTTGAGCCGAAGCGCCGCTACTGGCTCAAGGGTGAAGTGGACTTTAGCGACACTTCCTTTGATCCGTTTAGCGCCCAGGTGGTGCGTGAAGGTACGGACGCGACCATCGTTGCGTACGGTCCGCTGGTGCCGGTTGCTCTGGCTGCCGCAGAGGCTGCCGTGGAGGATGGCCGTTCGATTGAGGTTATTGACCTGCGCTCGATTTCGCCGCTGGACGTGCCGACCGTTGCTGCTTCGGTAGCGAAGACTGGCCGCCTGATTGTCGCGCACGAGGCGCCGACCTTTGGCGGTATGGGTGGTGAGCTGGCTGCGGCGATTACGGAGCGTTGCTTCTACAGCCTGCAGGCGCCGGTGATTCGCGTGGGCGGCTACTACATGCCGTACCCGGTGTCCCGTGTTGAGGAAGAGTACGTGCCCGATATTGACCGTATTCTTGAGGCGGTTGACCGCGCTTTTGACTACTAGGCATTCCCTGATCTGACGTATCAGCGTGTTGCGCTATGGCGGGTTGCGAGCCCGCACAGAATATTCCGTATAGGGTATATGCCCTAGTGAGAGGTAAAAATGTCCCAGATTTTCCCGCTCCCTGACGTGGGTGAAGGCCTGACCGAAGCAGAAATCCTCAGCTGGAAGGTGGCAGTCGGCA
This sequence comes from Rothia sp. HMSC069D01, assembly GCF_001810135.1. Taxonomy (NCBI): domain Bacteria; kingdom Bacillati; phylum Actinomycetota; class Actinomycetes; order Micrococcales; family Micrococcaceae; genus Rothia; species Rothia sp. HMSC069D01. Next base: position 50,518 of record NZ_KV800099.1, read on the forward strand.
CCGAGGTCGCCATCAACGACGTCCTCGTCGAAATTGAAACCGCGAAGAGCGTTGTGGAACTTCCCTCGCCCTTCGCCGGCACCGTCGAGGCGCTGCTCGTTGCCGAAGGCGAAACCGTTGAGGTGGGCACCCCGATCATCAGCATCTCCGGCGGCGACAACGCACCCGCCACCCCGGCGGCACCCGCCGCGGCAGAGGCTGAGTCCGGCACCGCACTGGTCGGCTCCGGCCCCAAGGCGGACGCTGTGAAGCGTCGCGCCCGCAAGCGCCCCGCCTCCGCAACCCAGCCCGCACAGGCTACTGCGGCACCGGTCGCACCGGCTGTTCAGGCACCCGTGGCGCACACCCCCTCCGACCCGGTGAATCGCAACCAGGGTCTGCTGAGCGAGCTGGCTGAGCGCGCCTCCCGTTTTGTGGAGAACACCCCGCTGAACTCGATGGTGCAGCGCCTGGCACCCGAGCCCGCAGCAGCTCCCGCGCCGACTCTGGCTCCCGAGCAGGTTCCGCACCGCCCGACCCTCGCGCCGCCTCCGGTGCGTCTTGCCGCAAAGGAGCTGGGTGTTGACCTGGCGAACGTGACTGCTACCGGTGCGCGCGGCCAGGTGACCAAGCAGGATCTCATGAACTATGTGGCGCACCTGAGCGACGTGCAGCATAGCGGCGCCCGCCAGCCGTTCTGGCAGCCCGCAGCCACCCCCGGTGACCGCATTGAGCGCATCCCGGTGCGTGGCGTGCGTAAGGCTACCGCGAAGGCGATGGTTTCTTCGGCGTTTAGCGCCCCGCACGTGTCCATCTTCGTGGATGTTGATGCCTCCCGCACCATGGAGTTCGTGAAGCGCCTGAAGAAGTCCCGCCACTTTGAGGGCGTGAAGGTCACCCCGCTGCTGGTGCTTGCTGCCGCGGTCATTTGGGCTGCTGAGCGTAACCCGCAGGTCAATGCGACCTGGACCGATAGCGAAATCCAGATTAAGCACTTCGTGAACCTGGGTATTGCTGCGGCAACCCCGCGCGGCCTGATGGTCCCGAACATTAAGGACGCTCAGGAGCTGTCCCTGCGTGAGCTGGCGGTTGCGCTGAACAACCTGACTACTCGCGCCCGTGAGGGTAAGACTCAGCCCGCTGAGATGGCGAACGGTACCCTGACCATTACGAACATCGGTTCGCTGGGTATTGATACGGGTACCCCGATTATTAACCCCGGTGAGGTGGCGATTGTTGCCTTCGGTACGATCAAGCAGAAGCCGTGGGTGGTTGATGGTGAGGTTATTCCTCGCTGGGTGACGACCCTGGGTGGCTCCTTCGATCACCGTGTGGTGGATGGCGACCTGTCGGCTCGTTTCATGGCTGATGTGGCAGCAATTCTTGAGGAGCCTGCACTGCTGCTGGACCACTAGGCGGCACATTTTAGCTAGTCAGTGTCGTATTGCTGGGTGGCTGAGGCTGTTGAGGATACAGATATTTAGATACAGAAAACCTCCGGTACCTTACGTAAGGTACCGGAGGTTTTCTGTACGGTTTATCCCTATCGCAACGAGGCGCGGGCGCTTAGAAGACTAGGTGTCCAGAAGCCTAGGCGTCCTCGCGTGCCACCTGGTCACTCGGGTACTTGTCCACGCGGCGGTGGTACAGACGTCCGCACAGGCCGCCGAGGATAGCGCCGAGGAAGCTCAACGCCAGAACCAGCAGAACCGCGAGCAGACCGTTCGCGAAATCGCCCGCAATCAGCTTCTGCAGGGACAGGGACGCGACACCGTTCTGGAACAGTTGAGGCGCGAGGAAGGTTGCCAGGGACCCGATAATGAGCGCCATAATCTGCCAGAGCCATACGGCAATGCCCTGCTTCGCGCCGGCGAATCGTGCCATGCGTCCCGCAGCATAACCGCCCACCAGGTAGGCGAAGAAAATGAGCACACTCAACGCCACCGCGACCGGCACGGCGTTCGACGCGCCGCTGAAGAGTCGGGAGACCACCGAGGCGTACTCGATGGACTCGCTCTGACCGGTCAGGGTCAGCCACGACTGGATAGCCCACAGGCCACCGTCCATGAGGGAGATGGTGATTAGCCAGCCGAGCAGACCGGGTAGCAGGTGCATGCGGGAGTAGCGGCTCTTCTGCATGGACAGCGCGGTTGCGGCGGTGAGGATGGGTTCCGAGCCAGCGGCATCACCTGCGGGGGCGGGGATGACGAAGTGGTCATCTGCCGCGGGGGCAGCCTGCGGGGCGCTGGGTGCCGCATGGGCGTTGCCGGGTGCGGGCACCTCGTAGCTTGCCGCGGGGGCAGGCGCGGTAGCGGGGGCAGGGGTTGCGCCGCCGCGTACGTTGTCCGCGCTGGGGGTCGCGGGCTTGTCGAGCCAGCTGAGGTTGTCGGTAGCGGGTTCGCCCAAGTCAGCACCGGAGTCTGCACTTTGAGCGGCGCTGTTTGCGGAGAGGACCGGCTGGGTTGCGGTAGCCGCCTCGGTGAGGGGGCGGGTCGCATCCTGCGAGGACTGCGCGGAGGACTGCGCCGAAGAGGCCGCCTCGCGCGCCTTTTCGTGGGCGCGGCGTGCGGCGTTCAGGTCCTCATCGGTCAGAACCACGGTGGGGTCGTCGGAGGAGAATGCCGCCTCCCACAGGTCACTTTCGGTGGGGGAGGACGCCGCGGTGGCCGGGCGCTGCTGCGGGGTGTTGTTCTGTGCGTTCATTAAATCCTTTGGATTCTAGTCCTGGGTGCTGATTTAGCGGTTGCGGTCAGCGTAGAAGGCGCGTGCTTCTTCCAGGGCTTCTGCGGAGTAGGTGTGCGGGTATGCCGGGCGTTCGTTCTCGTCCAGGGTGCGGATGACGCGGCCGGGGTTGCCCACCACGAGGGAGTTTTCGGGGACATCCTTGGTGACGACGGTGCCCGCGCCAATCACGGAGTTCTTGCCGATGGTCACACCGCCCAGGATGATGGCGCCGCCACCGATCCAGACGTTGTCTTCAACGGTGATGGGCTCGCCACCTTCCCAGTATGCGGCGCGGTCGATCGGGTTGAGCGGGTGGGTGGGGGTGAGGAACTGTACGTTGTTGCCGACGAGCACGGTGGAGCCGATACGGATCGGGCAGACGTCCAGGAAGACGCAGCCAAAGTTGAAGAAGGAGCCGTCACCAATATAGGTGTTCACGCCGTAGTCGAAGCGTGCGCCCGGGCGGATGTGCGAGTGCTCGCCCAGGTGGCCGAGGTGTTCACGGTAGACGTGCATTGCCTGTGCCTGCTCGCCGCGTGCGTAGTGTTCTTCGGCGAGGACGGTTGCAGCGTGGATGCGCTTAGTCTGCGCGGCGCATTCGGCGTCGGGCATGTAGGCGGCGCCGGAGACCATGCGGTTGAAGATGTCGCCGTTGGGGCGCTGCGGGGTGTGCATTAGTGGGCTCCTCCCAGAAGGTAAGCAAGTGCGATGATGGCCATTCCGAACAGGATGACGACTCCTCCGGCGATAGCGAATCGTTTGGAAATTTCGCGGAGGAGCTTCTTGAACTGTTCGTCAGTGATGTCTTGCTGTCGTTTACTCATGCTTTAAGTATCCCAGAGTTGCTTGGGTTTACCTTAGTGTTTCGGCGTTTATTGCGGTATCTGGGGCGGGTGTACCGTGTGATTTTCAGCGTGGAAAGAAGCGCTGCTGAGTTGAAGCGTGAGGGTGTAGGAAGGCACAATCAATGCATGACTGAGGCTCAGAAGAACACGAACCTGCAGGATGCGGCGGCACCTGCATCCCCCGCTGGCGCGTCGGCTGGTGCGCATCCGTTGGCGCATCGCCCCTGGTTGAAGAATTATTCTTCGTGGACTGCCCGCGATATTGAGCTACCCGAAACCTCGCTGAGCCACCTCATTGACGAGGCGGTCCGCACCGTACCCCACAAGGTGGCGCTGGAGTTTTTTGGCGCGACCACAACCTACGTTGAGTTGGGGGACCAGATTGAGCGTGCTGCGGAGGGTCTGCGTGTGGCTGGTGTGCAGGCGGGTGACCGTGTGGCGCTGATTTTGCCGAACTGCCCTCAGCATATTGCGGCGTTCTACGCGATTTTGCGTCTGGGCGCGATTGTGGTGGAGCATAACCCTCTGTACACGGGCGCGGAGTTGCGCCACATGTTTGAGGATCACGGCGCGAAGGTCGCGATTGTGTGGGATAAGATCGCCTCGCATATTACGGGTCTTCCGGCGGATATCCGCCCGAACCATATTTATTCAGTGAACATGATTTCGGCGATGCCCGCGCTGATGCGTACCGCGCTGAAGCTGCCGTTGAAGAGCGCGCGTGCTTCGCGCGAGAAGCTGACCGGTCCTGCGCCGGGTACGGTGTCGTGGGCTCAGCTGGTGAAGAGCGAGCGTATTGACCCGTCGCATCGCCGCCCGACGGCGCACGATATTGCGCTGCTGCAGTACACCTCGGGTACGACCGGCCTGCCGAAGGGCGTGATGCTCACGCACCGCAACCTGGAGTCTAACGGCCGCATGGGTGAGGCATGGATTAACCCGGGTGATGACGAGGTGATTTACTCGGTTCTGCCGCTGTTCCACGCGTACGGTATGACCCTGGGCGTGACGATTGCGTCGCTGTGCCGTGCCCGCCTGGTGCTGTTCCCGACCGTGGACATGGACCTGATTTTGAAGGCGATGAAGAAGACCCGCCCGACCATTCTTCCTGCGGTTCCGCCGGTGTACCGCCGCCTCATGGATGAGGCGAAGAAGCGTGGCGTGTCCCTGGAGGGTATCCGTTATGCGGTTTCTGGTGCGATGAACCTGCCGCCTGAGCTGGTTGCCGAGTGGGAGGAAGCGTCCGGCGGTTTCATGGTGGAAGGCTACGGCCTGACCGAGTGCGCGCCGCTGGTGTCCTGCAACCCGCTCAATGACACTCGCCGTGCCGGTTTTATTGGTGTTCCGTTCCCCTCCACCGATATTCGTGTGGTGGACCCGGAAACTGGCGAGGATGTGCCTGATGGTGAAGAGGGCGAGCTGTGGGTGAAAGGCCCTCAGCGTTTTGCCGGCTACTGGAAGCGTGAGGACGAGACGGCTAAGACCATCACCCCCGAGGGCTGGTTGCGTACCGGCGATATTGTGCGCCTGGATGAGGACTACTTCATTCAGATTGTCGACCGTATTAAGGAAGTCATTATTACCGGCGGTTTCAACGTCTCCCCGACGGAGGTTGAGGTCGCGCTCAAGCAGCACGACATGGTCGCGGATGCGGCGGTCGTCGGTATTCCGCTGCCCGCCGGTGGCGAGATGGTCGTTGCCGCTGTGGTTGCCGCCCCGGGCCGAGTGGTGCAGGAGCACACTCTGCGCGAGCACTGCTATTCGAAGGTGACCCGCTATAAGGTTCCGCGCCGCATCGTGGTGGTGGATGACCTGCCCCGTTCGATGCTGGGTAAGGTTCTACGCCGTAAGGTGCGTGAGCAGCTGATTGCTTCGGGCGAGTTCGATCAGTAGTACTGGTTGATTCGCCGCCTGCTCGTAATGAGTGGGTTAGATGGACGCTGGCTTGGGTTTTTGTGCCCTTGCCGGCGTTTTGTGTGCGCCTGAATACACCGGTAATGACGCTTTATAACCTGGAAATAATCACCGCATGACGAAATATGACAAAATATGACGACCTTGACGTTCTGTGTCTCATGAATAGCTCTTAACTTCCACACCCGCCCCCGCCCGTGCTGTAATTGTCCCATCATCATTCCCATCGGACGTGCTAATACCAACGTCAGCACCCGGTGGAACGCATCATCATTCAACAGAAAGATTCATAGCCGTGAAGAAGTTTGCTGCTGCACTCGCAGTTGTCCCCATGGTCTTTGGCCTGGCAGCCTGCGGTTCCACCAACTCCTCCTCTTCCTCCTCTTCCGCATCCAAGAAGGTCACCATCGGTGTGGTTGGCTCTGAGAAGTTCAACAAGACCCTGAAGGAAGAAGCTAAGAAGCAGGGTATCGACATTGAGTACAAGGAGTTCAGCGCTTACACCGAGCCGAACCCCGCACTGGACGCCGGTGACATCGACATGAACCGCTTCCAGCACATCGCGTACCTGTCTAACTACAACGTGAGCGCTAACAAGGACCTGCAGATTGTCGGTCCGACCGTCATCTACCCGATGGCTCTGTTCTCCAAGAAGCACTCCAAGTTGGCTGACATCCCCCAGGGCGGCGAGATCGTTATCCCGAACGACACCGTGAACGAGGCACGCGCACTGAAGCTGCTGAAGACCAACGGTCTGGTCACCTTCAAGAACGCTGACGTTGACGCACCCACCATCGACGACGTGGACACCGCTAACTCCAAGGTGAAGGTCACCCCCGTCGACGCAACCCAGACCGTGGTTGGCATGGAGTCCGCTGACGGCGCAGTCGTCAACAACGACTTCCTCAAGGATGCAGGCCTGAAGCCCGCAGACGCACTGGCTCAGGACGACCCCAAGACCGACCCCTCGGCCATCAAGTATGTGAACCTCTTCGTTGCTCAGAAGGACAAGGCTGACGACGAGACCTACAAGAAGATCGTCGAACTCTTCCACTCGAAGGCCGTCATGGACGTCGTTCAGGAAGAGACCCGCGGCACCGCTGTTGAGGTCAACGTGAGCACCGACGAGCTGCGTCAGTCCCTGGCTAACGAAGAAGCCAAGCTGCGCGCCAAGAAGTAATCTTCTGAATACACGCCTCTTCTAGGCATACGCAAAGGCGGTAAGTCTAAGAACCCGATGCGGGTGAAGGCTTACCGTCCTTTGCGTAACGGCGTTAAGGCCCTTTAGCGCCCCAACCACGACATTTACGGATACATATTTATGAGTGAACTGGCACAGAGCTTCGGCGACAGCACCTCGCCCATGGTGGTTCTGGACGGAGTCTCCAAGGTCTTCGGCAACGGCCCCAAGGCAGTAGTTGCTGTCGACAACGTCTCCCTCACCATTAACCGCGGTGAAATCTTTGCAATTATCGGCTACTCCGGCGCCGGTAAGTCCACCCTGGTCCGCCTCATTAACGGCCTGGAAACCACCACCAGCGGCACCCTGACCGTCGGCGGCTTCGAAATTTCCGGCAAGCGCGACTCCGAACTGCGCGAAGCACGCACCAACATCGGTATGATCTTCCAGCAGTTCAACCTGATGAACTCCCGCACCGTGCTCGGTAACGTCGAGTTCCCCCTGAAGATTGCCGGCTGGTCTAAGAAGGACCGCCGCGCCCGCGCCCTGGAAATGCTCGAGTTTGTGGGTCTTGCCGACCGTGCAGGCCACTACCCGAACCAGCTTTCGGGCGGTCAGAAGCAGCGTGTGGGTATTGCCCGTGCGCTCGCGACCAGCCCCGCCCTGCTGCTGGCGGATGAGTCCACCAGCGCGCTGGACCCGGAAACCACTCATGAAGTGCTCGCTCTGCTCAAGCGTGTGAACCGCGAACTGGGTGTGACCGTCGTGGTCATTACCCACGAGATGGACGTGGTCTCCAGCATCGCTGACCGTGTGGCGGTCATGGAGTCCGGCCGCGTGGTCGAGCAGGGCAACGTCTACGACGTCTTCTCCAACCCGCAGACCGACGTGGCGAAGCTGTTCGTGGCAACCACCGTCAAGCTTGCCCCCACCGGCAAGGAGGCGGCTGAGCTGCGCGCTAACCACAAGGGTTACCTCATCAACGTTGAAATCGTGGAGGGTAACCAGGAGCTCGGTAAGGTGCTGTCCTACCTGGGTGCCCGTAACGTCCGCTTCAACATTGTGGGCGGCGGTATTGAGACCCTGCAGGGTAAGGCGTACGGTACCCTCACCCTGGAACTTCTCGGCGAAATCACCAGCATTGATGCCGCCGTTGCCGAACTGAAGACCGTTGCCCGCGTGCAGGAGGTGCGCTAAATGTTTGCTACTACTCTTCCGCTGGCTGCGTCTAAGACGGACTGGTCCGAGTTCCTGCCCGAGAAGCTGCTCCCGGCTATCGGCGACACCTTCTACATGGTGTCTGTTACGATGCTGTGTGCAGGTCTGGTCGGCCTGATTGTTGGTGCGCTGCTGTACACCACCCGTGAAGGTAACATCTTCCAGAACCGCTTCGTGTACACGATCCTGAACATTCTGGTGAACGTGATTCGCCCGATTCCGTTCATTATTTTGATTGCGGCTTTGGGCCCGCTGACTAGTGCTGTGGTGGGTACCCGCCTGGGCGTGAACGCTGCGGTCTTCGCGATGAGCTTCGGTGCTGCGTTCGCTATTGCCCGTATCGTGGAGCAGAACATGGTCTCCATTGACCCGGGCGTGATTGAGGCGGCGCGTGCGATGGGCGCTTCAAAGCTGACCATCCTGTTCACCGTGATGATTCCGGAGGCGCTTGGCCCGCTGATCCTCGGTTACACCTTCCTCGTCATTGGCGTGGTGGATATGTCCGCTATGGCCGGTTACGTGGGTGCTGGCGGTCTGGGTAAGATCGCGATCGTGGACGGCTACCAGCGCTTCAACGATGAGATCACCTGGGCTGTTGTGGCGATTATTATCGTCCTGGTTCAGCTGGTTCAGTTCATCGGTAACTTCCTGGCGAAGAAGGTTATGCGCCGATAAGCTCGTGCCCCTTGTAGGCCTTGTAGGTACTGTAGGTACGGCTGATACAGCATAGAAGACCCCCGGTCTGCTCCTTGAGGAGCGGGCCGGGGGTCTTTCCTCGTACCGGGTCTTTCTTGATGCTGCTACGAGGGCGGCGGGTGCAGCTTAGCCCTGCGCCGCCTCCAGGTACATATCCGGGGCGGGCTTACCGGTGGGAACGTCGTTGCTGCTGACCCAGGTGCGCACCAGCGGGGCGTAACCGTAGCTTTCCATTTTCAGGGTCAGAATGTTCGCGGTGGAGTTCGACGCCACCGCAACCGGCATGTCTATGACCTACACATCAACAACACCGCCAGATCACAGGGCGAATGCCCTCCGCGCGGAAGATTAGAGCCTTCCGCCATCTATGCGAAGAGCGAGCCGTTTGTGCTTCTTATGCTTCGCCAATCGACCGACCGAGCCGACCGACTGGCCTGTGTTGTTTGTTGTGATGCCCCTTGTGCTTTTCATTCAAATACCTTTGTGTATTTTGTTTGGAAAGTACAAGGGCATTCGCTTCTCTCTCCCCTCACCTCTCTCAGCCTGAGCTGTGAGGTTGAGTCTTGGAACAGAAGGAGAGAAGCCAGAGAGAAAAAGAGCCTGAGCGTTAGCGAAGTCCGCTTAAGCGGACGTAAAATAAAAGTTCCTAGACCGTAGAACTGAAGTGAGAGAGTTGTGAGGACAAGACCAGAGTTATCTCCTGCTCGTAAGAGAAGAAAAGCATACGCACGTAGGAAAGAAGAAGAGAGGTGGGTGAAAGCAGCAGGGGAAGTGAAGACTGTTTACCGCTGTATCTGCGATAAGAACCTAGAAATGTGTAAGGCAGAGGAGCATCCGAAGCGCAATAAGACGACTTAGGATGTAAGTTTGCTGAGGAGAGAGAACGGGCTGGGAGCTTTAGCAGCTAAATACTATAGTGTGCAGTGGCGCAAATTGTTATTGAATCATTACTAAAATAATTTTGACTCCCATTTTGCTGATTGATATCATAAAAGTGTTCTGTTTCACATCAAACTAGAGATATTATCAACAGCTAGAGAGGGACAGCCAATGAAAAATGTTAGTAAGTCAATTGCAAGTTGTATTTCTGTAACTGTAGCGATAGGTGATTAAAGTGGTCGACACTAGATACATACCGATACCTGAATTATGGTTCGCAGGTTATTCTTGCTATTATTTTACATCTTCGCATGATATAATGGTTTATAATGTTCTCAGTATTTTAATTCTTTGTGGAGTTGTTGGGTACTCTGCATATCGTGCAAATAAGAACTACGTACAACCTGCGGCATCCTTCATAAAATCCGTATTTTTTATGTTGGCTGTGGTAATTTTACAAGTGTATTGGCTTGACCCTTTGGCTCAGGTTGTAGTTCTACTTATGAGTATCCTGTACGCTTTTGTTTTCTATAAGCAACAGCCGAAATAAGCATCCTTGGAGTTCTAAAACACCTAGCATCACGAGAACCTGCCAATGTTCAGGTTCTCGTGATGTTTTGTATTGGTACCGTTTAGTGAGACTTTGGAAAAGTAGCCCTCCGCGAAAGTGCTGATGAGGTCAAAGGGCTACAAGAGCGGGTGCTAGAGAGGCAGCTGATAAGCATAAAAAGACCCCCGGTCTGCTCCTTGAGGAGCGGGCCGGGGGTCTTTCTTGATGCTGCCTATCAGGTGAGGCGGTGGCGCGGTGAGGCGTCTGCGGTACGTGCTTAGCCCTGCGTTGCTTCAGACTGCTGAGCTGCCTCAAGCTTGGCGATCCAGGTGCGTGCCGCCTCCCAGAGCTGCGGGTCATTGAACGAATCGAAGCGCCCAAAACCGGCCGGTGCCTTTGCCGGGTCGGTGCCTTCCGGAACGTAAATCATGACCTTCGTACCGGCGTCACGTGCCGCCTGCGCGCCCGCGGGGGAGTCCTCGAACGCCAGCGCCTCGTGGCCCTCAAAGCCGAGGCGACGTGCCGCCTCCAGGTACATGTCCGGGGCAGGCTTACCGGTCGGAACGTCGTTGCTGCTGACCCAGGTGCGCACCAGCGGGGCGTAACCGTAGCTTTCCATTTTCAGGGTCAGAATGTTCGCGGTGGAGTTCGACGCCACCGCAACCGGCATGTGCTCACTCAGGAAGCCCAGGAACTGTTGCGCACCCTCAATCAGGTCCACGCCGGAGCTGATGACCTCGTGCTCGGTGGTGAGCAGATCCTTCATCACGCGTTCATGGTGCTCGGCGTACTCTGCGGAGGCGGTGTCCGGCTTCTGGCCGTTCTGCGCCTCGTAGGAGAGCAGTGCAAGCTCCTGCGCGACGTCGGCTGCCGCCAGACCGGTGAGGCGATGCTCCACCTCTTCGGTGAAGGGAACAGACCAGCGGGCGAAAAGCTCACGCTGCACATCGTTCCAGACGGTCTCGGAGTCGAGGAGGATGCCGTCGCAGTCGAAGATTGCGCAGCGGGGGAACCAATCGGAGGGTACTGTGTGTTCAAACATAATGTCAGTCTCTCACAGGGCTTTAGGCGATGGAAGCGGTGGCCCGGTGCGTGAGAAAACATGCAGGGTGCAAACCGGGTGAGGGTACAAAAGCACGCAACACAAACGTTGGACATGAAGAAACCCTCCCGCCGCATCCACTGAGAACGCAACGGGAGGGTAGCAGCCGTACAGCTTAGAGAGCGGACACCGGCTTATGAGTCACCTGACGCATAAACGGAATGGTCGCCAACAGGCCCACATAGACCAGTGCCAGACCCAGCGCAATAGCGCCGAAGGTCATACCGAACATCTTCGCCAGAATCTCACCGGAAAGACCCTGCGCCGCAATCAACGCCGTCAGCGGCAGACCCAGCAGCGCAGAAACCACGCTAATGAGCACCAGCGGACCGAAAACCACGGTAAGGCGCGAAGCCTGCAACATCCTCGTGGGGGTACCCATCATATTCAGCGAAGAGTACAGCGAACCACGCTCGTAAATGGCGGCGCTCTGGTTCAACACTGCGGAGAGGGTGACCAGCAGGTACGAGAAGAACAGCATGAGCAGCATGCCCTGGAACATGTCCGCCATGATGGTCATGAAGGGGCCGGCGGCGGGACCTACCTCCTTCGCCGTTTTGTTCATCTCACCCGCCAGAATCAGGATGGGGCCGAAGAAGGTCACCAAGAAGGTCGACAGTGCCACACCCGAAACCTGACGCCACGCCCCGCGCGGGGACTCCAGCACCGCACGGTAACCGAGCAGAACCGACGCCTTCTGGGTCATACGCACACGAATCTTTGCGTACGCCCACACCAGGAAGGTACCAATCAGGTCGATAGCAACCATCATCAGCAGACCCGGCAGAGCAATGAAAATCGCTAGGTTCTTAATCGCGCTATCGGCACCGCCGTTCTGGAAGGGTGAGAACATGCTAAAACCCTTCGAGGTCGAAGCCAGAATCATGACGGCAATGACCAGAACAACACCGATACCCAGAGCAATGTAACCGGCGGAACCGGCCTTCGCGCGGGTACGCACACCCAGCGGGCTGATGCTGACCTTCGCCAGACCGAAGAGGGAGCTGAGAGCCGCCAAAACCATACAACCCAGGAAGCAGTAGAAAATCACGCTCACCGGCAGGAGCATATTCTCAGCACCCAGCGGAACGTTCATGAAGTGCAGGGCGCCAAAGGGGAAAATCAGCACCAGGTAAAGCAACAGACCGATGATGAAACCCACAAGAGAGTACACCAGCGCGTCCGCAACAGACAGACCCACAATCAGGGTCGTAGAAGCACCAATCAGGCGCAGGGATGCCAGACGCTCATCACGGCGGCGGGCACTCAAACGAGCAGCCGAAGCGCCCAGGGTAAAGAGCGGAACAATCAGCACCAGAGCGGCAACCCACGCCAAACCCATGTAGAGCTTCTGAATGCCCATCAGGTTGATCATTTCGTGGTCAACGTTGGCGTGCTCAAGCCACGTACTCAGCGCTTGAACACCACCGGCAACCGTCAAAAACAGTGCCGAGGAGGCGGCAAAAGCCAGCACGGGAAGAATCGCCTGCGAACTCCATAGGGTTCGCTTGGCGAGTAGAGCATAGATTTGCATTATGCACCTGCCTGAGACTGAGCACCGGGGTTCTGTGCGGGAACACCGCCCTGGTTATTGCGCTGGTCGCTCACAATCTGACCGTCCTGCAGGTACACCACGCGGGAGCACGCCGCCGCCACGTTCGGGTCGTGAGTAACCACCAGCAGAGTCTTACCCTGCTGCGGAATCATGGTCAGCAACAGAGCCATCACCTCACGCGCGGTCTTCGAATCCAGTGCGCCGGTCGGCTCATCCGCGAAAGTCACGGGGGCACCGTTCACCTGGGAGCGGGCAATCGCCACACGCTGAGCCTGACCACCGGACATCTCACCCATACGGCGGTCCAGCATCTGCCCCAAACCCAGACGGTTCAACAGATCAGCCGAAATGGAACGCGCCTGCTGGCGGGGAACACCGGCAATCATCGCGGCGAGGGAGACGTTCTCCTCCGCGGTCAGCTCGGGAACCAGCAGACCCTGCTGGAACACGAAACCAAACGAGTTAGCGCGCAGGGAGGTGCGCTCACGCTCGCTGAGGGACTCCACCGCCACCTGACCGGTCGGGCCGTTGAACAGCACAGAACCGGCATCGAGCTTGATAATGCCCGAGAGCGCGTGCAACAGGGTGGTCTTACCGGAACCGGAAGGACCCATAATCGCCACGGACTCACCGGGGAAAATATCCAGGCTCACGTTACGTAGCACCGGGTTATTGCCGTACGACTTGTGCAGGTTACGGGCAGAAATAATCGCGCCGCGCGCGAAGGGCGCCTGCTGCATCTGCTGAGGTGCCTGAGCCGGGTAGCCCTGCGGCTGACCCTGATAGTAGCCCTGCTGGCCGGGCTGACCCTGCTGAGCGGAATACTGACCGGCAGGCTGCGCCGCCTGCGGAGGGGTCATTGAATACGGGTTCTGAGCCTGGAACTGCGGGTTCTGAGATTGAGGATTCTGCGTCATGACAACCTTCATTGGGTATGAACTAACGGAAGTACACTTCTATCATCTCAGCTTCTCGGCGGCTCACCCCTCCGTCTGGGGGCTGAAAAATATGGGAATACCCTGAAAAAATTCGCCCGACCGGGCGCTCAACCACCCCGCAGCTCATACCGCGGTATGAGTGAGCCTCAGCAGAAGGGATAAGCCGCGCACCCCTTGAACTGCGCCGAGGCTTTGAACTGCGCGGCGGCCTTGAACTGCATGGAGGCAGTGCCATACTAGAAGGATGACCGACGCACAGAACACCCCCATCATCACTCCGGTACCCGACCCCGAGGCAGGAACCCGCATCATCTTCCTACGCCACGGCCAGACCGACTGGAACATTGACCACCGCTTCCAAGGCGGCACCGACATCCCCCTCAACGACACCGGCAGAGAGCAGGTCCGCACCGCTATCGGTGCCCTGCAGCAGGCGGCAACTGAGGGCACCACCGTGGATGCTATCGTCTCCTCGCCCCTCTCCCGCGCCGTAGAAAGCGCCGAAATCGTAGCTGAAGGTCTGGGCGTACCCTACCGCGGTGCCGTTGACGGCTTCCAGGAACGTTCCTTTGGCGACCTGGAGGGCCAGATCGCTACCCCCGAGCTGATTCTCGCCTCCCGCCAGTCCAATAATGCTTTCAACGTGGAACCGAAGAAGGACTTCCTCGCCCGCTCCCTCGCGGCGCTGAACCGCGTCCGCCGCGAATACGAGGGTCAGACCGTTGTGGTCGCCGCGCACGGCATGCTGATTGCCATGGTCGTGACCGCCTTGGTCGCTGAGCGCCACCCCGAACTGCTCAACGAGGACGGCATCTACCCGATTCCGGTGAACGCCTCCCTGACCGAGGTGCCCCTGCAGTATCTGGACGACGCAATCGACCGTCTGCTCGTACAGCACCTGGAGCCCGAGCTGGGCCCCGAAGAGATCCCGGCGGGTGCCGAGAATACGACCCTCACCCTGATCCGTCACGGCCAGACCGACTGGAACAAGGCGAATCTGATGCAGGGCATCACCGACATTCCGCTCAATGACACCGGCCGCGAGCAGGCACGCACCACCGGCAAGAAGCTTGCCGACATGGGTCTGGAATTCACCGTGCTGGTGTCCTCGCCGCTCTCCCGCGCCCACGAGACGGCGCAGCTGGTCGGTGAGCACTTCGACCTGCAGGTGCACAAGACCTACCCCGAGCTGGTGGAACGCGCCTACGGTGCCGGCGAAGGCCTGGACATTCCCGCCCCCGAACGCCGCGCCCCGGAACGCTACTACCCGAACGTGGAATCCGAGCGTGACGTGTACATTCGTGCGGTGCGCACCCTGCGCGGCATCGTGCGTGAACTCTCTGACGCCTCGGGCGACCAGAAGATTATTGCCGTCAGCCACGGCAGCTTTATCCGCCGCGCTCTCTCCGCAGCAGCCGGTAAAGAATGGACCGTGACCGTACCGAACGCCGAACCGCTCACGATTGACGTGCCGGGCCTGTTCGCGTGGGACTCGACCAAGCAATTCGACGAGGTGGGTCGCCTTGTTTGGTAAAGGACAACCCGGTAGCGGTCGCTCTGGCGCTCGCGTGTGGCGGCTGATTCTCTGGCCCGTCACGGCGCTGTACTGCGCGGTGGTGGCGAGTATCGTGTTCGCCCCCGTGCACGTGGACGATAACGAGATGGGCGGCCGCCTGGCGCAGTTTTTGGATACCGGCCACTCCGAGGGTTGGTTGCCTGCGTTCATCACCTATTCGAGCATCGAGCAGCTTTCGAACGTCATTATGTTCATTCCGGGCGGTTTTCTTTTCGCCCTGCTGCTCAAGCCGAAGGCTCGCCCGCACGTGCTGTACTCGGGATTTTTGGTCAGCGCCTGCATTGAGATGATTCAGAGTTTCATGCCTGATCGCACCGGCGACCCGGTGGATGTGCTGATGAACGGTTCGGGTGCTCTGCTGGGCGCGGCGGGTGCCTTGGGTGTGCATCGTTGGCGTCGCGTGCGTCGCGAACGCAAGGGCAAGTAAACGAGCACCCAAATAAGCGCGCATTAATTGCATATGTTCTGCTGGTGGAGGCGCTGGTTTCGAGGATTTTCGGAGCCGGCGCCTCCACTTTTTGCCCTGTGAGGGCGCCGTGTAGGTGTTGGACACTGTGGGAATGGTGAGGGAGCGGGAAAACCCAACAGTTCATTAGGTCAAACAGACATAAACAGGCAACAGCTCGCAAATAGGTGTGGTTTCGGTAGGGAACATTCGGGTAATATTCCGGCAAATACAGCGTTTTATATTGACTTGCCCACAAAAACCCACATAAAATCAAGTATTACCCTCAAGTGTTTTGCTGGCTCATTGAAGCCATGTCTCTCATGGCCATAAAAGCCGAGCAGAACGCAGAAAAGAACGCACAGATTTTCTCCCACTAGCCCAAAGGAACACCAGAGTTATGTTCGCAGAAGAACGCCGTGCCGAAATTGCAAAGCTTGTTGCCTCCGCACGTCGTGTCAACGGCGCTGACCTTGCACGTCGTTACGATGTGACCATGGAGACCGTGCGTCGTGACCTCGCCGCACTGGAAGAGGCAGGTAAGCTCCGCCGTGTTCACGGTGGTGCTGTCACCATTGAGCAGTCCACCTCCCTGGAGTCCTCCATCTCCTCCCGACAGGGCATGAACACCCCCGAGAAGCGCCGTATCGCCACCAAGGCATACCAGATGCTGCGCGACTCCGAGGCAGGCTCCATCGTCCTGGACGCAGGCTCCACCATCGAGATTCTCGCCGACCACATCGGCGCCGAGAACTTCAGCCTCAAGACCGGCAACGACCGCATCATCATCACCCACGCACTGCACATTGCAGTCAAGCTCGCCGAAGCCGAGGGTGTCACCCTTGAACTGGTTGGCGGCCAGCTGCGCAAGATGACCTGGGCTGCTGTTGGTGCACGCGCCGCAGAGCACTTCGGTACCATGCGCCCCGATATTGCTTTCATCGGTGCCAACGGCATTGAAGCCCACTTCGGCATCTCCACCCCCGGCATGAACGAAGCTATTGTCAAGACCGCAATTTGCAAGGCAGCCCGCCGCGTGGTCTTGCTTTGTGACTCCGCGAAGTTCGGTCAGGAATCCCTGGTCCGCTTCGCCGGATTCGAGGATATTGACACCCTCATTACTGATCGCGAGCCCGAAGGTGCCCTCCGCCAGGCACTCGAGGCCGCAAATGTTGAGATTGTGATTGCCTAATGATTATTACTCTGACCGCCAACCCCAGCCTGGACCGCACCATTGAACTCGGCGCGCCCCTGGCCCACGGTGCCGTGCAGCGTGCTGTCGGCGCCGTACAGGATCCCGGTGGCAAGGGCGTGAATATTTCGCGCGCCCTGCAGGTTTCCGGTGTGCCGACCCTCGCCATTGTGCCCGGTGAAGCCAGCGACCCGGTGCTGACCGCACTGCAGGCTGTGGATGTCGAGTTCGCTAACCTGCCCACCGGTGAGCCGATTCGCTCGAACATCACCGTGGTTGACCCGGACGGCACCACCACCAAGCTGAATGCCCCCGGCACCGTTTTTGACGCTGAACTGCGTCAGAAGCTGGACGAGCTGGTGGTTGAGCGTTCCAAGGGTGCCGACTGGGTGGTTCTGGCTGGTTCCCTGCCTCCGGGTCTGGAGCCGACCTACTACTCCGAGCTGGTGGCGGCACTGCGCGCCTCCGGCTACGACGGCAAAATCGCTATCGATACCTCTGAGGCGCCGCTGATTGCGACCGTCGCCGGTGAGCATAAGCCCACCCTGATTAAGCCCAACTCGGAGGAGCTGGCTCAGCTGACCGGTAGCGACAACTGGGAGGAGCTGGAGGCCAGCCCCGAGCTGACCGCCCGTACCGCCCAGAAGCTGCTCGGCGACGGCATTGAATATGTGCTTGCCACCCTCGGTGGCGGCGGTGCCGTGCTGGTCACTGAGCAGGGTATCTGGCACGCTGTGCACGAGCCGATTCAGGTTCGTAGCACTGTGGGTGCCGGTGACTCCTCGCTGTCCGGTTTCTTGATTGCTCACACTCGTGGTGAGGATGCCCCCGGTTGCCTAGTTCAGGCGGTAGCTCACGGTTCGGCTGCTGCTGCTCTGCCCGGTACCCGTATGCCTTCGCTGGAGCAGACCACTCCTGAGAAGGTCACTGTTCGTCAGCTGCAGCTCTAATTCGGACTGTTTTCGCACCTCCAGCTTTTATTCTCAGAAGGGAATGTATGCAGGGGTGTTACCTCAACACCCACACGCATATACGAACACAACACACACTGCACACACTTTGAACCCATATAGGGGAGAAGCCCGGCACCGCTAAGCGAATCCCCGCCCCAACACATACCCGAGGAGGGAATATGTCTGATCTGATCACCGCAGATCTCGTCCTGCTGGACGAGAACCTCGGCGAGACCCGATTCGACGTAATTGCCAAGCTCGCCCAGGCAGTCGTAAATGCCGGACGCGCTACCGACTTCGAGCAGCTCTACGCGGCTGCCGAGGCACGCGAATCCAAGACCGACACCGGTATCCCCGGCGGTATTGCGATTCCGCACTGCCGCAGTGCCGCCGTCACCGAGCCGACCCTGGCAATGGCACGCCCCAACCCTGCAGTTTCCTTCGGTGCAAAGGACGGCCCCGCCGACCTGATTTTCTTCATCGCTGCACCCGATGGCGCTGACCAGGCTCACCTGAAGCTGCTCTCCACCCTGGCACGCTCCCTGATGAAGAAGAGCTTCACCGCGTCCCTGCGCGAAGCCTCCTCGGCTGAAGAGATCGTTGAGCTGGTCAACGGTGCGCTCGGCGTGGGTGAGAAGAAGGCAGAGGCTAAGCCCGCCGAGGCTGCCGCTGCTGCTCCGGCTACTACCCCGGCTGCTGCTGAGAAGGAAGCACCCGCCGCTTCGGCTCCGGTGAAGAAGATTGTTGCTGTGACCGCATGCCCCACCGGCATCGCTCACACCTATATGGCTGCGGACGCCCTCAAGTACGCTGCTGAAGAGCTCGGCTACGATCTGAAGGTTGAGACTCAGGGCTCCTCGGGTAATGAGAAGCTGACTCAGGCTGATATTGACGCCGCAGACGCCGTGATTTTCGCGGTGTCCGTGAACGTGCGTGAGCGTAACCGCTTCGCAGGTAAGCCCTTTATTGAGTCTCCCGTCAAGCGCGGTATTGACGAGCCTAAGGAAATGATTGCGGAGGCTCTGGCTGAGGCCGAGAACCCCAACGGTGCACGCGTTGCCGCTGCCGCATCCAGCGGTGAGGACAGCGCAGGCGCTACCGAAGGCGCTTGGGGCTCGCGCATCTACAAGGCCGTGATGACCGGTATCTCCTACATGATTCCGTTCGTTGCGGCCGGCGGTATTCTGGTCGCCCTGGGCTTCGTTTTCGAGGCAATTACGGTGCCGAACCTTGGTGAGGTGAACACCAAGGCGATTCTCGAGTCGGCAACCCTGTTCAACCTCGGTGATGTGCACTGGACCCTGTACCTGGGTGCTGTTCTGCAGACCATCGGCGGTTTCGGTCTGAGTCTGATGGTTCCGGCTCTTGCCGCGTACATTGCGTACGGTTTGGCTCAGCGCCCCGGTATTGCTCCGGGCTTCATCGCCGGTTCGGTGGCTCTTGCGGTGAACGCGGGCTTCCTTGGCGGTATTGTTGGCGGTATTCTCGCCGGTCTGATTGCGTACGCTCTGGGCACCCTGAAGCTACCCCGCTGGCTTGGCTCGATGATGCCCGTGGTCATCACCCCGCTGGTGACTTCTCTGGTTGCCGGCCTGGCAATGTACCTGCTGCTCGGTGCGCCCCTGGCGTGGGTTATGACCACCCTGCAGGATTGGCTGACCTCCATGTCTGGCGGTTCCGCTCTGCTGCTGGGTCTGATCCTGGGTGCCATGATGGCTTCTGACCTGGGTGGCCCCATCAACAAGGCTGCTTACCTCTTCGCAACCGCTGGCCTGTCCTCGGGTGCGACCGTGAACCAGGAAATCATGGCTGCCGTCATTATTTCCGGTATGGTTCCGCCGCTGGCTATGGCTCTGGCAACCACCCTGCGTCCCAAGCTGTTCAACGAGAACGAGCGTGAGAACGGTAAGGCTGCGTGGCTGCTGGGTGCATCCTTCATCTCTGAGGGTGCTATTCCCTTCGCTTCGGCTGACCCGGCTCGCGTGATTCCTTCGACCATTGTTGGTGGCGCTATTGCCGGTGCAATCTCGATGGGTGCGCACGTGGCTTCCCCGGCTCCGCACGGTGGTATTTGGATTATTGGTCTGGCGCAGAACCCGTTGATGTTCCTGGCGGCTGTTGTTGCCGGTACCGTTGTTTCTGCGCTGCTGTACGTGGTGCTGAAGTCTCTGGGTGCCCGCTCTAAGGCATCCGCGTAAAGGCCGTATAACCTCACCTTCATTTGATCGTCTGTTTGCAGGCGTGAGCGTGAAAAAACACGTTACACTGTAGACAAACCACAGATAGGACATGAATTTATGACTACCTACAAGGGCGTCGGCGTATACGCCGGCCGCGTTATTGGCCCCGTTCTTCAGATGCCTAAGCCCATCGAGGAACCCAAGGACGGTCTGCGTCTGAGCGGTGAGACCGCTGAGGCTGCAGCGCAGCGCATCAAGGACGCTTCGGTCCGCGTGAAGGAAGACCTGCTCGCTCGTGCAGAGCACGCTAGCCGTGACGGCAAGGCTGTTCTGAAGTCTACCTCTCAGATGGCTACCGACCGTGCACTCATCAAGAGCGCTATTAAGCTGGTTGAGACTCAGGAGATGGCTCCCGAGCGCGCTATCTGGGAGGCTGCAACCTCCTTCGCAGACCAGATGGCTGCCCTGGGTGGCTACATGGCTGAGCGCGTCACCGACATCCACGACGTGCGTGCCCGCATTGTTGCTGAGCTGACCGACCAGCAGGCTCCCGGCATCCCCGTTTCTGATGAGCCGTTCATCCTGGCCGCTATTGACCTGGCACCGGCTGACACCGCGACCTTGGACCCCGAGAAGGTTATCGCTCTGATTACCTCTGACGGTGGCCCCCAGGCACACACCGCTATTCTGGCTCGCGGTCTGGGTCTGCCCGCTATTGTGGCGGCTAAGGGCGTGACCGAGATTGCTGACGGCACCGTCGTCTACGTGGACTCCAACGAAGGCATCGTTGACACCGAGCCCACCGACGCTGACCGTGAGGCAGCAATCAAGTACGCAAACCGTAAGCCTGTCGCTGACTTTGACGGTCAGGGTGTGCTGGCTGACGGCACCCGCGTTGAGCTGTACGCAAACGTTGGTGACGGCAAGTCCGCTGAGAAGGCTGCAAGCCTGAAGGCTGAGGGTGTTGGCCTGTTGCGCACCGAGTTCGGCTTCCTGGGCCACGACTCTGAGCCTTCTATCGAGACTCAGGCTAAGACCTACAAGTCCGTGTTTGACGCATTCCCCGGCAAGCACATTGTGGTTCGTACTCTGGACGCTGGTGCTGACAAGCCCCTGCCGTTCCTGAACGTGAACCCCGAGGAGAACCCCGCACTGGGTGTTCGCGGTTTCCGTACTGACTGGACCGTTCCGGGCGTTCTGACCCGCCAGCTGGAGGCTATTAAGGCTGCTTCGGAGAACTCCGACGCGGACATCTGGGTTATGGCTCCGATGATTTCGACCACCTCCGAGGCACGCAACTTCGCGAACATGCTCAAGGAGATCGGCCTGCCCGTTCACGGTGTGATGGTTGAAACCCCCGCAGCTGTGATGAACGCTGAGGCTATCCTGGGCGAGGTCGACTTCGTGTCCATCGGCACCAACGACCTGACCCAGTACACCATGGCAGCTGACCGTCTGCTGGGTGACCTGGCGCACCTGAACAACCCCTGGCAGCCTGCAGTGCTGAAGATGATCAAGATGACTGTTGAGGGTGCTCAGCGTGCATCGGTCACCGCGGGTAAGAAGAAGTACGTGAGCGTCTGTGGTGAGGCTGCGGCTGACCCGGCTCTGGCTGTTGTTCTGATTGGTCTGGGTGTTGACACCCTGTCCATGAACGCTGGCGCTATCCCCGCTGTGGCTGCGGTTCTGAAGTCTGTGACCAAGGAGAAGGCACAGCAGATTGCGGCTATCGCTCTGCAGCAGATTTCTTCTGCTGAGGCGAAGGAGAGCGCACGCAAGGCTCTGCCGATTCTGGATGAGCTGGGCCTCTAAGCCTTAAAACGATTCCGGGTTCTGCCTGCCGCCCCTTGGTGGGGTGTGTTAGGCGGTGCCCGGGTCCATAAAAATGCCGGGTGCGGAGTTTTATTTCTGCATCCGGCATTTTTGTACTTGTTAGCGTACGGCTGAACGGTACAATTTATAGAGTAAGGGCGGGTCCTGAAGCGCCCCGTTCATTTAGAATAGGGACTGATATATTTTTGGTTCCTTGATCAAAGGAGAAACATAATGGCAGAGCGCGAAGCCACTATTGCAAGCCGTGTTGGCCTGCACGCACGTCCGGCAGCTATCTTCGCTGAGGCAGCTGGCGACCTCCCCGTTGAGGTGACCATCGCTGCTAAGGGTGAGCCCGCAGATGAGGCTATGGACGCTGCATCGATTCTGTCCCTGATGTCCCTGGGTGCAAAGCACGGCGACGTTGTTGTCCTGCGCGCTGAGGGCGAAGGTGCTGAAGAGGCTCTTGACTCGCTGGTTAAGATCCTCGAGACCGACCACGACGCTGAGTAATTGACTTTCGCCTCTGAAGTGACCCTGAGCGGTGCGCTTCGGATGCTGTGAAGGCTACAGCCTTAAAGCGTGAATATCCCGTCACTTCGGTGGCGGGATATTTTTTGTTATGAATAATTCATTTTTTATTGAGGCGTGAGTGGGGGGAGATAGGGGATATTTCTCTGCAAATCTTAATGTATATATAACCTTTATTTTTCCTCGAAAATAGCTCTAGAAATATCTCCCAAAATATCTTCTGTGCAGTAATGACCTGGATTTCTCTTCATATCAATGAAGCCTTCTGCCGTAAGTGCCGCAGAGCGCTTTTTGCTCACAAAATCACCGGGCAGAAAAGTGATATTTCTGCTCTCCAGTGCTACCGCAGAATCGTGCCCTTGTTAGACTAAAAAGGCACTGTCTATCTGGGAGGGACATTGGCAGAATCGAGGAACACCCCCGCGACCCCCACATCGCGGGAAGCTTCGCATGCAGACGAAGCGAACACTGCCGCAATGGAAGGAAGCGAGCAGAACACCACCGCGGGCTACATCGCCGGTAAACGCGGTTTTCCCCTGGTTTCACTAGACCAGGTCACCGACGAGAAATTGCGCCGCGTGCTGGCTCAGCATGCTACCTCCGCGACAAGCCAGGAGAGCACCGTCGCTGCAGAAGCTGTCAGCGATGTACTGCAGGAGGCCGCAGCGGATATGGGCATCACCGCGCAGGAGCCGGTTGAGCCCACATGCGACCCCGAACTGACCCCTAACGGCCACGGCGCGCGCACCGTCATTGACCCCTCCCTCGTGCCTGATGACGACCTGGATGCGTACCGTGAGGACTCTAACCCCGTCACATCCAGCAACTTGGTAACTGAGGCAGCGCTGACTCGCCCCTCCCAGCCGGTGCCCATGACCGGCATGATTCCGCAGGTGCCCAACTCTCACGCAGCCCGCCGCTTCGGCGCGGATCCTACCGCAATGCCGAAGACCGGGCCTGTCTCGATGCCCACCACCTCCGTACCGCTGGTTGAGGGCGGCTCTCGCGGCCTGTTTGGGCGCGGTAGCGGTGGTCGCTGGGGTTCGCGTCGCTTCCGCTCCTTCGTGCGCACTGAGGAGGCGGCACCCGCTGCCCCGCGCGGTGCCCAGCGCATCGCGCAGCGCCAGTTCGTGCCGACGATTCGCTCTGAGGAGCATGAGCGCCGTGAGGCGTTCCGCCGTGAGAAGGAGTACGCCCGCGATACTCTGAACTTCACCCTGCGCCTGGCGGAGGCGATGTTCCACTACGGTGCGGATGCAATGGACGTGGACTCGGCGATTATTGCGGTCTCTTCGGCGTACGGGCTGGACTCGGTGGAAGTCGATATTACGAACCAGTCGGTGACCATCAACTACACGTCGGACCCCGATATTTACATGGAGTCCCGCATCGCCAAGCGCAATGCGAATGCTGAGGAGCGCTTCACCCATACCCTGGTGCGTGTGGTGCGTTCCTCTACGGAGAACTACGAGGCGCTTTCTGAAGTGTACGGCCTGATCTACAAGATCACTCGCGGCGGTATGACCCTGGAAATGGCTGATTTGAAGCTGAACCAGATTACGCACCGACCCAAGCCGTTCCCGCCTCTGGTGGTGTGGTTGGCGAACCTGGCGTGTGCCGGAACCCTGACGGCGGCGCTGGGTGCGAGCTTTGCGACGGCGTTGAGCGCGGCGATTATCTTTATTCCGGTGTACCTGCTGATTCAGTGGTTGAGTTCGATTGGCATTCCGGCGTTCTTCCGTATGGCTGCTAGTGCGGGTCTGATGACCTTCTTGGCGATTTGGCTGGGTGGTGAAGGGTCCATTCTTTCGGTGCTGCAGCGTCAAGGGGAGGCGATTTCGGCGCCTCTGGTGGTGGCTGCGGGCATGATTATGTTCTTGCCAACGCCGCGCCTGGTGGGTGCCGTGCAGGACGCGATTAATGGCTTCCCGGTGACGGCTGCGGGTCGTTTCGTGTCTACGGGCATGAGCTTCTTGGGCCTGGTGGTTGGCATTGCGACCGCGGTGAGTGCGATCAATATTTTCAACGGCCCGACCCTGGATATTGAGCAGTTGCGTTTTGAGCCGACGACCCCGCTGGTGGCGTCGTTCTTCTTCCTGGTGGCGATTGCGACCTTTGCGATTACCTTGCAGACGAAGCTGGTGAAGGTCGGGTGGCTGATGGTCATTACGGGCTGCGGTCTGGCGGCGTATTACAGTTATGAGCTACTGGCTGGCCCAAGTACTGGTCGCGGTCCGACGGCGTGTGCGGCGGTTGTGATTGGTGCGTTGAGCACGTATTTTGCGTACCGTCTGCATGTGCCTCAGGCGATTTTCTCAATTCCTGCGATTACGTTCTTGCTGCCGGGTCTGTCGTTCTTCCGCGGCATGTATTTGTTGACGGTTGAGACGGATGTGATTCTGGGTATGCAGAATATGATTACGGCGGTTTCGATTGTGGTGGCGATGGCTTCGGGTGTTGCGTTGGGTAATTACACGATGCAGTACGCGCTACAGCATTTTACGACTCCGCGGAATGTGGAACCGGCAGATTCCTAACCCTATTTTCAAGGGTATATAGCCAATATTGCATATATTGGATGCGGGAAGGGGCGGCAGCTTGCGAGTTCAACTCACAAGCTACCGCCCCTTCGCTACACCCATTGCGCCAGCTTTTACACCGGTTCTTACGCTGCGCCTAGCGGACCGTCCAATCCACCGGCTCCGCACCCTGCTGCACCAGCAAAGAATTCACGGTCGAAAACGGGCGCGAACCAAAGAAACCACGACGAGCAGACAGCGGCGAAGGATGCGCCGACTCCACGCTCGGGTACGGCTGCAACATGGGTGCGCACTTGCGCGCATCCGCACCCCACAGCAGACCCACCAGCGGCTGGTTACGCGCCACTAGAGCGCGAATAGCACACTCGGTAATCTCCTCCCAACCCTTGCCGCGGTGCGAACCCGCATCAGACTCACGCACCGTCAAAACCCTGTTGAGCAGCATGACACCCTCATCAGCCCAACAGGACAGGTCGCCGTGATCAGCCGGGGCAATACCCAGGTCGTCCTCAAGTTCCTTGTAAATATTGTTCAGCGAACGAGGCAACGGCATACCGCGGTGCACCGAGAACGACAAACCCATCGCATTGCCCGGAGTAGGGTAGGGGTCCTGGCCAATAATGAGGACCTTCACCTGGCTCATCGGGCGGCGGAACGCATTGAAAATATCAGCGGCAGGCGGGAAAGTACGATACCCCGCCGCGTGCTCCTCACGCAGGAAAGCGCCCATGGCGTGAATCTGCTCTTCGACCGGGGCGAGTGCTGCCGCCCAATCCTCGCTCATAATGTTGCTGAGGGGCTGGTTCATGAATCTCCTGGGGCTGATGCGACCCGGACGGTGACGGGGCCGGGTGCGGGATGAATACTTCTCCTCTAGACTGAGGTTCTCTTCTAGACTGAGGCTCTCCTCTAGGCTAGGGTTCTCTTCTAGGCTGGGTTTCTCTTCTAGACTAGGGGATGACGAATACACACGCTAGGAGACGCCAGCCGCAGCGGGCGAGCTACAGACAGGAGGGAACGTGTCAGAACAGGAACGCGCTGAAACCGCACAGAGCCAATTAGAAGCGCAGAGCCAATTAGAAGCGCAGAGCCAGGCGGAAATAGAAAACCAGCCGGAAGCCCAGAGCCAACCCGGCGGGCTGACCCCGGTGGAGCGCCGCATCCTTGAGGTGGAGCGCCGCCGCTTCAAGCACCAGGGTTCCAAGGAGAAGGCGATTATCGCCGCCGGTTTCACCCCGATTGCCTACTATCAGCGCCTGAATGTGATGCTCGATGATGAGCGGGTACGCGCCGCAGCGCCGCAGATGATCGACGTTCTGCGCGCCCGCCGAGACGCTGACTAGGGGCTCGAATTGCGGGAGCCGTGCGAGCCTTCCAACTCCTGCATCCAACCCCGCACACCTTAGGTTCAACCAGAGATTGAACACTGTGCGGTGTCCGTCTCTTTCACAGCCGGTTGCGGGGCGTTCACATTGGTTCTCGCTAATTGAGCCGGTACTCTAGGTACTAGAACACCAAGACCGCACCTTCTGCAGCCGCGCCCGCGTGCCAGGCAGGGAGGCACGGTACCAGCCGGTAAACAGAGACCCGTGAAATGAGGATAAATGAGCTACCCCCGCGACGAATTTGATGAGGTAGACGAAAATACCGCCCGCCGCGGAACCTACCGCGCGGTCAATGCTGACCCGGCAAAGAGCCCCAAGGGCGCTATCCCCCTGGTAGCTGCAGGCGTAGTTGGTCTGCTCATCGGCGGCGCAATGTACGTGTACGCGCCGCGCACCGCCTCCCCGCAGTACTCGGCGTCCACCGCGAAGAGCAGCTCCGCCCCCGCAAGTGCGTCGGCGTCCTCTGCGCCGGCTAAGGCTTCTGCGTCGGCAAGCGCCACGAAGACCGGTCTGGCTGAGTCCATCTCTGTGGCGGTCTACAATGCGGCGGCTCCGGCGGGTAGCGCCTCCAGCGCGGCGGCTCTGCTGACCGGCTACACCATTAACGAGACCGCGAATTACACCGGTGTGGCTCCTGCAACCAGCGTGGTCTACTACGCTGAGGGCTACCAGTCGCAGGCGCAGAGCATCGCCTCGAAGCTGGGCATTACTCAGGTGCGCCAGGCGACCGCCAACGTTGAGATGGGCAACCACGAGGTCATCGTGATTCTGTCGTCGGATTACACCGCCTCCGCTACTGCCGCGGAATAGGTTTAGGCGGTTGCTCGGGTGATTCTAAGCCCGCGACTCTAAGCCCGTGCCAGCTGTTTCATCCATAACGACTTCTGCTCAACCCCATCCGCGCAATTCCACTGATGCGCCGGGTGGGGTTGATGCTTTTAACACCCCTCCCGCACTCCCGGCGGGCACACCGATAACGCCCCTTTTGACGGGGTTGATGAGCGCAGATTAAGCACTGGGCGATTAACCCTTCAACCTTGGGCTTAAACGTTTGCTCCATGCCGGTGCGGGTGCCACAATTGATGTAGCGTTCGGGTGCTTTATGCCCTGCTCTGCCCGCACCTCCGTAACGGGGGCGTTGTGGAGGGGCAGCCACCCGATTTTAGATGTACCGCACCCGCAGGGGTGAAGGAAAAAATCCGATCGTCCAGGAGGACACTTATGGCAAAGCTCATTGCTTTTGACGAAGAGGCACGCCGCGGCCTTGAGCGCGGTTTGAACACCCT
Organism: Rothia sp. HMSC069D01; assembly: GCF_001810135.1. NCBI lineage: Bacteria > Bacillati > Actinomycetota > Actinomycetes > Micrococcales > Micrococcaceae > Rothia > Rothia sp. HMSC069D01. The sequence goes on from NZ_KV800099.1 coordinate 77,998, forward strand.
CGCCGATGCAGTGAAGGTGACCCTCGGCCCCCGCGGCCGCAACGTTGTGCTGGAGAAGGCGTGGGGCGCCCCCACCATCACCAACGACGGTGTCTCGATCGCGAAGGAAATCGAGCTGGAGGATCCGTACGAGAAGATTGGTGCGGAGCTCGTCAAGGAAGTTGCTAAGAAGACTGACGACATCGCAGGTGACGGTACCACCACCGCTACCGTTCTGGCTCAGGCACTGGTTCGCGAGGGCCTGCGCAACGTGGCTGCTGGCGCTGACCCGCTGAGCCTCAAGCGCGGCATTGAGAAGGCTGTTGAGGCTGTGACCGAGGCTCTGCTCTCCTCCGCGAAGGAAGTTGAGACCGAGGAAGAGATCGCTGCAACCGCTTCTATTTCCGCTGGCGACGCTGAGATCGGCAAGCTCATTGCTGAGGCAATGGAGAAGGTCGGCAAGGAAGGCGTCATCACCGTTGAGGACTCCAACACTTTCGGCCTGCACCTGGAGCTGACCGAGGGTATGCGCTTCGACAAGGGATTCCTGTCCGGTTACTTTGTGACCGACCCGGAGCGTCAGGAAGCAGTCCTGGAGGACCCCTACATCCTGGTTGTGAACCAGAAGATTTCGAACGTGAAGGACCTCGTCCCCGTCCTGGAGAAGGTCATGCAGTCCGGCAAGCCGCTGCTGATCGTTGCTGAGGACGTTGAGGGTGAGGCTCTGGCTCTGCTGGTGCTGAACAAGATGCGCGGCTCCATCAAGTCCGTTGCTGTGAAGGCTCCGGGCTTCGGTGACCGCCGTAAGGCTCAGATGGCTGATATCGCTATCCTGACCGGTGGCCAGGTCATTACCGAAGAGGTTGGCCTGTCCCTGGACGCAGCAACCCTGGACATGCTCGGTTCCGCTCGCAAGGTCGTTGTGACCAAGGACGAGACCACCATCATTGAGGGTGCAGGCGACGCAGCGGCTATCGAGGGTCGCGTTGCTCAGATTCGCGCAGAGATCGCTAACTCTGACTCCGACTACGACCGTGAGAAGCTGCAGGAGCGCCTGGCTAAGCTCGCCGGTGGTGTTGCTGTGCTGAAGGCTGGTGCCGCAACCGAGGTTGAGCTGAAGGAACGTAAGCACCGCATTGAGGATGCTGTGCGTAACGCTAAGGCTGCCGTTGAGGAGGGTATCGTCCCCGGTGGTGGCGTTGCTCTGATTCAGGCTGGCGTGAAGGTCTTCGACAAGCTGGAGCTGACCGGCGACGAGGCGACCGGCGCGAACATTGTGCGCGTGGCTATTGACGCACCGCTGAAGCAGATCGCTGCTAACGCTGGCCTGGAGCCGGGCGTTGTGGTTGACCGCGTTCGTTCCCTGCCTGCTGGTACCGGCCTGAACGCTGCGACCGGCGAGTACGAGGACCTGATGGCTGCTGGTATTGCTGACCCGGTGAAGGTGACCCGTTCGGCTCTGCAGAACGCTGCGTCTATTGCTGGTCTGTTCCTGACCACTGAGGCTGTTGTTGCGAACAAGCCGGAGCCCGCTGGCGCGGCTGCTCCCGGTGCGGACGCAATGGGCGGAATGATGTAATAACTTTTTGTCCCTGATGGGGCAAAAAGTTATGGAATCCGAAGGGCACGAAGTGACCTTCGGTGGTGAGATGCCGCTGGAAACTAACCCGGCATAATCACACCGCATCCGTATGAGGCGGGGGCGGCTACCCATGAAGGGTGGCCGCCCCCGCTTTTGTGTGCCCGTGCGTCCTGTCCCGGCGGTGGAGGCGGTAGAATGGCTCCTTATGGAATGCGCCTATTTTCGTGATGACCTCTGCTCCTCCTGCCCCAGCATTGAGACCGCCTACACCGCGCAGGTGCAGGCGAAGCAGGAGCATGCCCGCGCCCTGCTCGCTAACTACCCGCAGCTACAGTGGCTGGACCCGGTGACCAGTGCGGAGGCGGGCTTCCGCAACAAGGCGAAGCTCGTGGTGGGCGGTTCGGCGAAGAACCCGACCCTCGGCATCGTGGATTACCGCACGGGTGCCTCCACTGATCTTGGCGAATGCCCGCTCTATATGGAGCCGATTCAGGCGGCTATACCGGTGCTGCGTGAGCTGATTCAGCGTGCAGACCTGACCCCTTATGACATTCCGAACCGTCGCGGTGAGCTGAAGAATATTCTGGTGACTGCTTCGGCGGCGGGTGAGCTGATGGTGCGTTTCGTGCTGCGTTCGAAGAAGCTTCTGGTGCCGATTCGCCGCCAGATGGGCTGGCTACAGGAGCGGCTGCCGAACCTGGCAGTGCTGTCGGTGAACCTGCTGCGTGAGCCGGTGGCGCGCGTTGAGGGTGATGAGGAGATTATTCTCTCGGAGCGTCAGACCCTGCCGATGCAGGTGAATGACCTGACCCTGCATTTGCGTCCGCAGAGCTTCTTCCAGACGAACACGAAGGTCGCTGAGGCGATGTATGCGCAGGGCCGTGAGTGGGTGCGTGAGGTGGCTCCGCGCTCGCTGTGGGATCTGTACTGCGGTGTGGGCGGTTTTGCCCTGCATGCCTCTTCGGTGATGGATGGCGGCTCGGTGACGGGCATTGAGATTAGTGCGGAGGCGGTTGCTTCGGCACAGCGCACGGTCGCTGAGTACGGTCTGGAGGGCGTGGACTTTTCGGCTCAGGATGCGCCGGAGTTCGCGGTGTCTTCGGGCGCGGTGCCGCAGATGCTGGTGGTGAATCCGCCGCGCCGCGGTATTGGTGAGAGCTTGTGTGCGTGGATTGAGGGTTCGGGTATTGACCTTGTGGTGTATTCGAGCTGTAACGCGGTGACTTTGGCGAAGGATCTGGAGCGTATGCCCTCGTATGCGCCGGTGCAGGGCCGTGTGCTGGACATGTTCCCGCATACGGACCACTATGAGGTTATGACGTTGCTGAAGCGCGGGTAGGTTTCTCGGGTCAAGCGCTCATTCCTATCCCAAGTCCGCGAGCAGATACATAACACTAGGGCGCGAGCAGGTGATTTTTGGCCGAGCAGGTAGTATTTTTCCTGCATGCTCGGCCAAAAATCACCTGCTCGCGGTGTTATCAGGGTTGCCCGCAACGTGGCGGAGGTGAGGCGATGATGCCCCGAGGCGATATACAGAGCACAGTCATGCACCCGCACGGCTCTTTGCCTCATTCCGCGATTCCTGCGCCCGTATCGCTCGCGCAGTCGGGCCGAGAATGAACGTGAATACGGTGGCGATGATGAAGAGTGCCCCTCCGGTAACAATGGTGTTGATCGCGCCGAACGCTGGTACCGCCCATCCGGTGATGAGGTACCCGACCATACCCGCTAGGGAGAAAACCACACCCATGAAGCTGTAGACGCGCCCGCGCATGTGTTCGTCGATAGCGTCTGCGAAGAGGACTTGCCCGAGCACTTCTTCGGGTCCGTAGAACATGCCCCAGATGAACCAGAGCACGAGTACCGCCCACAGCGCCGGGTGTAGTCCCATACTCAGACAAACGGCGCCGTAGCCGAGTCCGGAGATGCACATCCACCCGCGTTTGGTCATACGCACCCGCCCGGCGCCTGTACCGACGCCGAGTTTGGCTGAAAGCCAGGAGCTGATCACGCATCCGGCGGCGTAGACGGAAGTTGCGATTCCGAAGGCGGTGTAGTCGTGCCCGAGGCCGCGGGTGAGGTATTCGAGCATGGGCAGGGTGGTGATGGGTACGGCGGCGATGGAGAGGAACCAGAAGGTGAGCATACCGCGCACGATGGGGTTGTGTGCGGTGTAGGCGGCGCCTTCGCGCAGGAGTCTGCCGGTGTGGTGTTCCTGCACGGTGGCGGTGCGTTCGGCGTGGGTGAGGTCGTAGTTGCGTATGGTGGCGACGGTGAGGGCAGCGAGCAGGTTGAGGGTGCCTGCGAATCCGACGGCGAGGGCTGGGGTGGTGAAGGATGCGACGGCGGCTGCGATGGTGGGGCCGAGGGTTTGGGCGAGGAAGATGAGGCTGCCGCGGCGTGCCATGTATTTTTGGTAGTCGTCGCCGAGCAGGGAGGGCATGGCGGCGGAGGCTGCGGGGGATGAGAAGGTGCCGAAGGTTGAGACGAGGAATGCGATGGTGAGGAAGGCGGGTAGTCCTGCGGCGGCGTAGAGGGCTGGGGATGCGATGAGTAGGGCGGCGCTGGCGAGCCTGAAGCTGACGGTGAGGGTTTTGCGGTTGAATTTGTCGGCGATAGCGCCTGCGAATGGTGCGAAGAGGATGACGGGGACTGCCTCGACGACCATGACGATAGCGGAGTGGGCGAGGTCGCCGGTGGCGCCGTAGGTCAGCAGGGGCATGGCGATAGCTTGGATACTGGACGCAAGAGCATCAGAAACCTGCGCGGTCAGGAGCGTGAGCTGCCCGCGTGCGTTCAGCGGCGTTGCTGATGTGGGTTTTGCGGTCGCGTCTGGTGTGTTTGTTGGAATGCGCGACGCAGGTGATTCAGGGTGCTCAGGCGAAGGGTCTGTGGTGCGTCTCATAATACTGTGGATTCTATCACGGGTAAGAACGCTGTAACCGAGGCGAAACAAGACACAAGATGCGCGAGCAGATAACAGTCCGTTATCTTCTCGCCGAAATATTATCTGCTCGCGGTGTTATCGGGGTTGCCCGCAACCGGGCGGTGGCGTCTCGGGCTGGTTGTGTCCGAGGCGCCACCGCTTTTTCGTTCCCCTCTAGCGGGCGTGAAATTCTATCCCTGCGCCGCGAAATCCTGTGCCGCGAGAATACCCGCCGCGTACGCCGCCTGGCCTACGTGCTGGGCTGCGTCGTCAATCAGGCTGACCAGGCGCACACCGCGAGTCACCGCCGGAGTCCACGAACGGTCAATAACCTCGCTCAAATCAGCCTCGCTCAGCGTCTGCGCGTAGGCCGCGAGCGCCTCGCCGGTTGCCACAAGGTACTCCACCAGCAGGGCAGAATCTGCAACCACGATGGAGCGTGCCTGCTCGGGGGTGTGGCCGTAACCTATGGTGTCGCCAAGCTCGCCCAGGTTGAAACGTTCCCTGAAGCCCTGAGCCTCCCAGACCTGCGGCTGACCGTTCAGGGCGGAAAGCTGCATGTCCATCTGCCGTCCGGCGTGCCAGAGTAGCCACGCAATAGAGTTCGGGTGCCCGCCCGGGTGGGCGTTGAGCGCCTCAGCTGATAGCCCCTTGACGGCTACGGCGGCTTCGATGCCGGGGCGGCTGGCGGCGTCACGCAGAATGTCGTGGGTTTTCATGGAATCCTCCTGAAGATGCTGGCTCCTCGCAGGGAGCCGGGTAGTTTCAGTCTACGCCCGCGTGTTCGCTGCCTTGAAAGAGTCGCCTTGAAAGAGTCGGTTTGGAAGAAAAAATGTGGCGCACGGGAATAATACTCATTTCTTCCCGTTGAACTCTGTGAAGACATCATCATCTAAATTTCACAGGAGAATATTATGACCACCCCCGCTCAGCTGCACTTTGACATGGTCGTCATCGGCTTCGGCAAGGGCGGCAAGACCCTCGCTGGCGCATACGCCAAGACCGGTAAGAACGTTGCCCTCATCGAACAGTCCACCGGCATGTACGGCGGCACCTGCATCAACATCGGTTGTGTACCCACCAAGGCGCTGGTTCACCGTGCCGATGAGTTCCGCGCCAGCGGCGAGCGCACCCTTGAAGAGGCAAACGCCGCCTACGAATCCGCCGTGGTTTTCCGTGACAAGCTGACCGGCATGATGCGCGCCAAGAACCGCGAAATCCTGCTGTCCAACGAGACCGCTAAGCTCATTGATGGTCACGCACGTTTCATCTCCGACACCGAGGTTGAGGTTACCGCGGGCGAGGACACCCTGCGCGTTACCGCCGACTACTTCATCGTCAACACCGGCGCCGTGTCGGTCATCCCGCCGATTGAGGGTATCCGCGAATCTGAGCGTGTGCTCACCTCCACCGAGCTGCAGAAGCTCACCCCGCGCCCCAAGCGCCTGGGCATTATCGGTGGCGGCCCCATCGGTGTTGAGTTCGCCGGTATTTTCTCCTCCTACGGTACCGAGGTGACCATTCTGGACGGCGCACCCGCCCTCTTCGGCCGCTACGACGAGGATGTCGCCCAGGTTGCCCGCGAGATTATCGCAGACCAGGACATTACCGCTCACACCGGCGTGCGTGTGCAGTCCTTCAAGGACGGCGCTGACTCGGTGACCGTGACCTACCTCGACTCCGAGGGCGCTACCCAGCAGCTGGAGGTGGACTACGTGATGGTTGCAACCGGCCGCAAGCCCGCAACCGAGGGTCTGGGCCTGGAGAACACCAGCATCGAAACCAACGACCGCGGCGCAATTGTCGTGGATGAGCACCTGCGTAGCACCGTGCCGAACATTTTCGCGCTCGGTGACGTGAACGGCGGCCCGCAGTTCACCTACATCTCCATGGATGACTACCGCGTGGTGCTCTCCCAGCTGGTCGGTGACGGTTCCCGCTCCACTAAGGACCGCAAGGCAGTGGCTTCGACCATTTACATGAACCCGCCGCTGTCTTCCGTGGGCCTGACCGAGCGTGAAGCAATCGAGGCTGGCCACAAGGTGAAGGTCGCTTCGAAGCCGGTTGCCGCAGTTGCCGCGATGCCGCGTGCGAAGACCCAGGAGAACCCGCGCGGCATCATGAAGTTCGTGATTGACGCGCAGACCGACCAGATTCTGGGTGCCCAGCTGCTGGTAATCGAGTCCATGGAGGTTATTAACCTGGTGGCTCTGGCGATGCGCCACGGCATTACTGCTTCGCAGCTACGCGATGAGATTTACACTCACCCCTCGATCACTGAGGGCCTGAATGAGGTTCTTGCCGTCGCGGCGCCCGTGAACTAGTCGAACTAGAATCGCGTCTGGATTCGCGGTTCGTATAGCGTTTCTGCTTGTCTGAGTGCTTCCCTGCCCGTTCCGCCCGTTGTGCTGTCAACGGAGGTACGGGTGGGGAAGCATTTTTGTTAAGGCTCATATATACCTAGTAGCTAAGCATGCCCTAAGATGGTTATGAGATAAGCGCAAGCTCACCGATTGGGTGGTCAGCGCGAGAGGGCTCGGAGGAGACACCCACTCGCTGCTACACCCACCACAGCGCACCGCCTGCGCCGCGCATACAACCGAAAACCAAAGGCACGAACCGGGAGAATCATGGCACTGCCCAAAATCAAGCCCTACACCTACGTCGACCGTGAACACAGCAACCGCGTGAGCTGGCCCGTGGACCCCTCCCGCGCTGTACTGCTCGTACACGACATGCAGGTACACTTCGTCCAGGCTTTCGAAGGGGCCAACCTGGGTGAGGGTAACAACAACCCGGACGCCCAGATTAACATCGCCATTCGGAACCTGCGCCGCCTCATTGACGCCGCCCACGCCGCCGGAATCCCGGTCTACTACACCGCACAGCCGCCGCGCCAGAACCCCGAAGACCGCCGTCTGCTCATCGACTTCTGGGGCGACGGCCTGCAGAACGACGAGTCCGCCCGCATCCTCGACGAACTGGCACCCACCGACCGCGACACCGTGCTGACCAAGTGGCGCTACTCCGCGTTCGTGCGCAGCCCCTTCGAGGACCTGCTCAAGGAGTCCGGTCGCGATCAGCTCATTATCGGCGGCGTGTACGCGCACATTGGCTGCCTGACCACCGCCCTGGAGGCGTTCATGCGCGATATTCAGCCGTTCATGGTCGCGGATGCGCTCGCCGACTTCTCGGAGGAGGAGCACCGCATAGCGTGCGAGTACGCTTCGGGTCGTTGCGCCCGCGTGCTGAACACCGCCGATGTACTCGCCGACCTGCATGCTGCAGAAGGTGCTGAGAAGGCTGAGACTGCTGAGAAGGCTGAGACTGCTGAGGAGGCGCGCGCATGAGCTGGGTCATTGTGACCGGCGCGAACGGCGGTATTGGTGAGGCAACCGTCCACCAGCTCATCAAGAACGGTTATTCGGTGTTTGCGGCTGACCTCGCGGAGCAGCCCATTGCCTCCTTCGGTACCTACGGGGACGCGATCTTCCGCTACCGCGCCGTAGACGTTACGAGCGAAGAGTCCGTCACCGCCCTCGCCAACGCCGTGGCCGCACTCGACGAACCCATCACCGGTGCGGTGCTCGCCGCGGGCATCGCCCACAGCCAGCCGCTACTGGAAACCAGTTTCGCCACATGGAAGCGTCTGCACGCGGTCAACTCCGACGGCGTGTTCCTGTGTCTGCGCGAATTCGCGCGCATCATGATTGACCAGCAGGAGAGCGACCCGGCGAACAGCCGCTCCCTGGTGGCGGTCGCCTCCAACGCGGCACGTGTGCCCCGCGCGGAGTTTGGTGCCTACGGTGCATCGAAGGCCTCGGCGGCGCGCGTGAGTTCCAGCTTCGGTCTGCAGCTTGCCGCGCACGGTATTCGCGTGAACTCGGTCTGCCCCGGCACCACCCGAACCCCTATGGTGACTGACGCCTGGGAGGGTGAGGACCGCTCCGCCCTGCCGGTTGCCGGTAACCCGCAAACGTTCCGTCTGGGCATTCCGCTGCGCCGTATTGCCGACCCGGCGGATATTGCGGCGGTCAACGCCTTCCTCATCTCGGAGGCGGCCCGCCACATCACCATGCAGGAGATTGTCGCCGACGGCGGTGCGACCCTCTAACGGCACCCCGCGTCCGGCGTTTAGATGCCCGGCGCGACCCCACACACCACTGATAGAAGTACGATGACGAACCTTCCCGACTTTATCTTTGCCACCGGCACCCGCGTCCTGCGCGCATCCGGTGCGATGACCCCTGTCACCTTCGATAATGCCCTGGACGAGGCGAAACGTGCCGGTAGCGCCGTCGTGGGCCTGATTCCTTTTGACCCGGATATGTCCGCCTACCTCTTCGTGCCCGAACGCCTGGAGGAGCAGCAGGTGCCGGTCCCCGAGCAGACCGTGGCGCTTGCCGAGCCGGTATCGGTCACCGGTCGGCAGAACGACCGGTTCCGTGCCGCCGTGGCGACCGCCGTGGAGCGTATGAAGGCGGGTGAGCTGAGCAAGATTGTGCTTTCGCGTGTGCTCACCGCCCACTACGCACCCGGCGCCCTCAACCTGGAGGCGCTGTACAACAACCTGCGCGCCCAGCAGCGTTCCGCGTTCAACTTTGCGGTGCGCCTGCCCGACGGTGAGCGCGGCATGAACGGAAGCTACCTGATGGGTGCCTCCCCGGAGCTGGTGTTCCGCACCGAGGGCCGCGCCTTCAAGACCCACCCGCTTGCCGGTAGCGCCCCGCGCATTGCCGAGCCCGGTAGCGCCGAGGACGAGGCGATTCGTGACCGCCTGTTCGCCTCGCCGAAGGACCGCCACGAGCACGCCTACGTCATTAACGATATTGCCAAGCGCCTGGCACCCATCGCCGAGGAGCTGAACGTACCGCAGGTGCCCTCGCTGCTACAGACCCCGCAGCTGTGGCACCTGGCGACCCCCATCGACGGCGTGCTGAAGGAGGGGCTGACCTGCCTGGACGGTGCCCGCGCGATCCACCCGACCCCCGCGATTTGCGGTGCCCCCACCGAGAAAGCACTCGATCTGATTCGCCAGCTGGAGTCTTTCGAGCGCCGCTACTTTGGCGGACTGGTCGGCTACATGGATGCCGAGGGTAACGGCGAGTGGGCGCTGGTGCTGCGTTGCGCCCAGGTCAGCCCGGAGGAGGCGGTGCTGTACGCTGGCGCGGGTATCGTGGCTGAGTCCGACCCGGAGCTGGAGCACACCGAGACCGGTACGAAGCTCGGCAGCTTCGGTCGCGCACTGGGCGTGGATACCCTGGGCGAAGATACCCCCTAAAACTCTTTTCGAACCGCCCCGCGCGGGGTGGAAGCGACCGAACGCGCTCGCCGTCGTGGCGGGCGCGTTCAGTCGTTGTTGTTATGAGGGATTGAGCCTGGCTAATCGGTGAGCAGGCGCTTGAGCTCCAGGGGAGTAGCCACCGGCAGAAGCTGAGCCTCAACCTGCGCGGGCTCACCCTCGGTAGGGTTCTCCACTGCCAGGGCGATGAGCATCTTCTGCGCGTGCTCGGGGTTCTCCGCGTCGGGCAGTGCCACGGGTACCCACTGCAGGCTAAAGCTTCGCTCGATAGCCTCGCCGTCCTGATCGTCACCCTGATTACCGACATGGGGCGCGCTAAAGGCCGCTTGGGCGGTCAAGCTGTCCTGAGTCAGTACACGCAGGGCGGTCGGCTCGGGAGCGTCGCTACCCAGAAGGTCCCCCGGGACCTCCTCGTTCATGGCAAGTTCGAGCGCATCCAGCAGGCCATCGGTGAGCTGCACCCGAACCAGGGACGGCACCACGCTCAGACCGTGGCCGGTTGCCTTGAGCACCGCCTCCTTAGCGGTCCACAGCGCCACAGAGAGCAGGTGCAGTACGGGGGCGGGGCGTTCCTGCGCCACCCGCTCGTAGAACGTACGTTCTTCATTGGAGAGTGCCAGACGCGCAAAACCGGAGAACAGGCGCGCATCCAGGGTCTCAACATCCACGCCGAGCACCGCCGAGGAATTACGACTAAACGCGCCCACCACCAGCGGATTCACCTGCGACATATTGAAATTTACGCCCGCAATACGCGGCTTACCGTGCTTCTTACCGCTGGTGCACAGGGTGCAGGAACGATCCACCTCAATCTCAGAAGCGGCACTGGACGGCACATCCAGACGCGCCGCCGCCATAGCGCGCATAAGCGCCTGAGTGCTCAGGTAGCTGACCGCCGCCGTGGAGGTCGGCAACTGCGCCGCATGCTGCTGCTCAGCAAGCCCCAGGTAGCTCAACCAGCTAAAACGCAGGGAGCCGTACATCGTGCGGGTGGGAAGAGCGAAAATCTGCACGCGCTCGCTCGGGCGGGCGGTAGGGCGCTCCGGGTGCTGTGCGCTGGGTGTTTCGGGGGCAGAATAGCTCATAGGTTTAGTGTACCCGCCCGGCATTACGGCAAATGGCGCGTGCGAGGCTGCATTAGGTTGTCCACAGCTGTAACCGTGCGCTACGCACCCTCGCCGCCGGTGCGGTAAAGTCATCACAGACATCATTACGGACTGCCGCCTGCACGCTAGAGGGGCGGCAGCGCAGAAAGAAGGTACCGTGAACAGCACGCAAGAGATTATTGCCGCAGCGGACGGCTCGGCGCTGGGCAACCCCGGACCGGCGGGCTGGGCATGGTATATCGACGACGACCACTGGGCGAGTGGCGGCTGGGCGCACGGCACCAACAACATGGGTGAGCTCAAGGCGGTCCTGGACCTGTTCGAGGCGACCGCATCCCGCCCGGAGGCGAAGCTACGCGTGTACTGCGATAGCCAGTACGTCATTAACTCGCTGACCAAGTGGATGCCCGGCTGGAAGAAGAAGGGCTGGAAGAAGTCTGATGGCAAGCCCGTGCTCAACCGCGATCTTCTGGAGGCGCTGGATCAGGCGCTGACCGGCCGCGACTACGAGTTTATTTGGGTGAAGGGCCACGCCGGTCACGAGCTCAATGAGAAGGCGGACTCCCTGGCGAATGGTGCCGCGCGCGCCTATCAGGAGGGTCGCGAACCTGCGCACGGCCCCGGCTTCGGTGCCTCTGCTGAACCTGCGGCTGCGGCTGTGGAGCTTGTGGCTGTTGAAGCGCCGATTGTGAATGCTCCGGCTGCAGAACCTGCACTCTCTGACGTTGCCCTCTCTGAGGTTGCGCTCTCTGGGGCAGCGCCCTCCGAGTCTTCCGCGGACGCCCACCTGCCCGTGCAGGAATTCACCGCAGCCGAGATTGAGAACGCCCAGCGCGGCGTGGAGAGCCTGCGCCTGTCCGGTCTGCTGCGCCCCGCCTCCGCGGTGAACGCCCCCGACCCGGAGGCGGTCCGCACCCGCAAGGAACAGCTGGCGCTCGCGGCAGAGCGTGCCGCCGAGCGTGACGCAAAGGCACTGGCGCGCCAGCAGGAGACCGCTCAGCAGGCATCCAATGCCGCGCAGACGGAAGAAGAGGATGACTTGACCGGCCTGGAAGAATTCGCGGGTCTGGACCCGAACGATGTTGACCCGGCGGAACTGCTGGGTGAGACGGAAGAACACGCAGAAGAGCAGACGGTAGAGCCTGCCGTAGAGCCCGCCGCGGCGCCCGCACAGACCGTAGAGTCCGCTCAGGTTGAGGCACCCGTGGAGGAAGCGCCCGCTTCTGCTCCCGCGCGCACCGCTCCCGCCGCGCCTGCTCCGAACCCCGCTGTCCTGAACCCTGAGGAAGCCTCCGCCGCAGAACAGCTGCTCGAAAGCCGCGGCTCCGCCATGGAAGCAGCGCAGCTGGAATCCATGCTGCACGAGCGACTGGTGTGGGTGACCGCCACCGGCAAGTCGGTGTCCCGCTCCTCGGTGCTGCAGTACCGTGAACGCGCCTTCACCCAGCAGGGTGCCCCGCTCAAGCAGGGCGTGCAGGTGCTGGATTCTTCTAGCGTGCTGGTCATGGCGGCGGTTGCCACCGCGCGCGGCCGCGTGAGCCGTTCAAGTATCTGGCATTACGACGCTGAGCGCGGCCTGTGGCGTTTGCGTTTCCGTCAGGAGACCCCCGCCTCCTAAAGCTGAGCTCCTAACGCTCAGCTCCTAAGGATTGGGCTCTTGAGCCCAAAGATTTCCGTGCAATAAAACCCCGCCGCATCCTCAATTGCGAGGATGCGACGGGGTTTTCTCAATAAATGTTCGCCGCCTTCTGGCAAATCTGGCGGGCGGTGTGCCGTGCGTCCGGGACCTTTAAACCACCCGGCCTGCTGCCTGGCTGCGGGTGGGGTTTTGGGCTTGCCGCCCTGACCCCTTAGCCGACGAACATGGAGGCGTTAGCCTGCTCGGTGTCTGCGTAGTTCACACCTGCGCGGGTGAGTGCCTCGTTGATCTGGGTGATGGATGCTTCGACCTGGCGCTGGGTTGCGTGCCACTGGTCCAGTACGCCCTGGAAGTTAGCGGATGCAGAGCCGGTCCAGGAGCTCTGCAGATCGTGCAGGGATGCGGTCATACCGTTGACGTCTGCGGTGATGGATGCGACGTAGGATCGTGCCTGTGCGCTCTTGGCTGCGATGACTTCGGAATCGACATTGAACTGTGCCATGGTTTTCTCCTTTGAGATATGTGAGATGGGTGGGGCGGTTGCCCCGTGGTGGTGCTTGGGGTTTGGATCTCTGGAAGGGTTGAGTTCCTGACCGGAAGCTTGTTATCACTATATCTTTCAAAATGCATCAAATAAGCTAAAAAATGATGTTTCGATAAATCTGTGGATAAACCCGCCAGATTCACTCCAGCACCTCGAAAAAATCGAAAACCCTCCCGAAAATGACGCCGCCATGACGCACACGAGGTTGCCCCCGCTGTTCTTGAGCCGCGCAGCTTCTCCTCCCCGCGCTCTCCTCACTCGCACTGCCGCGAGTTATCGCCCCGCCGCGATATAGTCCCGCCTCCAGGGCACAGCAAAACCCCCGAACCGTAGAACACTCAAGTTCTACAATCCGGGGGTTTATGCGTCAGTGTTACTTCATCAGCTGATCGTCCGAGACAGGCGGCGGATAGAACGGCAAAGAAATCACGAAGGTAGCACCGCCACCATCGGTCTCGTCAATATGAATCCTGCCCTCGTGCTGCTCAATAATCGCAGCCACAATGGACAGACCCAGACCCGTACCGCCGGTCTCACGCGAACGTGAAGTGTCGGTGCGGTAGAAACGCTCGAAGACGCGCTCGCGGTCTTCGCCGTGAATACCGGGGCCGTGGTCGCGCACCTCCAGCACGGACAGCGGGAAGCCGGGAACCTCTTCGCGCACGCCCACCGCAATCTCCAGGGGAGAGCCGTCGGGGGTGTAGCGCATGGCGTTGGTCAGCAGGTTTGCCACGACCTGACGCAGACGCGATTCGTCGCCGAGCACGGTTGCGGAGGTCGGTGCCACCTCTTCGTTCAGGCCCACCAGGGACACTGCACGATCGGGTGCCGTAGCGTAGGCGTCGTTACTAGCGTCCACTGCCAGGTTGAACAGGTCGAAGGGCGCCAGCTTGGATTCGCGGCGCTCATCAATACGCGCCAGGGTCAGCAGGTCTTCCACGAGCTGACCCATACGCTTGGACTCCGATTCGATACGGCTCATCGCGGTAGCAACGGCCTCGTCGGTGGGCAGAGCGCCCTGACGGTACAGCTCCGAGTAGCCTCGAATACTGACCAGAGGGGTGCGCAGCTCATGCGAAGCGTCACCCACGAAGCGGCGCATTTTCGCTTCGCTCTTCTCGCGGGCTTTGAAGAGCACCTCAATCTGGGCGAGCATCGTGTTCAGCGAAACCGCGAGGTTACCAATCTCGTTGCTCGGGTTGTAGTCCTCAATACGCTGCGAGAGGTCGCCGGCAGCAATCTTAGCGGCGGTCTGCTCCACACGCGCGAGCGGCTCGAAGGTGCGGGTCACAATCACCCAGGTCATCGCAATTGCGGAGGCGAGAGTCGCCAAACCAAACGCGAAGGTCAGCACACCCACGAGGGCGACCACCTGGTTCGTTTGTTTCAACGGCATGGCAATGATGAGGGAGGCCGCCTCCGGCAAACCTGAAGAGTCGTTGGCTTCAATGGGTACGGCGAGCACACGCCAATCGGAGGAACTACCCACCGAGTTGACGGTGACCGCCTCCTCGTTTTGCTTGCGAACCTTCTCTTCGGTCCAGCCCTGCAGCGCCGGCTCGCTGAACTGTTCGCTGTCCTCGGACTTGAGCGAGTACAGTACGTTGCCGTCCTTATCGAGCAGGTACAGGCGGTAGGTGCTCAGGGATTGTTCCTGATTGCCGGAGGGGCGCACGGTCGCCAGCTGCACGAGTGAGGGGGCGCTGTTCTTCATCTCTTCATCCAGCTGGTGCACCATCTGGGCGCGCAGAGCGGAAATCGCCACCAGGCTCGTCACCGCAATGGAGAGGGCGATGAGCAAGGAGGTGATGAGCACCAGCTGGGTGCGAAGGGAGAGAGACTGGGGGATCCGGTCGAGGGGTTTGAGCGCCACGTTAGCCTCGAGAACCGCGAATCATGTAGCCCACACCGCGCTTGGTGTGGATGAGCGGCTCGTGGTTCTCGCGGTTGTTGTCAATCTTGCGGCGCAGGTAGGAAATGTAGGACTCGACGATGGAGGAGTCACCGTTGAAGTCGTACTCCCACACGTGGTCAAGAATCTGCGCCTTGGACAGCACGCGGTTGGCGTTGAGCATCAGGTAGTGCAACAGGTTGAACTCGGTGGGGGAGAGGTCAATCTCTTCGTCACCGAGGAACACTTCGTGGGTGTCCACGTTCAGGGTCAGGGAGTCTACGCGCAGTACGGCGTCATCCTCTTCCTGGACGCTGCGGCTACGGCGCAGAATGGCGCGGATGCGGGCGATTACCTCGTCAAGGGAGAAGGGCTTGGTGACGTAGTCGTCGCCGCCGGCACCCAGACCGGTCACCTTGTCCTCGGTGGCGTCCTTCGCAGTCAGGAAGAGCACGGGGGTGGTGGTGCCGTTTTCGCGTAGGCGGCGGGTCACCTCGAAACCGTCCATGCCGGGCATCATGACGTCCAGGACAATGAGGTCGGGGTTTTCGGCGTGTGCCTTTTCGAGGGCTTCGCGGCCGTTGCCGGCGGTAACTACTTCAAAACCGGCGAAACGCAGGGAGGTGGCGAGCAGTTCAAGAATATTGAACTCGTCATCGACGACTAGGAGTTTTGCTTCAGTAGACATACTCTATCTTTCTCTCTGAATGGCAGGCTGTACTTGATAAGTGAATGATGTGTGTGAGCTTGCGGCTCAAATCTTTATGCCTTGTTGCGGCGCATGACCGACAGGATGAGTGCGGCCATGAGTGCAATAAAGGCGACGGGTAGGAGGACCAGCGGAATCTGGCTCATGAGGGCGGGCGGCGTTGCCCCAACCCACTTCATCACGAGCATGGCAACTCCGGTGAGCAGACAAAGCAGGGCGAGAATCGCGCCGCCTGCACCGAGCCAGCGGATGGCTCCGGCGTAGGGCAGGGGTGCAGGGGTCTGCTCTGCAGCGTTGTGCTTATCCTGTGCGGGTTCATTACTCATGGATTTAACGGTATCAGCTCACACACAGCTGTTCGTGGGCGAAGCCCCAGATTCAGCGGTTTGAGACCCAAATTCACAGCGTATGTGAAGCTTGGGGCGGGCGCCGCAATGTTTGCGCACGCGAGATGCTTTAATAGGGGTATGTCTGAACAGGTTATTGAACTGCTCCCCGAAACTACGCCCGCTACTGACGCGCCTGCAGAGTCCGTTGTGCCTTCTGCCGCGCCTGAGAGCGCTGACGAGGGTAGCGCTGTACCTGCTGAGACTCAGCCCTCCGTGAACGCTGAGGAGCCTGAGGTGGCTGAGACGCCTGCTGAAGAATCTGCTTCCGAGGAATCCGCTACCGAAGAAACTGAACAGAACGAAGACTCCACCCCCGACCCCTTCACCCCGCTGGATGAAGAGGTAGGTGTCCCCTCCCTGGGTGTTCCGCACAAGCTGCGCCGCACCTCCAAGGTGGATGAGATTCTTGCCGCCGCTAAGGACGTAGCGCTGCAGGGTGTGCGAGAGATCGCCCCGGCACACGCTATCGGTCTGGTTCACCACGTGCGCGCCGAGGAAGAGCGCCTGAGCACTCACCTCTTTGAGTGCACCCTGCCCGGTTACCGTGGCTGGTTCTGGTTTGCTACCCTCTCGCGTGCGCCTCGCTCCCGCGTGGCAACGATTTGCGAGGTGGGTCTGCTGCCCGGTGATGATGCGCTCATCGCTCCGGATTGGGTTCCGTGGGCTGACCGTGTTCGCCCGGAAGACCTGGAGGAGAACGCTGCGCAGGAGAACGCAGAGTCTGATGCTGAGAAATCTGCTGAGTCCGGTGAGCCCGTAGAGAACAACTCGGCGGAGAGTGAAACCGCGCAGAACGCTTCTGCTGCAGAGGAAACTGCCGAGGCTGAGTCCGCAGAGTAGAGCCTACTATCCACTCCTCTTAATAAGGGGTGGGCTAACAAAATGTATATATAAGGTGTTGTATTGAGTCGTCCAACGGTTATTGTTGGGCGACTCAATGACTTAAGCCAATGACTTAAGCCGTGGCAAAAGCCGCTGAAAAAGTACATAATAGATTATTGAATAAGTAACGACTTAGGCAGTGCTATCTAAGCACTGTTGCGGTGATAGCTGGGAGAGATATATGACAGACCTCATCGATACCACAGAGATGTATTTGCGCACCATCCTCGAACTGGAGGAAGAAGGCATCGTCCCCATGCGTGCGCGCATCGCTGAACGACTCGAGCACTCCGGCCCGACCGTTTCCCAGACCGTGGCACGCATGGAGAAGCATGGCCTGCTCACCGTTGAGCCGGATCGCCACCTCGAACTGACTGAGGAAGGCCGCCGGAAGGCGGTTAAGGTGATGCGTAAGCACCGCCTGGCTGAGCGCCTGCTCTCCGACATTATTGGTCTGGAACTTGAGTACGTGCACGAAGAGGCATGCCGCTGGGAGCACGTCATGAGTGACAAGGTGGAGAAGCGCATCCTGGGGATGCTCAAGGATCCCAAGTTCTCCCCGTACGGTAACGCTATCCCCGGCCTGGAGGACCTGGGCCACACTAGCGAGAAGAATGATGAGCGCACCGTGCCCATGTCCCTGGCTGCACGCGACTCCGGTCCCGAGGATCGTTTCACCATTTCTCGCTTCCCCGAGTCCATTCAGACTGACGTTGAGCTGCTGAAGCTGCTGGCTGACGCAGGTATTGTCTACGGCGCTTCGGTGTCCGTGGTTGCTGGCCAGAACGATGACGTGATTGTTCACGCCGATGGTGAAGAGGACACCCTCTCCCTGGATATGGACGTGGCAAACGCAATTGTGGTCAAGCGCGGTGGCAGCCTCTAAGCTCCAGCTTTGAGAGTCTACTATCCCGCTTCACGCTTTAAATGGTGGTACCGCCTTCTTACTTGAGGAGGCGGTACCACCGTTTTTTGTGCCGTTGACTCCCCGGGATCCGGCACTGTCTTAGATAGTGGATGATTTAGCTCAAGAATCGGCGCAAAATGCCGTATATAAGGGAAGAAACGGACAAAAGCGGAGGAATGCGGCGTATTCGGGCTACAAAAGGTGGGCTAAGCGACGTATATCAGTAGTTCAGACTACCCTCACGTGAGCGAGCATATACTCCTCTCTTAACTTTTTGGCAACTGCGCTTGAGTGCATTTTTCGCGTTTTTCGCTTAAATCTGAGGTTAAAACTGAGAGACACGCCGGTTTCTGAGCGGGTAATGGGCGCAAAATCTTAAGAGACGAGGCTCATTTTTAAGAGTTTTGAACCATGCCCTTAAGGGGTGGTGGTGCATTAAAAGCGAATGTGCATCCTTGTGAAATGCCTAGTCAAACGCCTTAAGTTGCTTAAGCATCCGCAGATAAACGAGGTTCTGGTCGTTCAAGCTCGCTCCGTTCCTCCGGGGGTGAAAGCTCAAAATTTAAGTTCGATTGAGGTGACAACTGGGAGTTTTCTGTGTATTCTCTTTTCTGTGCCCAAATCCTAATCGTAAGAGGGCACCGTCGAAGCGGTTCCGCTGAGTTCTGCCAACGCTTCGATGAACGTCTACCCAATATGGCAGAAGCGGGGGACCCAATCCCCAAGCTGGGATACGGCTTCTCAATCGAGAGGCCTCGGGGCTAAGTCACTTCGGTGGCCGAGCGAATCCATGCTCGAGTCCGACAGCTCACCTCGTCAGGCAATGGAGGAATTACCAATGGCTAACAAGATCGTACGTACCGCAGGCGCAACCCTCGCAGCAGGCGCAATCCTGCTCGGCTCGACCGTTCCCGCGAACGCATTCGCACAGATCCCCGCTGCAGCTGACCTGTCCTACGACTACACCAACTACGAGTTCGACTACACCAGCTACAACACCCCCGCAACCACCTACGTTGCACCCCAGGCTCAGGCACAGCAGACCTACGTTGCACCCGCTGCAGCTCCGGCACCCGCAGTTGAGACCTCCTATGTAGCACCCCAGGCTGAGGCACAGCAGGCTTACGTCGCTCCTCAGGCTGAGGCACAGCAGGCTTACGTTGCACCCGCTGCAGCTCCGGCACCCGCAGCTTCCTCCGCTTCCACCGGTAACGCATCCCGCGACGCAATCGTTGCAACCGCAATGAGCGGTCTGGGCGGCTCCTACGTTTGGGGCGGCAAGACCTTCGGTGCATGGGACTGCTCCGGCTTCACCTCCTGGGTTTTCGCTCAGCACGGCATCAAGCTGACCGCTTTCACCTACGCAATGAAGAACGAGCTGCGCCCGACCGCTAACCCCCAGCCCGGCGACATCGTCTTCCAGAACGGCTACAGCCACGTTGGTATCTACCTGGGCGACGGCAAGATGATTTCCGCTCTGAACCCCAGCTACGGTACCCTGGTGCACCCCACCTCCTGGATGTCCGTTGACGGCTACTACACCGCTCTCTAAGCCTTAGTGCATAAGAGCTGGGTCTAGCCCAACATACTTCTCAAAAGGCGCCTACCCCGCACGGGGTGGGCGCCTTTTGCGTACCCGAGATTTGCGTACCCGAGAGATTCCATGAAAATACCGCCGAGAGCGCACCTTAGTATGGGCGCATTCTCGGCGGTATGTGTTTTAGATGTATGCGGCTAGGACGCGAGAACCTGCAGAAGCCCCTGCGGGTCCTGCGCCCACTCGCTGAGCTCAGCACGCAGATTAGCCCGCGCGGGCTCCTCCCAGAGCTGCAGACCCTCCTCGGAGAGGAAGATGCGCTTACGCCCCAGGATCGAACGCAGGAAGGTCGTACGACCGGTACGGAACGCTTCATCGTCACAATGGGAGTACTCGCTACGCACCCCGCGCAGGTAGCGGCGGTAGCGTGCCGAATCAGCCGCCAGGATAGCCATATCGGCGTCGAGAAAGAGCTCAATATCAGCCGGTTCATAGCCCGCCGGTAGGTCGGCAGGCTCGGGAAGCTCGTGGGTTGCCGTGGCGCGCACCAGAAGGCTCACCATCTGCAGCTCGTGCCCGGTGAGTAGGCCCGCGGTAACCAGCGGTGCCAGGGAGGCGCTCGCCAGCTGCTCGCTGCGACGCTCATCCTCACCCGGTGCGCCCTCATAGACTGCGTCGTGGAACCACGCCGCCAGAATCAACGCCAGGGGAGTAGAACCTGCCTGCGCGCGATGTGCGTAGAGGCGGTCCAGGTCGGTGAGCATCTGCGAAAGGTGCCCGCTGTGGTGGTAGGCGCGGTGCGGCTGCTCCCACGCCTGCAGCAGGCTCTCGCCCAGTTCCGCCACCTGCGCCGTGAGTTGAGCCCGCAGCTCGGCAGGAACCTCCATGCGCTTGAGACGGAGCGTAAACGCTGCCTCCCAGGCGCGAAGCAGACGCGGGCGAATCTTCTCGGGGCGCTCCTTCAGGGGAATGCGCAGACCGCTCGCAATGAGCGTGCGAGTCAGCTGCGCGCCGCTGAGCTCCTTCGCGCCCGCCCGTACTAGATCCTCGTAGAGGTGCGCCGGAACGTCGTAGTGGTCGCGGTCGAAGGCACGCTCACTGATGCCCGCCGCCGCGGCGAACTCGTGTAGTTCCGTCAGGGACACATCCGAAATGAGGTGCGAGAAGACGGTGCTGTGCGCGGGCCAGACGGGCGGGTCAATGTAGATGCTCATTCGTACATTGTAGGAGTGGTTCTGCCGCCGGGTGCGGGTGTCCTCAGGCGGTGAACACGGGTCGGTGAACGCTGGCTGGGACCGGGGGTGGGCACGGTGCGATTACCGGTGGATGCGGGCGGCTTGTCGTGGGCTGTGCCGACCTGCGGTGCGGGGTGCTTTATACTGGATAGGTACGCCCTCGTAGCTCAGGGGATAGAGCACTTCTCTCCTAAAGAAGGTGTCGGACGTTCGAATCGTCTCGGGGGCACACAGAACCGGCATTCACCCCGGTACAAGAAACCGCCCGTCGCTTGCATTAGCAGGTGCGGGCGGTTTTCTTATCTTTGCTCGAATGAGAGGGCGACGGATGACCGAACGGGTGGGAGCCGCGAAGCAAATGCGGTAGCATGGAATATCGAACGTGTATTCTAGGCAGCGAGGTAGACGATGAGCGACAAGCCCGAACAGCAGAAGCAGCCCTTCACCGAACAGGACGGCCTGTTCGCCGCCGAACTCGTCACCCCCGCAGCACCGGTAGACCCTGCACCAGTGGACGAGCCGCCCTTCGACCCCTACTACGACGTACCCCCTGCCGAGGACGACTATTACGCCCCTCCCATGGAAGCCGCAGTGATGGATGCCCCGGTGATGGAGGCACCCGCACAGGACGTACCCGCCGCCCTGCCCACCGGCATGCCCGCCTACGGTGCCCCTGCTACCAGTGCGCCCGTTCCTGAACCCGGCGCACCCGCAGCCTTCACCGCCGCAGACCCGCTCGGCGACTTCATGCCACCCGCCTACCGCGTCGGCGGCTACGGCGAGGACTTCGACCCCGCCGACCCCTACGGCGAACGCACCTATAGCCTGGGCGCCGTAGACCCTACCTCCCTCACCGCAGGGCTCAACGAACGCCAGGAAGAAGCCGTGCTGCACTCCGGCTCGCCCCTGCTCATCGTCGCGGGCGCCGGCTCCGGCAAGACCCGCGTGCTCACCCACCGCATCGCCTACCTGCTCGCAACCCACCGCGCGACCCCCGGCCAGATCCTCGCCATCACCTTCACCAACAAGGCTGCCGCCGAAATGCGTGAACGTATTGAGGCGCTGGTCGGCCCGCGCGCCAAGCACATGTGGATCTCGACCTTCCACAGCTTCTGCGTGCGCGTGCTACGCCGTGAGGCCGCCGCCCTGGGTCTGAAGTCCACCTTCACCATCTACGATTCGACCGACTCGCAGCGCCTGCTGAGCCTCATCATTAAAGAGCTCAACCTGGACACCAAGAAGTTCACCGCCAAGGCCGTGGGCAACCGTATCTCTGCGCTGAAGAATGAGCTGGTCAGTGCCGAAGCGTACGCATCCCGCGTGGCGAGCGATAACCCGTACGAGAAGACCATCTCGCAGATCTACACCGTCTACACGCAGCGTCTGGGCGCCGCCAACTCCCTCGACTTTGACGATCTGATTGGCCGCACCGTCTTCTTGCTCAAGAAGTTCCCCGAAATCGCGAACTACTACCGCCGCAAGTTCCGCCACATCCTCGTGGACGAGTACCAGGACACCAACCACGCCCAGTACCAGCTGGTGCGTGAACTGGTCGGCGCCCACACGAAGGCACCTGCTGACCGCGGCCCCTACCCGGATGCCGTGCCCCCCGCCGAGCTGACCGTGGTCGGTGACTCCGACCAGTCCATCTACGCCTTCCGCGGCGCGGATATCCGCAATATTACGGACTTCGAGAAGGACTACCCGAACGCCCACACGATTCTGCTGGAACAGAACTACCGTTCCACGCAGAACATTCTCTCCGCGGCGAACGCGGTCATTGAACGCAACCCCGATCGTCGCCCCAAAAAGCTGTGGACCGCCTCCGGCGCGGGCGCGAAAATCATCGGTTACGTGGCCGAATCCGAGCACGCCGAGGCACGCTTCATCACCCGTGAAATTGACCGCCTGGCGGACGAGCACGGCGTGCAGCCCGGTGACGTTGCCATCTTCTACCGCACCAACGCGCAGTCCCGAACCCTCGAGGACATGCTCATGCGTGCCGGCCTGCCCTATCGCGTGGTCGGTGGTACCCGCTTCTACGAGCGTAAGGAAATCAAAGATGCGCTCGCCTACCTGCGTGCCCTGAGCAACCCCGATGACGACGTGAACGTGCGCCGCATCCTGAATGAGCCCAAGCGCGGTATCGGGGCCAAGTCCGAGTCCGTGGTGGCCGATTACGCGACCGCTCACAGCATCTCGTTCTTTGCTGCCGCCCGCCAGGCCGCCGATGTTCCGGGTCTGGGTGCCGCCGCGGTCAAGAAGTACGCCGAGTTCGTGCGCCTCATGGATGACCTGGCGCAGATTGCCCGCACCGAACCGGCCGCAACCTGCCTGGAGGCGGTCCTGGAGCAGACCGGGTACCTGGCGGCTCTGCGCGCCTCCAAGGACATTCAGGACGAATCGCGCGTGGAAAACCTCTCCGAGCTGCTTGACGCCATGGTCGAGTTCGAGACCGAGAACCCCGGCGCCGACCTGGAGCAGTTCCTCGAGCACGTGGCCCTGGTCGCCGACGCCGACTCGATTCCGAACCGCCCCGCCAGCGCGGAGGGTGAGAGCGCCTCCGCTGCGCAGATTGCCGCCGAGGCCGCCGAGGCGAAGGCCCAGGGCATGGTCACCCTCATGACCCTGCACACCGCCAAGGGCCTGGAGTTCCCCGTGGTGTTCCTGACCGGCATGGAGCACGGCCTGTTCCCGCACCAGCGCGCCCTGACCGATGAGAAGGAGATGAGCGAGGAACGCCGCCTGGCCTACGTGGGTCTGACCCGCGCCATGGAGCGCCTGTACCTGACCCGCTCGGAGACCCGCACGATGTGGGGCAAGAGCCAGTTCAACCCGCCCTCGCCCTTCCTGGAGGAGATCCCGGAGGAGCTCATTGAGTGGAAGCGCACCGCGGGCTTCTCGGGTTTCGGTGCCTCGGGCATGGGGGCATACGGCGCTCGCGGCGGTGGCTCCTATGGCGGCAGCTCCTACGGTAGCTCGTACGGTGGCGGCTATTCGGGTGGTTCCCGTTCCGGCTACGGTTCCGGCGGCTACTCGGGTGGTTATGGCTCGAGCGGTTACAGCGCCGGTAGCTCGCGCGGCTCATACGACCCCTACGAGTCCCGCCCCGCACGCCGTTCTGAGCCGTCCACCGCGGATATCAACGGCTCGGCAAGCTACGGGCTGGCGGCGGTTGCCTCCTCGAAGGTGACGAACCGTTCCCGCGTGCATCAGAGCAAGGAAATCCCGACCCTGGCGGTCGGCGATACCGTGCGCCACACCAAGTTTGGTGAGGGCCGCGTGCTCGCCGTTGAGGGTAGCGGCGATAAGACCGTGGCGAAGGTCCGTTTCGGTTCGGAAGAGAAGCGCCTGCTGCTGCGTTACGCGCCGCTGGAGAAGGTGAGCTAACGCGTCAGGCGTGCGAACCTAACAACGCCGATGGAGGGGCGGGTACCTGAGGGTGCCCGCCCCTCTTTTATGTGCTGTATCGGGCGTGTTGTCCGCCTGCTGAGAAGGTGGCCGGGGCTTTGCAGAGCACGGCGGTAAACGCCGCATTTTCGCCGGTATTTCGCGGCGGATGGGGGAGCGTTAGCTCGAGTTAGTTACCTGGTGCACTGCCTTTGGGTGGAATGTACCCAAAATATTTGTGAGCTGAGTCGCTAAAATCTCAGATTTGGGGCTCTGTGAGTGCGAGCTCACGCCGAATCCGATAGAGTAGAGACGAGAGAAATTCCCCGCGTCAATGATGCGTGTGCGCCGGGTGCGAGAGACCCCTATCGCACCGTACTGACCACACGGGGGAACCTCCTCTAATGAGACCAGGCCGAGTGCACCAGTACTCGGCACCACTTCGAAGAAGAAGGACACCTGTGGACCTTTTCGAATACCAGGCGCGCGAGCTCTTCGCAAAGCACGGTGTACCCGTGCTCAAGGGCATTGTTGCGACCACCCCTGAAGAAGCAAAGGCAGCAGCTGAGGAAATTGGCGGCCTGACCGTCATTAAGGCTCAGGTTAAGACCGGCGGCCGCGGTAAGGCTGGCGGCGTTAAGCTCGCAAAGTCCCCCGAAGAAGCTTACGAGCACGCTAAGGCAATTCTCGGCATGGACATCAAGGGCCACACCGTTCACCGCGTGCTGGTCGCTGACGGCGCAGACATCGCCGAAGAATACTACTTCTCCCTCCTGCTGGACCGCGCAAACCGCTCCTACCTGGCAATGTGCTCGGTAGAAGGCGGTATGGAAATTGAGCAGCTCGCTGCTGAGCGCCCCGAGGCACTGGCAAAGATCGAGGTTGACCCGCTGGTCGGCCTGGACCAGGCTAAGGCTGAGGAAATTGCTAAGGCAGCAGGTTTCTCCGCAGAACTGCAGGAGAAGGTTGTTCCCGTTCTCGTCAAGCTGGGCGAAGTCTACACTAAGGAAGACGCAACCCTGGTTGAGGTTAACCCCCTCGTTCTGACCCCCGAGGGCACCATCCTCGCCCTGGACGGTAAGGTCTCCCTGGACGACAACGCAGAATTCCGCCAGCCCGAGCACGAGGCTCTCGTGGACAAGTCCGCTGAGAACCCGCTGGAAGCTAAGGCAAAGCAGTTCGACCTGAACTACGTGAAGCTGGACGGCGAGGTCGGCATCGTTGGTAACGGTGCAGGTCTGGTTATGTCCACCCTGGACGTCGTTGCATACGCTGGTGAGAACCACGGCAACGTCAAGCCCGCAAACTTCCTTGATATTGGTGGCGGCGCGTCCGCTGAGGTTATGGCTGCCGGCCTGGAAATCATTCTGGGCGACGAGCAGGTCAAGAGCGTTTTCGTGAACGTCTTCGGCGGCATCACCGCATGTGACGCAGTGGCAGACGGCATCGTGAAGGCTCTGGAGATTCTGGGCGACGCAGCAACCAAGCCCCTGGTTGTGCGCCTGGACGGCAACAACGTTGCTGAGGGTCGCCGCATCCTCTCCGAGGCGAACCACCCGCTGGTTGTTCTGGCTGAGACCATGGACTCCGGCGCTGACAAGGCAGCAGAGCTCGCTCACAAGGCGTAATCGCCAGCAAAGGATTTCAAGGAAGTAATATGTCTATCTTTGTGAACAAGGACTCCAAGGTCATCGTTCAGGGCATCACCGGTGGCGAGGGTACCAAGCACACCGCACGCATGCTCGCAGCAGGCACCAACATTGTGGGCGGCGTGAACGCTCGCAAGGCTGGCACCACCGTCACCCACAAGGCGAAGGACGGCTCCGACATCGAGCTGAACGTGTTCGGTTCCGTAGCTGAGGCTATGGAGAAGACCGGCGCGAACGTCTCCATCGTCTTCGTTCCCCCGGCCTTCACCAAGGCAGCAGTTCTCGAGGCTATCGAGGCTAAGATCGGTCTCGTCGTCGTCATCACCGAGGGCGTTCCGGTTCAGGACTCCGCAGAGTTCTGGGCAGCCGCTAAGGCATCCGTGGACGAGAACGGCAAGCAGATCACCCGCATCATCGGCCCCAACTGCCCCGGCATCATCTCCCCCGAGGAGTGCCTGGTTGGTATTATCCCGGCGAACATCACCGGCAAGGGCAAGATCGGTCTGGTCTCCAAGTCCGGTACCCTGACCTACCAGCTGATGTACGAACTGTCCGACATTGGTTTCACCACCGCTATCGGTATTGGTGGCGACCCCATCATCGGCACCACCCACATCGACGCTCTGGAAGCTTTCGAAGCTGACCCCGAGACCGAAGCAATCGTCATGATTGGTGAGATTGGTGGTGACGCTGAGGAGCGTGCTGCAGAGTACATCAAGGCAAACGTGACCAAGCCCGTCGTTGGTTACATTGCAGGCTTCACCGCTCCTGAGGGTAAGACCATGGGCCACGCAGGCGCTATTGTCTCCGGTTCCTCCGGTACCGCTCAGGCGAAGAAGGAAGCTCTGGAAGCAGCAGGCGTGAAGGTCGGTAAGACCCCCTCCGAGGCTGCAAACCTGATGCGCGAAATCTTCGCAGCGAAGTAAACAGCATAGTATTGCGGCAGATGCCGGTAGTCGAAAGACTGCCGGCATCTGCGCTTTTAACGCCCCTCTAACGCTAGCAAATATTGCACTAGAAAGTAAGATTGTGCACATAGTGCCGCAAAAAGATGTAAGTATGACCAGAACCTTTGTATACTGGAGGGCGTTGAGCCTAGTCAGAATCATTTTCTGGGCGGCTCCAAGAAACACCACCACTCACAGGAGATCACCACACTCATGACCCAGCCCATCTCTCGCCGCACCATCGCCAAGGCAGGCGTCTGGTCTGCACCCGTCGTCGCAGCCTCCGTAGCAGTGCCCGCCTACGCAGCATCCAAGGAAACCCCCGGCGTACAGTACGGCGTGTACGTCAGCGTGCAGAACAACGGCGGCTACGTCGGCTACGCATCCTCCAACAACACCGGCACCATCAACCCGGCAACCCCCGAGGCACACTTCACCGCCTCCGGCACCCCCGACTCCGACATCAACTGGGACGACGCAACCTCCAAGCCCAAGAGCGCAACCTACGTCAACGGTGAAGGTAAGTTCACCCCCGTCACCAACTCCCAGACCGGCGCAAACGGCGCATACATGTCCTCCAGCGGCTTCTGGTGGTCCGTACCGACCAAGGACACCGCAACCGGCACCGGCTACATCCCCGGCAGCAGCGTCACCCTCGCAGCTGGCGCAACCTTCGTGACCGAGGTTGAGTACACCGTCGCCGCCAGCGCACAGTCGCTCCTTAAGTTCGGTAAGATCAACGGCCAGGCATGGGCCCCCTCCGGTCGCAAGCTGACCGGTAAGACCACCGAACTGGTAGCCTCCGCAGGCCAGGCAAAGTACCTGTCCGTCGCACAGACCGCTGGCACCTGGACCGCAGAAGTACCGACCATCACCCAGAACTCCGACGGCACCTACACCTTCAAGGGTCGTATCGTCTACACCACCAGCAAGGCGTACACCATGAAGCAGTCCGGCACCAAGTACTACAGCCAGACTAACTTCATGCCGGCGCAGCTGCGCTTCCCGGCAAACGACGGCTGGGTTTCGTACAAGCAGACGTCCAGCGTGCAGGTCGCTAACCTGACCTACTCCGGCAACGGCGCGACCGGTTCTGAGAGCGTTTCCGGTCAGGCCACCACCGCGGAGATTCACCCGTAATAGGGCTCAGCCCGTAGTAGGGTAACCCCTCATGCAGGGTACGGACGTATAGAAAACCCCCGGCGTGTGATTGAACTGCCTCCCGTTTCTTGGACAACAAAAC
>NZ_KV800100.1:0-3539 GCF_001810135.1 Rothia sp. HMSC069D01
TCGATAGGTTAGTGACTTTAATGCGGGTTAAAGACCCACGGAGAAGACACTAACCTATCGAAAACCTCGGTCTAAAAAGCAGGCGGCCCCGGACACACACGCATCCGGGGCCGCCTGCTGCGGTTATTCAGCGCCTACGAGGCAATCTTCGCGATCTGGAACATGGACGCCGGCATCGGCCGGTCCAACGACCAGCGAATATGCATCGGCTTGGAGCCCTCGTGAGAAATGTATTTCACGGTGCCCAGGCACATGTAGGGTTCGGGGCCGAGCCTATTCTCCCTGTGCTGGCGGGCGAAGAGCACGATGCGTCGGCCTCGCTCCTCGTGGTGTTGGAAGAGCTGACCCGTCGGACTTTCGGGGGTTGTCGCGCTCTGTGAATCCCATGCGAACTCGTCAGTGCTGATGGCGTAGTCTTTGTACATGGTGGCCGGGGAGAAGTGCTTCTCAGATTTCTCTAACGTCACCAGCAACGCGGTGGTGTTCGTCGGGTCGAAGGGTACAACACCGTTGACCACGCCGCCGGGTACCTTGAAGTTCTCCTCCTGGCCGCCCAGTCCGGCGAATAGTTCCTCGCGGGAGTAGAGGGCGTGAGTGCGCAGGGGGATGCCTTCACCCTCAAAGAGCGGCAGGGTGGAGGTGGTGTCCGTACCGGCGTTGAAGTTCCATACGCTCTCCAGCTCCTGCAGCATGCCGCGGTTCTTGCGCAGAGTCGCCAGGCCTTCGTTGAGGCTAAACTTCTCAGAAGAACCGTCCCACTTGGCCTTCGGCCAGATGGAGAACAGCAGCATCCATGCGTGGCGGCGCTGTTCATCGGTCATGTCCTGCTCCAGGATGTCCGTGTTTAGCAGCTCCAGGTATGCGTTAATGCGGAACGTGTCGTGTACGTGCGTGAGTGCCTTGACGCGCTTATTCGTCTCGACGGCCACGTTGTCCTGGAAGGGAACCACCAGGTCGGGGTACAGTTCACTCGCGGCCTGGAGGCTGGTCCAGGTTGTTGCGACGGGCTTAGTGATACCGGGCAGGGTCATCTTGCTGTTGCGGCCGTAAATCTGCGGCAGTCCCAACCCGTAGCGGTTGATGAAGTCAATGACGGTGGGGCGAATATCGAGGTCCGTGGAGTTTCGGCGCATATCTTCCAGGTAGCTCTTTGCGGTGTCGATGAGGGCGTTCTGGTTCATGCGTAGGGACTCGCGAATCTTCTTGATGACCTGCTTCTGAGTTAGTTCGTCCAGGTGGAAGTGGCAGCCAGCCGGCAGCTCGGGGTTCTTAACGTCCTGCTCGGTCAGGGTGCCCTGTCGTGCAAAAGCGCGGTACTTGCTGTGAATCATGAAGTTCTTGTTCTGGTGTCCCACGAAGTCGAGGACCGTCAGAACAGACTTCAACGGTGCACGGCGCAGGCCGCGGCCCAGCTGCTGCAGGAAGAGGGTGAGCGACTTGGTGGGGCGCAGCATCAGGAGGGTGTCGACGCTCGGAATATCGACGCCCTCGTTGAACAGGTCCACGGTGAAGATCGTGGTCAGCTCGTGCGTTTCGTCTGCAAGGTTTTTCATGACCTCGGCGCGGCGCTCGGCGGAATCTGTACCGACCAAAAAGTCAGCGGGAATACCGACCTCGTTGAATTTCTGCGCCATGTATTCGGCGTGCTTCACGCTCACACAGAACCCGAGTGCCTTCATGCGCAGGGGGTTGTCGACCTTCTCGCGTAGCTCCTCCACGATGATGCGCAGGCGGCGTTCAGCCTCGTCCTTGGTGTACAGGTTCTCAAGGGCGTTTTCGTCGTATTTGCCGCTTCGAACGTTGATGCGGCGCAGGTCGGTGCCGTCGGCAATACCGAAATACTGGAAGGGTACGAGGAGGTGGTCTTCGAGTGCGTCCCATAGGCGGATTGAGGTCGCCACGTAGCCGTCAAAGTACTTGTCGGCGATGTTCACCCCGTCTTCTCGCTCGGGGGTTGCGGTCAGGCCAATAAATTCGCGGGGCTCAAAATAGTTGAAAACTTTGTCCCAGCTGGCGGCCTTAATGTGGTGGCATTCGTCCATGATGATGACGTCGAAATAGTCCGGCGCGTAACTTTCGAGGGCGGCACCTGACAACGTTTGAACGGTCGCAAAAACAGCCTCATTATATTCAGGCTTTTTGCCGCCGGTCAGGAGCTCACCGAAATTACCTTTAAGCATGACGTCGCCGAAAGTGCGGCGCGCCTGGTCTAGGATTTCTTTTCGGTGTGCAATGAAAAGCAACTTTAGCTTTTTGCCGTACTGCTCGCAGAGGCGCTTGTAATCGAGAGCCGAGAACACGGTTTTGCCGGTGCCGGTTGCGGCCACGGCGAGGTTACGGTGGCGGCCCTTAGAACGAGCGTTCTGCATCTCTTCGAGCATGCGCACCTGATGCGGGAACGGGTGCACATCCAGCAGGGACGAGTCGATATCGTACTCCAGGCCCTTGCTTTTACGGCCGGTAATATCCGCCTTGGCCAGGGCAGTATCCAACTCCTGTTTCTCCTGGTCAGAGGCGGTGTAAAGGGTAAAATCGCCGCTCTTCCAGTAGCTTTCAAACAGGCCTTCAAACTGGCGGATCAGGCCGGGTGTAATCGGGTTAGAGATGCGAACATTCCACTCCAGGCCGTCAGTGAGTGCGGCACTGGACAGGTTCGAGCTGCCCACATAGCCGGTGGACATGCCGGTATTGCGGTGGAACAGCCAGGCCTTCGCGTGCAGTCGGGTGCTGTCGCCCTGGTAACTGATTTTTACCTCGGCACCGTACTCTTCAACGAGGCGGTCGATAGCCTTGCGGTCGGTTGCGCCCATGTAGGTGGTGGTAATAATGCGGAAAGGGATACCGCGATTTTTAATAGCTTTAAGCTGCTCACTCAAACTATTAACGCCGGACATTTTAAGAAATGAGCAGAGCAAATCTACGCGGTCTGCACTTTCTAATTCTTTCTGAATTTCAGTATTGAGATTCAGGTCTTTAGAAGTATTCGTCATCAGAGCAACGTCACTCAGAGGAATATCGGGGCGCGTAGTTTTTGCGTCAGTGAGGGCGAGCTCGCGCATCTGAATTACGTTGCTGTCGTCATCGGTCAGCAACGAATCGTTCTGCTCTTCGGCATCCTGCGGCAGGAGCTCCATCATGCGGTTGATGAGTTCCACCTGGTCTGCGGGGGTCTTGAGGCTTTCGAGGGCGGGGGCCAGCTGGGTGGCGAAGAACTGGGTGAGCAGTTCGGGGATGTTGTAGTCGTCCTTTTCGAGGATTTCTTCCTGCCATTGCGCGCCTTCAGGGATGGTGCGGCTCATGAGCGATGCGCTCTTGAGGTGTTCGTAGAGCCCCAGGGGGAGAGTTTCGTCAGTTGTGGTCATAGCAGCAGCCTAGCAGCCCGGGCGGTTTGCCGCTGCTTGGGTGGTCACCGGCTCACGGGGTAGGGGTGGCGGAATCCTGTAATTACAAAAATTCTGCCCCGCATCCTCCTCGAAAAGCCACATGTGTTTCGAGAAGCCACATAATATGTTGCTTTTCGAAACACATGTGGCTTCTCG
>NZ_KV800101.1:0-22559 GCF_001810135.1 Rothia sp. HMSC069D01
TATAGCGTCCAAGTTTCGGGGCGCAGTTCAGATTTTAAATCACCCGCCGGGGGTTTCTTTGCGCTCAAGCTACGGCACATGCAAGAGCGGCTATATACACTTGTCGAGAGCTTATTGGGGGTGTTGTAACTAGCCGACCGTCGTGCCGAACGCCAGACCCAGCAGGTAGGTCACGAACGCAGCGCCAAAGCCAATTAGAATCTGACGAACACCGCGCTTGAGCGGGGAAGCACCCGAAAGCAGGCCCACCACGCCGCCGGTGAAGCCCAGCGCCGCACCCACAAACAGCAGAGACAGCACCATCGCGAACACACCCGACAAGCCAAAGATATAGGGCAGAATCGGAACCAGTGCACCCGAAGCGAAGAACGCAAACGAAGCAGCGGCGGCACCAATATCGGTACCCAAAGCCACGTTCTCCTCACGATCCCCATCCTCGCGGTGAGACAGCGACGGATCGCAGTCACAATCCAGGTAGCCGAAGCGCTCCATCGCACGGTGATGCGCCGCGTCCGGATCCATGCCGCGGGCACGGTAAATGAGCTCCAGCTCGTTCGAGTCCAAATCCAAATCGTGCGCAACACGCAGGGTCACCTGGGTCGGCTGGGATGCATCCAGCAGTTCACGCTGAGAGCGCACCGACACGAACTCACCCGCCGCCATCGACAGTGCACCCGCCAGCAGACCCGCAATACCCGAGAGTAGAACCATCGAGCTGGATGCGCCCGAGGCGGTAATACCCATAGTCAGCGCCAGGTTTGACACCAAACCGTCGTTAGCACCAAAGACTGCCGCACGGAAATTACCCGAAAGCTTCTCCCTGCCACTGGTCGCCAGGGCACGGATAATTTCCTCGTGAATCGCCTCGTCAGCCGCCATTTCCTCGGTGGCGTCCGGGTCCTCAGCGTAAGGGGAGCGGGATTCCGCGCGCTGCGCCATCGCCAGAATAAACACCGAACCGAAGTTCTTCGCCAAGAACTGCAGTAGCTGAGATTGCAGGGACGGGCGCACGTGAACATCCGCGTGTTCGCCGAGCATGTCACGCCAATGTTGCTGGTGACGCTTCTCCGCCTCAGCAACCTGCAGCAAGATTTCGCGGTCGGTGCCCTCGGCGCGGCGAGCCAGGTAACGGTAGATGCGTGCCTCCGACTCCTCGTCGGCCAGGTAGCGGCGCCAACGCTTAATCTGCGCGGGGGAGGGGGAAGTAACCGCACTGTGGCGGGTCGGCTTGTGCTCGGTCGCCTCAGCTGCGGTCCTTTCGGCCTCGGCCGCGTCAGCTTGAAGCTTCTCGGTCTGCTCGCCGTACGTGTCTTCGCCGTGCTCGTTCGGGGCGTGCGTGCTCATATCTCTCTTTCCGCCGGATGCGGGTCGCGCCGGGTATCTCCCGGGCGCGCAATCATGCGTTTAATCTGTGTGTTCTGAGTTGATCAGTGAACCACTGTAGAGCACTCCGAACAGAAAATCTAGGACGGCCTAACCCGGTGTTATTGTTCGCCTCAACGTACTTTGTGATACCGCACGGGCGAGGACTCAAGTGCCGGGAAAGGTAAAAGTGGTTGGGAATAAGCGGGGCAGCTTCGAGTGTAAAAAGCCGGGCGGGTGCACCCTCCATAAGGAGAGCGCACCCGCCCGGCTTGTGACTCTAAAAGCTAACGCCTACATGACGTGCCGCTATAGGTAGGCTACAGTTTAGAGGCCACAACTTAGATGGTTGCGGCTTAGATGTTGCCTTCGCCGTTTTCCAGGAACGCGCGGATGAACCACTGGAACTTCTCCAGCTCAGCGGTCTGGCCAATCAGCAGGTCCTCGGTGATGGGGTCGGACTCGCCAGCGAATGCAATCGCCTTGCGGTGAGCCTCAATCACGCGGGTGTACACGTCGTTCAGAGCGTGCAGGTGGTCAGCAACGCGTGCGCGGCCGACGGGGTAGTCTTCAACGGTGCGCTGTGCGACCAGTGCGCCAGCCAGGCCGTTGGGGGTTGCGCCCAGGGTTGCCATGCGCTCTGCGATGGCGTCGACGAACTCGCGGACGGTGTCGACCTGGGGGTCAATCATTTCGTGAACGGCGATGAAGCCGGGGCCGGTCACGTTCCAGTGAGCGTGCTTCAGCAGCAGGTGCAGGTCGTTCAGGTCGTGCAGACGTGCCTGGAGAACCTCGGAAATGCCCTTGCCTTCTTCGAGGGTCAGGCCGGGTGCGGTGTAGTTTGCGAATGCCATGATGGTCTCCTTCATGATGCTGTGATGCTTGTGGTCCGGTGAGGTTTGTATTCCCACCGAAGTCGTTATTGATTAGTAAATCATTTTAAGGAACTGCTGTCAAGCTTATTCTGAGCAATTCGTAATAAATTGTCATCTGCCTGTTGCGCCAACCTTAAATCCTCACCGCCCAGGCATGCACAAAGGGTGGGACGCGCGGTATCTCGTATCGCGCATCCCACCCTTTACGGTGAAGCGTATTCAGTTTTCGTGCAGAGCTTTCTCTGCCGGGCTTCCGGTTTGCGAACCAAGCGGCTACGCCAGCGCGCGCACCGCCTGCAGGGTCAGCTCCTCGTGCTTGAGGTGCACGGTGCCCAGCTCCGCCGGAACCTCCAGCTCGCCCGGCACAACAATGACACGCATACCCGCCGCGGTCGCACTGCGCACGCCCGAAGGGGAATCCTCAAGAGCCACGCACTGAGTCGGATCAACACCCAGGCGCTCCGCCGCCAAAAGATAGGGCTGCGGGTCCGGCTTGGGGTGGGTGGTCTCATCATTACCAATAACCACCGAGAACGTGCCCTCGGGTGCCGCATTCGCGGTGCGGCGAGCCACGGAGGTGGTCGCATTCGTGACGACTGCCGCCGGAATCTGCGCCTCGCGAACCTCCGAAAGGAAACGCTCAATACCGGGCAGGAACTCAACCGGCTGATGCGCCAGAGCATCATGCACCTTCGCCACAAGACGTTCATTAATCTCTTCGTCCGGCAGGTTTACGCCGCGCTCGCGCAGGCGATCCAGAGTGAACTGCATGGACAGACCCAAGCAATCGAGGGTGTCCTGCTCGGTCCACGTGCCACCGAAATCTGCAGCGAGAGCAACCTTGGCGGCAGCCCATACGGGTTCGGTGTCAACCAGGGTTCCGTCGTGGTCGAAGAGAATGGCGGCGGGGAAGGTGTTCGTAGTCGTCATGCCATTAAGCCTACCGGTTTATTTCTGAGGTGACCGCAGGACAGCATCCCCAATCGTCACCAAAAAATCTGTGCCCGCGTTCTGGGGGTTCTTGGTGATAGTGAGCAGGGCATCGGCGACGTCCTCACGGGCAATCGTCGGAATGCTCGGAACGCGTTCGACACTCGCCATATCAAACACCTTCACCCCGCCCCTACCGGGCTTATCGGTCAGCCTGCCCGGATGCGCACGCGAAATATACGGCTGATACTCGGCAACCAGGGCGTCCGCCTTAACCTTGTCGGTAAAAATGCCGCGCATGATGACCTTGCATACCAGGCGCATGGGCAGGGATGCGGTTCGTACCGTATCGCCCACGCCGTAGGCGCTCAGCAGAACGCAGTGCTTCACGCCTGCGCCCGTGACCGCCTGCATGATGAGCGGCAGGCGCTCCTGTAGGAACGTACTGTGAAGGAACTCTCGCACCGTGGCCTTCTGTCCCAGGGTGCTCACCATGACGTCCTGCCCGGCGGATGCTGCGGCGAGCCGTTCGGCATCGTCCAGGGTACCGGGGGTGATGGTGAGGTTCTGGTGTGCTCCCAGTAGTGTGTGCGCCTTATCGGGGTTGCGCACGTAGGCGGTGACGGTGTGCCCGCCCTCGAGGGCTTTGTGGGTGAAGAGGCGGCCGGTGCGGCCGGTTGCGCCGAGAACCAGTATTTTCATGTGGGGTCCCTAATCTTTAGCTGTTATGGGAACCTGCAAGCGCCCAATCCGGTCAGTATAGCAATGCGGCTTCGACTGGGGCTTTGACAGGGAGTTTTGGCGGGGGCTTTTGTTTGAGGTTCAGGGGTGTGAGGCGGGGCGAAAAATACGAAAAATTTTTTGCAAGGGGCTTGCGAAACATAGTTGAGTGGGATAGACTCAAGTTATGTAATGCGAAGGGACGTAGGATAGGCCCCTGAAAGCGATACGAAAGGACATCATGGATATTAAGTTCACGACCAAGAGTCAAGAAGTTATCTCCGCCGCTAACACCAATGCGCAAACGGCGGGTAACCCCACTATTGAAACCTCCCACATCCTCAAGGCCCTCATGGACCAGCGCGAAGGCATCGCAGTCTCCGTGCTCAAGGCAGCAGGCCTGGATGTAGACGCCATCTCCGAGGCAGCATCCGCTGAAATCAAGAAGCTGCCGAAGGCATCCGGCGCTTCCGTGCAGAACGCCTCCCTTAGCCGTGCCGCGCTCTCCGCTCTGCAGGCGGCACAGACCCGTGCCCAGGGCTTCGGAGATACCTACGTTTCTACCGAAATGATTCTGCTCGGCATTGCCAGCGGAACCGATAGCACCGCTGAAGCAATGCACAAGCTCGGCGCTACCGCAGAGCTCATCGCACAGACCATCCCCAACGTCCGAGGAGACCGCACCGTGGACACCCCCGACCCCGAAGGCACCTTCCAGGCGCTCGAAAAGTACGGCACCGACCTGACCGCCATTGCCCGCGCGGGCAAGCTCGACCCGGTCATCGGCCGTGACTCTGAGATTCGCCGCGTCGTGCAGGTGCTTTCCCGCCGAACCAAGAATAACCCCGTCCTGATTGGTGAGCCCGGCGTCGGTAAGACCGCCGTCGTGGAAGGCCTGGCACAGCGCATGGTTTCTGGCGACGTGCCCGAATCCCTGCGCGGCAAGACCCTGATTAGCCTGGACCTGGGCTCCATGGTCGCAGGCGCAAAGTACCGCGGTGAGTTCGAGGAGCGCCTGAAGGCAGTCCTCGAGGAAATCAAGAAGTCCGAAGGTCAGATCGTGACCTTCATCGATGAGATTCACACCGTCGTCGGTGCCGGCGCATCCGAAGGCTCCATGGACGCAGGCAACATGCTCAAGCCCATGCTTGCCCGTGGTGAGCTGCGCCTGATCGGTGCAACCACCCTGGACGAGTACCGCGAGAACATCGAGAAGGACCCCGCACTGGAGCGCCGCTTCCAGCAGGTGTACGTGGGCGAGCCCAGCGTCGAGGACACCATCGGTATTCTGCGCGGTCTGAAGGAACGCTACGAGGCACACCACAAGGTGCAGATCGCTGACTCCGCACTGGTTGCCGCAGCAACCCTGTCCAACCGCTACATTCCCTCCCGTCAGCTGCCGGACAAGGCAATTGACCTGATTGATGAGGCAGCATCCCGCCTGCGTATGGAAATTGACTCCGCTCCGGAGGAAATTGACCAGCTGCGCCGCGCCGTGGACCGCCTCACCATGGAGGAGCTGGCCCTTGCCGACGAGACCGATCCCGCATCGGTCGAGCGTCTGGAAGCGCTGCGCAAGGATATGGCAGACAAGAAGGAACAGCTCGACGCCCTCAACGCTCGTTGGGAGGCTGAGAAGGCAAGCCTGAACCGCGTGGGTGACATCAAGACCCAGATCGACGAGCTGCGTTCTCGCGCAGAGGTCGCTCAGCGTGAGGGTAACCTCGCCGAGGCGTCCCGCCTGCTGTACGGTGAGATTCCCGCAAAGCAGGCTGAGCTGGAAGAAGCACAGCGCGCCGAGGACACCGCCAAGAACGAGTCCATGGTCTCCGAAGAGGTCACCGCGGACGATATCGCCGAGGTGATCTCCTCCTGGACCGGCATTCCCGCAGGTCGCATGATGCAGGGTGAGTCCGAGAAGCTGCTCGAAATGGAGAAGCGCATCGGTGCCCGCCTCATTGGCCAGGAAGCCGCAGTGGTCGCTGTCTCTGACGCTGTTCGCCGTGCCCGCGCCGGCATCTCCGACCCGAACCGCCCGATTGGTTCCTTCCTGTTCCTGGGCCCGACCGGTGTCGGTAAGACCGAGCTGGCTAAGGCACTGGCTGAGTTCCAGTTCGATGACGAGCGTGCCCTGGTACGCATCGACATGAGCGAGTACTCCGAGAAGCACACCGTGTCCCGCCTGGTCGGTGCCCCTCCCGGATACGTTGGCCACGAAGAGGGCGGTCAGCTGACCGAGGCTGTACGCCGTCGCCCCTACTCGGTGGTCCTGCTCGACGAGGTCGAGAAGGCACACCCCGAGGTCTTCGACATCCTGCTGCAGGTACTCGATGACGGCCGCCTGACCGACGGCCAGGGCCGCACCGTGGACTTCCGCAACGTCATCCTGATCCTGACCTCGAACCTCGGTTCGCAGTACCTGGTCAACCAGGATTTGCCCTTCGAGGAGCGATCCGAGAAGGCGCTGGAGGTTGTTCACCAGGCATTCCGCCCCGAGTTCCTCAACCGACTGGACGACATCATCATGTTCCAGCCCCTGTCGGCTGAGAACCTGGGCCAGATCGTGGGCCTGCAGATCAAGAGCATGGCTAAGCGTCTGGAGGACCGCCGCCTCACCCTGAACGTGACCGAGGCAGCCCTCGAGTGGCTGGGTAAGACCGGCTACGACCCGGCATTCGGTGCCCGCCCGCTGCGCCGCCTGGTTCAGCGTGAGATTGGCGACCGCCTGGCTCGCGGCATCCTCTCCGGCGCAATCCACGACGGCGACACCGTGACCGTGGACGTGAACCCGGACGTTGCCAGCGACGGCCTGTCGGTGACCTCCGAGCGTGAGCAGAAGGCTGAGAACTAAGCTCAACCGGTTGGCTGGGCGGACTTAGCCTGTGGCTGAGTTTGCACATTCGAAACCATAAGAAATAGGCTGTGGGGTACCCTCGAAAGGGGGTACCCCACAGCCGTTTAACGCACTAGAACCGCACTAATACACAGAGCATTGAGGAGAAGAATGGACCGCTGGACTGACCACCAGAACTTCGCCGCCGCCGGTGAGCAGCGCGAAGAAATCGCCTCCGTGCACCGTGCCGCAATCCGCTCGATTCAGCGCGTTGTCTCTGAGAACGCCACCCCGCACGACGAAGAATACGCCTCCGCGGGTATTGCCAAGCTACTCAAAGCGGGTAAGGTTCTCGTGCTCACCGGCGCGGGAGTGAGCACCGAATCCGGCATCCCCGATTACCGCGGACCCGGCGGCTCCCTGCACGACCACCGCCCCATGACCTACCAGGAATTCCGCTACGATGACGCCGCCCGCCAACGCTACTGGGCGCGCTCCTACGTGGGTTGGCGCCGCATGCGCCGCGCCGAACCGAACCGCGCCCACTATGCGCTCGCCGAGCTGGAGCAGCTGGGTGCCGTGAGCGGCGTGATTACGCAGAACGTGGATGGGCTGCACGCCCGTGCTGGAAGCTCCCGTCTGCTGGCGCTGCACGGCGACCTCTCTCGTATTGTGTGCCTGGACTGCGGGCAGGACGAGAGTCGCGAAAGCCTGGATACACGCCTGGATGCTGCGAACCTCGGCTACCTGGCGCGCCTTGAAGACGAAGAGCTGCGCGTGAACCCTGATGGCGATGTGGAGTTGGACGACCGCTATATCCGCGATTTTCAGATGGTGCCCTGCCTTGGCTGTGGTTCGACCCGCCTCAAGCCGGATGTGGTGTACTTTGGTGAGTCCGTGCCCGCCGAACGTAAGGCGCTCAAGGACGCCATGCTCGCTGAATGTTCGGCGCTGCTGGTGGTGGGCTCCTCGGTGGCGGTTATGAGTAGCTACAAGATTGTGTTGGAGGCTCTGCGTGCCGGCAAGCCGGTCGCTGTCATCAATGGCGGCCCCGGTCGTGCGGATGCGAAGGCTACCTACCTGTGGCGCACCGGCGTGGGTGAGGCACTGGAGCTCATGCTTGACGAGATTGACGACTAGGTAGCGCTAGCGCCCGGCGAATTTTGCCGCGCGTGCACTGACCTATAGCTGGCCCGTCGTTAACTGCACGAAAGTGCTATTTTGTGTTGCAAGTCATTGCAAATAGCCCCTGGACAGGCGGATACACCCAGAGCGCGGGGATAAAATGATGGGATGGACATTCGACACACTATCACTCGCTTCGGTGCCACCGCCCTGATCGGCTGCGGTCTGGCGGTCACCGCAATCCCCGCAACGTTCGCTCAGAACGGTGAAGAGTCCGTCACCCACGTCTACTCCGACAAGGCGACTTCCCACATCTCTGAGGTCTGGTACAAGGGCGAAACCCTGAAGATTACCGGCGAAGGCTTCCTGACTCAGGACGGCACCTCCGGCTCCGTCATCGCTATCAAGCTGAACAAGGGCTCCGTCAAGATTGACGGCAAGGACTACCTGGAAGTTCAGGCTGACGAGAAGGGCAACTTCTCCGTTTCCATTCCCTGGCAGAACGACCTGGATGAGCGTATCTCCGTGGACGTCTACCTGCTCTCCGGCTCCCTGAAGGACAACGACACCGCTCGCGGCGGCAAGGCTGCGACCGTGAAGATTGAGGCTCGTTCCGTTCAGGAAGCAACCCCCTCCGCTACCGCTTCGGTGAGCCCTTCGGCAACCGCTTCTGCTTCGGCTTCCGTGGTGGCTACCCCCTCCGCTTCTGTTGCGCCCTCCGCATCTGCGACTCCTTCGGCTTCGGCTACCGCCGCTGATGAGGTTGTTGCCTCCGTAGATGCAGAGATCAAGAACCGCGCCGATGAGAAGGCGTCCGCTACCGCTTCGGTGAGCCCCTCGGCTACCGCATCGGCTTCTGTGGTGGCGACCCCCTCCGCTTCGGCACCTGCTACCGAGTCGGCTGCTGCTAATCAGAACGCAGCCGTTGCGAACGAGGCGAAGGATCAGCTGGGTGATTCCGCCTCCGCTACCGAGCAGGTGACTGCTTCGGCTGAGAGCACTCGCTTCGCGAACTGTGCAGAGGTTGCGGCCGCTGGCCTGGCGCCTATGCACGAAAGCCACCCAGACTTCCGCAAGAAGTTTGATAACGACGGTAACGGCCTGGGTTGCGAGGTCATTAACAGCGAGGTAACCGACGGTTCCTCCTCCAACAGCTCCTCGGGTTCTTCGTCCCGCAACTCTGGTGGTCTGGATAACCTGGGCGGCGACTCCTCCTCTTCGAGCAGCTACACCTCGAGCCGCGCTCAGCGCTCTTCCCTGGCTAACACCGGTGCTTCTAACGCCTTCACCATTGCTGGTATGGGCCTGGTGGCTCTGGGCCTGGGTGTTGCTGGCGTGACCGCTGTGCGCAACCGCAAGAACTCCTAAAACTATTGCCGCCGCCCGGTGCGGTGCGTGAGAGTCCCCTCTCCTGAATGCTTTCGAGCGTTCAGGCGGAAGGGATTTTCGCGTTTAACGGGGTGGTTTTTGCTATTGGGTTGTGCTGATGGGATGGGGTATGTACCTGTTAGTTTCTTCAATGTCGGGTTGAGAGTTTAGGTGTGCACGGCGGTGCAAAAGGCTTATATAGTTCAACCATGCCTTCAAGAAACCTTCAAGAAAAATATGTTTTGTGAGTCAGGTCATGGCAAATTAGCGTCTTGGGAGCCGGTATCCCAAGCTTCGCTCGTTAGAATGGGTGGCATGAATATTCGAAACAACATCGCACGCATTGGTGCCACCGCCCTCATCGGCTGTGGCCTCGTTGCTACTTCCGTCCCCGCGACCTTCGCTGTTGAAGGCGCACCTCAGGTTGTCCACACCTACGCAGACTCTGCACAGTTCATCGCCCCCGACGTATGGGTTGAGGGTCAGGGTCTGAACATTGGCGGCGAGGGCTTCAAGACCGCTGACGGCACCTCCGGTTCCGTCCTGGCACTGAAGCTGAACAAGGGTGCTGTCAAGATTAATGGCCAGGACTACCTGGAAATCCACGCTGACGCGGCTGGCAACTTCTCCGTTACCATCCCCTGGCAGGAAGAGCTGCACGGCAGCGTTTCCGTTGACATTTACCTGCTGTCCGGCTCCCTGAAGGACGGCGACGTTCCCCGCGGCGGTAAGGCAGCTACCGTGACCATTAAGGTTGCAGAGCAGCCCGCACCGGCTCCTTCGGAGGACCCGACCCCCACTCCTTCTCAGGATCCGACCCCCGCTCCCTCCGAGGATCCGACCCCCGCTCCCTCCGAGGACTCGACCCCGGCTCCGACCACCGAGCCCAGCGCTGAGGCATCCGAGTCTGCATCCTCCGACCCCTCTGCTCCCGCAGTTGAGGACGCTAAGGAAACCAAGCCTGCTGAAGAGACCTCCGCACCTGCTGAAGAGCAGAAGTCTGACCAGGCTTCCGACTCCTCCGCAAAGGACGAGAAAGCCTACAAGTACCAGAACTGCGCTGACGTGTGGGCAGACCGCGGCACGTCTATCTCTAAGGACGACCCGGACTTCCGTGAGAAGTTTGATGCCAATAACAATGGTGTGGGTTGCGAAGAGCAGCCGAACTACGAGAACTCCAAGTCTGACAGCGTTTCGCTGAGCTCCGGCTCGAACGACAACCTGGGCTCCGGTTCCTCGAACGCATCTTCCAAGGGTTCTTCTTCCCTGGCTAAGACCGGTGCATCCGATGCGATGACCGCTGCTGGCCTGGGTCTGATTGCTCTGGGTGCTGGTGGCGCGACCATCGTGGCAACCCGCATGCGCAAGAAGGCATAATAGCGCCTAGTCGCTAAGTTTTTAGCTGCTTTTATGGGCTCCCTCCATATCGGAGGGAGCCCATTTTTTGTGCTTTTTGAAGCTGTGGGATGCTCCGTCAAGGACGCGAGAAAAGAGAAAAATTACGATTGAATAGCACCACGATAAGGGTATTTATTAGAGACATATAACACTTATCTCTAAGTTAAGGGCAGCACAGGGTAAACACAGGCTTGCACGGGAATCTAGATACTACAAAGAACGCACAGCCCGAAGCTGATGAACAGACAGCTAGAGCTAAGCGAACATCACGACACGATATCTGGAGCACCCAATGACTATTCTGACCATGGCGATTGCCGATGCCATAGCCATCGCAGCTCTCTGCACCCTCTACATGGTGCGGCACCGCAACCGCGAACTGATGATTTCCTACGCGGTCATCAACGCCGGCATCTTCACCGTCTCGGTGGCGCTGGTATCCGCCGGATCGAACGCATCCGCTATGGGTATGGGCCTCTTCGGTGTCCTGTCGATTATCCGATTGCGATCCACCGCCCTGAGCCAGCGCGAGGTGGGTTACTACTTCGTAGCTCTCTCGGTCGGCATGATCGCAGGTGTGAACATTAGCCCGGCGTACATCGCCTTCGGCCTCATGGCTACCCTGGTCGCCCTGATCGCGATCCTCGACTCGCGTAGCGCCCCGGTCTCTATCGATCAGACTCAGACCGTTACCGCCGATCGTGCGATCAGCGACGAGGAAGAGCTCAAGGCATACCTGAGCGCTCGCCTGGGTTACACCGTCACCTCGGTCAGCGTTACCGAGCTGGATATGGTGAACAACCTGACCCGCGCCACCGTCACCTACCAGCCCAAGGAAACCCCCGAGGGCGGCACCCCCGCGGCAGTGGAGGCGGCTCAGCCTGTAGCCGCTCAGACAGTAGCATCGCAGGCTCCTGCGGCTTACCCGGCAGCACCTCAGGTTCCCACCGCCGAGGCGCACACCACCCTGGACACCCGGATGGTTCCGCTCCAGCGCACCCCGGTAGGCAAGTAAGACCAGCCGGTATACAAGCCTCCGATTCACTCCAGCCGCACAAACATCTCCGATATCCACGACACGCCGCCCCCAGCGCACAGCCCAAAACGCAGGGACGGCACCCCAGAAGGACGAAGACCCATGACTAACGCAGCCGCAAACATCATCCCCACAGAGTGGAAGAGCATCAGCCTCGAAGCCATGAACGAGAAGGCAGCCATGCAGACCCGCGTGGACCGCAAGTACATTGTCGACGCAGAAACCGCCGCCAAGGTACTCTCCACGCTCGATGCAGACGCCTCCGTCATGAAAATCAAGGGCCAGCGCGACTTCGCCTACGACTCGGTCTACTTCGACACCCCGCAGATGCAGAGCTACCACTCGGCAGCCTACAGCCGCGACGACACCTTCAAGATCCGTACCCGTAGCTACCTGGACTCGGAGCTGACCTTCCTGGAGGTCAAGACCGACGATGAGCAGGATATGACCGTGAAGAAGCGTATCCCGTACACCTTCGAGAACCGCGATCAGCTCACCGCGGAAGGTCACGAGTACATCACCGCAGCACTCGGCGATATCCTCGCCGGCCCCGTGCACAAGCTGGAGGCGGTCCTGACCACCGGCTACCGCCGTACCACGGTCTTCCTGCCGCAGAGCGAGAAGAACCCGGTCGCCTCCCGTATGACCGTAGATAACGCCCTGACCTGGACCCCTCTCTCCGAGAACATCCTCATGGCGGGCGTGAACTACCGCAACTACCACGGCAACCTGGTCGGCACCACCTACGGCCTGCCGAACGCGGTCATCATCGAAACCAAGTCCGGCGTGGAGCCTTCCGTGGCAGATCAGCACCTCTGGGATGCGGGCATCACCCCCGCGAAGATTTCCAAGTTTGCAACCGGTATGGCGGCGTTGAACCCGCAGCTGGCAAGCAACAAGTGGGAAGAAACCCTGAAGAACTGGATGCACCTGGAACCGGTCAATGGCACCCGCCTGAACGTGGATGACATGACCGAAGAGGACTACCAGAAGCTGCTGACCGAGCGTTTCGCAGCCGCCTAAAACGGCAATCTGGCTATAACAACAATCTGGATGCGCGGGTAGGGTAGCGCACCTACCTTACCCGCGTCCCCAGCCCCCTAACCTATACCCCCGAACCAAGCACAACATCGGCCTTATTTGCCCCACACAGGCAATAACCGCTCTCACACATATTCACATTTCACATACGTCTTACCCCTGTGGCGCTGGCTCTACGCGAGTGGTCACCCAAACACAAAGGAA
The DNA here is from genome assembly GCF_001810135.1 of Rothia sp. HMSC069D01. Classification (NCBI taxonomy): domain Bacteria; kingdom Bacillati; phylum Actinomycetota; class Actinomycetes; order Micrococcales; family Micrococcaceae; genus Rothia; species Rothia sp. HMSC069D01. The sequence goes on from NZ_KV800101.1 coordinate 12,893, forward strand.
AACCCGTGAAAAAGAGCAATATGATTAAGAGCGCAACCTCCATTACCCTCCTGGCAGCCCTGGCGTTGACCGGCTGCTCGGCAACCTCGGCATCGAATGCCAGCGCTTCGAGTGCAATCAGTACCTCCGCTTCGAGCACTTCGGGCACCACGTCGAAGGTGGCAGACTCCTTCTCCACCGACGTGAAGAGTGGCGCGAAGCTCGCCGAGGACACCCACTACTCCGCAAAGGATCTGACCTGGGATTCCTCCAGCGAAGTTACTATCGATCTTTCTAACCCGACCGCGACCGACGGTGTGACCGTCAGCGACGGCGTCATCACCATCACCAAGGCGGGCAACTACAAGCTCACCGGCACCTACGATGGCCAGATTAAGGTTGATGCAGCCGACAGCGACATGGTCCGCCTGATCCTGAACAACGCGACAATCACCAACTCCACCGGTGCAGCTATCAACGTTGTTGAGGCGGACGAAGTCGTTATCTACACCGCCTCGGGTACCACCAACACCGTCTCTGACGGCTCCTCCTACTCGGATACCGCCAGCGGTAGCCCCGATGCAGCTATCTACTCCAAGAGTGACCTGACCCTGGCGGGCGAAGGCACCCTGAAGGTTAAAGGTAAGTACGAAGAAGGTATCCACACCTCTGATGGCCTGGTCATTGCCTCCGGCACCCTGGAGGTGACCGCGGCAAACACCGGCATCAAGGGTAAGGACTATGTCGATATTCTCGACGGCACCGTGACCGTGACCGCCACCAAGGACGGCATCAAGGCAACCAACGACACCGACGGCAACCGCGGCTGGGTACGCCTGAGCGGCGGTACCGTGAACATCTCCGCAGGTGATGACGGTTTCAAGGCCGAGCGCGTGCTGGAAATCTCGGGCGGTACCCTGAATATCACCGAGTCGAACGAGGGTATTGAGGCGCAGTACATCAATATCCTGGACGGCACCGTGAACGTGACTAGCTCGGATGACGGTATCAACGCCTCGTATAGCACTACGACTACCACCGACTCGACCAGCACCACCTCGACCAGCACCACCTCGACCGGTACTGAGTCGACTACTGCAACCTCGACTAAGCAGAGCGCGCAGGGCGGCCAGACTGCACAGGGTAACCAGTCTGCACCCCAGGCACCCAGCGGTAGCGCAGGTCAGGCACCTGCAGGTGGCGGTCAGGCTCCCTCGGGCACTATGGGTCAGCCCCCGGCTGGTGGTGGCGCAGGTGGCGGCATGGGTGGTGGCATGGGTGGTGGCGGTACCTTCGAGGTCGTCGACGCAACTATCAACATCACCGGCGGTACCGTCACCGTGAACGCGAACGGCGACGGCATCGACTCCAACGGTACGGCAACCCTCTCCGGTGGCACCCTGATTGTGAACGGTCCCTTCACCGGCGGTAACGCATCCCTGGACACCAACGGCGACCTGCTGCTCAACGGCACGACCGTGGCCGCGGGTAACTCCGGTGACATGTTCGAGGCGCCCGCGACCAACTCCACCAGCGGCTACGTGAAGATCAGCAACGTATCGAACCTGAGCGCTGGCACCACCGTACAGGTGACCGACTCCTCCGGTAACGTGGTGGCGAACTACAAGGTGACTAACTCCAGCACCGCACTGATCCTGGTCTCCAGCTCCAAGATCACCAAGGGCGAGAGCTACACCGTGTACACCACCACCGATAGCGTGGATGCATCCAGCACCACCCTGGCTTCTAACGCCACCTCGCTGGGCTCCTTTACCGCAAGCTAGCAGCTCCTTCGGCGCAGGCTCAGCGGCAGGGGGCTCTCCCTAGACCCCGTGCGGGATGTCATGACCTGCACGGTACCCTCTCTGAATCCGGTCTTGTGAGTGAGCCGGAGGCAGAGACACTCGCCCCGCATCGGACGTAGTGATATATCCGGTGCGGGGCTACGTGTTATATGGGGTGTGTGGCGTCTGGGGTAAAAAAGCTGCGGGTGCAAAATAAAACGGTTGTTCCGGTGCGAAGAAGTGTCATGATACGCAAAATAGGTGCCGTTGAGCGAGACATTCAGGGCTGAAACAGGGTACTCTATAGTGTAGTAAAGACTGTTGAACGATCCGAGAGCGATGCGCCGCGCGTGCTGTTCGCCTCGGACAGGATGAAAGAGGGGGTCACGCCATGGGGCGCGGCCGTCAGAAGGCTAAAGCAACAAGGCAGGCTCGGGAGATGAAGTACTTCAGCCCCGAGACCGACTACAGCGCACTCGAGCGCGAGCTCAGCAGCGCGAAGAAAACGAAGTCCTCCGATTCGTCCCGCCGTCGCTATGACGACGAGGACGACTACTCGGCATACGCAGAAAAGTACGCGTCCTACGAGGATGAGGCATAAAGAATACGCGGAATGATTCGGTGCATATCGACCGAGCGTATTTCATAGATGATGAACCGGCTTGAGGCCCCGCACGGGGTGCTCAGCCGGTTTTTTCGTGCCCGCAGTTTGTTTCGTGCCCCCCCAATTTGTTCATGCCTGCAGTTTGTGCGGATGCACCCGGATGTGAGCGCAAGGGTGGGCTGCCGGCGGGGGTCTTAACTATGTGGAGCACAAAGCCAATGCACATGTTTATACATAAATATGCATAGAGCCATCTGGTAATAGAGCGTAGTTGGTAATAAAAAAGCTTGAAATGAATAAGCATACATAGCTTCTGCACAGCTTAGTCATGCCTGGCACAGAGAATAGCCCGGCATTCTAGAGACATGAACAACGAACAGAACATGACTCAGAACATTGACCAGACCACCCAGACCGCGGCAGAACAAGCAACCGCCGCACAAACCGCAGCAGAGCAGAAGCTAGCCAAGAAGAAGCTCACCCGTCGAATCTTCATCGGCGGCGGCCTCGGCGCACTCGCAGTAGTCGGCGGCGGTGCAGGCTGGGCATACAACCGCTACCTGGCAGAGCACACCGAAATCGAAGACACCACCGCCTACGAGGCGGCAGCAGCTCAGGCAAACGCAAGCGCCTCCGGCTCCGCCACCGCAGATCCCACCGAACTGACCGGCGTGAAGGTCAACGGCCAGAGCCTCACCGCTAACGAAGGCTCGATCACCATCACCTCCAACACCACCGGCAGCGGCTCGGACGCGGTCGTCTCCTTCGTAGCAGACATCAAGCTCGACAACGCAACCCTGCTGCGAAGCGCCTTCGCCAACAACAAGTTCGGCCAGAACATCATCGACACCCCCTCGAACATTGCCTCCGAACACAACGGCATCTGGGCAATCAACGGCGACTATTACGGCTTCCGTACCACCGGCATCGTGATCCGAAACGGTGTTGTCTACCGTGACTCCGGCGCTCGCGAGGGTTTGGCCTTCTACCGCGACGGCTCCGTCAAGCTCTACGACGAAACCGCAACCAACGCCCAGACCCTCGTCAACGAGGGCGTGTGGAACACCCTCTCCTTCGGCCCCGCACTGGTCAAGGACTCCGCAATCGTCGACGGCATCGACAGCGTCGAGGTGGACACCAACTTCGGTAACCACTCCATCCAGAGCTACCAGCCGCGAACCGGTGTGGGCGTGCTCGGCACCAACCACCTGGTCTTCATCGTGGTCGACGGCCGCTCCACCAACTACTCGCGTGGCGTGACCATGCCCGAGTTCGCCCAGATGTTCAAGGACCTCGGCTGCGTGAGCGCCTACAACCTGGATGGTGGTGGCTCCTCCGCCATGGTCTTCAACAACAAGCTGGTCAACCGCCCGCAGGGTGGCACCAAGGAACGTGGCACCAGCGACATCCTCTACATTGCAGGGAGCGCATCGTGATTATCCTGATACCCGCCTATAAGCCGGACCAATCACTGGTCCGCCTTGCCCGGGCCCTGCGCGAACAGGACCCGGACGCCGAAATCCTCGTGATTGATGACGGATCCGGCAGCACCTACGCACCCATCTTTACCGAACTGCGCATCGACGGCGTGACCGTGCAGATCCACCCCGCCAACAAAGGCAAGGGTGCGGCACTGCGCACCGGCATCGCCTGGGCGAAAGCAAACCGCCCCGACGAGGTCATCGTCACCGCCGACGCGGACGGCCAGCACCTACCTCGGGACATCTTCCGTGTGGGTGTGCGCACCGAAACCGCCGCGGTGGCAGGCCAGAAGAGCATCATCCTCGGCGTGCGCACCAAGCCCGACCCGAATGCCGGCGAAGAAGGCACCAAGGTGCCGCTGCGCTCCAAAATTGGCAATAGCGCAACCGTAGGCTTCTTCGCCCTGGCGACCGGAGCCCGCGTGGCAGACACCCAGACCGGTCTGCGCGGCTTCACCCCGCAGATCCTGGACTGGCTACTGCAGATTCCCGGCGATAAGTACGAGTACGAGTTCTCCATGCTGCTTCGCGCAACCCGCGCAGACGTGGACCTGGTGCAGGTACCCATCGTGAAGGTCTACGAGCCGGGCAACCCGACCAGCCACTTTAGGCCTCTGCAGGACTCGGCGCTCATTTACGCACCGCTGCTTGCCTTCCTGGCTTCGTCTTTCCTGACCGGCTTCCTCGTGGATGCTATCGCTCTCTTCGTCCTGGTGGGCATGGGCGCTCCGCTGCTGGCAGCTGTGGTCGGTGCCCGCATCATCTCGGCACTGACGAACTTCACCGTCAACCGAATGCTCATGCACGACGGAGGCGCACGCCCCTCGGCATCCTCCTCGCTGGTACGGTACACCGTGCTGGCGGTGGGTATCCTCGCAGCCAACGCGGCTCTGATGGAAGCTTTGACCGGCCTGGGCGTGTCCCTGCTGGTCGCCAAGATCCTGACCGAACTGATTCTGATCCCGATCAGCTTCGCGGTCCAGCGCCGCTGGGTTTTTCTACCCACCCAGCGTCAGGAAAATACGCGAGAAAAGACTCAGGCAATCGCCGCCTCTTCCGGCTTGCGCGCGGTGAGCTACGAGTCCACTCGCATGGAGGCTGCCGGTATCCGTACCGGTGTGCGTGCCTCCCAGGTACGCCCCTAGCTCGTCTACCCTAGCGTCCAGCTCGTTAGGGGCGTGCCCAAAGATTTCTCCCACCTGTCAGTCGTGAGGGTGGGTGGGAGAAGCATGCTGCAGCATCAAAAGCCGCAGCGTTTCTGTTCACGAAAAGCCCCCGCTGAGAAAACTCAACGGGGGCTTTTTGTATGTGGCATCCTTCAGAAGCCTATTGGCTCACCGGCTTCCGAGCTGGCAACATGCCGATTACTGACCGGGAATCAGGCCGTGAGCAGTAATCAGGAACGGCGGGTTGTGGTTAACAGCCGGGTTAGTCACGTAACCAACACGAGCCGCACGGGTCGGGTGCTTGGGTGCACGCTTCGGCCAGGGCTTTGCCTGCGGGTTCGGGTCCTTCTTGCCCTGCACCATAGCCAGTGCGCTCGCGGCGTTCACAATGCCGGAACCGCAACCGTTCACATCGCAGGTGAGCGGCTTGGAGCTCTGCTTCAGAATCTGCTTTGCACGCTCAGCGTTCAGCGAGGGATCCACGGACTTCATCAGAGCAATCACGCCAGCAACCTGGGGTGCTGCCATGGAGGTGCCGTCGTACTCGGTGTAGCCTGCGCCGGTGGACACGGTGGTACCCAGATCCACGGTGGACATGATGTTGCTGCCGGGAGCGCTCACATCAACAATCTTGCCGTAGTTGGAGAAGTCGCTACGCTTACCGTTCTGGTCGGTAGCGCCCACCACGATCGAACCGCCGCAGTTAGCCGGAGCGACCTTGGAAGTGTCCTGACCATCGTTACCAGCAGCGACAACGAGAATCGCGCCGCGCTTGTTCACTTCAGCAATAGCCTTGGAGTAGGTTGCGGGGCAGGTGCCTTCGCCGCCGAGGGAGAGGTTAATGATCTTGGCGGGGTTGGAGTTCGCAGGAACGCCTTCAACGGTGCCGCCGGCTGCCCAAACCATTGCATCCGCAATGTCGGAGTCGTAGCCGCCGCACATGCCCAGGGCACGCACGGGCAGGATCTTGGTGGAGGGTGCCACACCGACGATACCGCGCTTATTGTTCATAATCGCCGCGATGGAGCCGGCAACGTGGGTGCCGTGCCAGTTCGACTCGCTTGCCTCTGCATCAGCACCGCAGACGCCCGCTTCTTCCCAGTTGCCCTGGTCGGTCGGGTCGGAGTCGCGGCCGTTGCCGTCACGAGCAATGGAGGGCTCGGTGATGAAGTCGTAGCCGGGCAGGACGTTAGCGTCCAGGTCGGGGTGCTTGACGATGCCGGAGTCAATCACAGCAACGGTCACGCCAGCGCCCTGAGTGGTCTTCCACGCCTCGGGTGCAGCCAGACCCTTGGTGCCGTGCAGGTTCCACTGCTGCGGGTAGAGGGTGTCGTTCGGTGCTACAGCCTGGTTCGATGCCTGAGCTACCTGAGCGACCTTGGAGGTGGCAGCACCACGAGCGCGTGCAGTGGAGCGGCGCAGTAGGTCGGGTTCTACCGATGCGACGGAGGGGTTGGAGCTCAGGGTTGCCATGTACTTCTCCGCCTGCTCTGCGGTGAGCTTGGAGGAGAGGGTCACCACGGTTGCCTTCTGGGCGGTGGTGCGTACGTAGTTGGTTTTGATTTTGAAGAGGTCGTCGACGCTCTTCACCTCGGAGGTGAGGCCCTGGTAGAGGGCGTCGTTCCAGGTGGCAACCTGGGTGCCTGCGGGGCTTGCCCAGTTGATGCCGCCTGCGTTCAGTGCGCTATCGGTGTAGGTGATAACGAAGCGGTTGAAGCCTGCCTTCTGCTGTGCGGAGCTGAGGGAGGAGATGGTGGTGTGGGCTTTTGCGCGTTCGGCGCTGTTGGCCTGTGCGGGTGCCGCAAAGGATGCGGGGGCGCCCAGGGTTGCGACGAGTGTTGCTGCAGTACCCAGGCTCAGTGCGGTGCGTGCGACACCGCGCGCTGAGGGGTGAGTGGTAAAAGACATCGGGGTCCTTTGCGTATGTGAGTGCCGGAAGCGGCAAGCGGGTTGGTCATCCACTCACATAAATGCACCTTTGAGAAAATATCTGCATTCTTTTGTGTATTTGCTTGTGAGGAGCGAATAGAAAAAGAAAATGCACATCACTGCATTGATGTGTATTTTTCTCTAAACCCCCGTGCGGGAGCTCTTCGGAAGTGGTTTATGTGGTGAGATATCGATATCCTAGCACCTTTTCCTATGTGTGAAGCGGCTAAAACTCGATAGTGTGGCGTAAATAATGAGATTTTTCTTTCATATAAATGCAGATAAAGAAATGCCTAGTCGGAATATTCTCGCGACTTAAAGTAGTGATTTAAGTTTTACTCATCTATGCATAAAATGACCTGCATCACAAAGGTTATTTTATTCATAAAGTAACTGAAAAAGGGTGCTAGAGTATCTCACGGTGCGTACCCGTGCACGCACATTGTGGAGCTACCCTCAACAGCCCCACAAGCAACAACGCAGACACCACGCACCACAGCGCCATGCATCAACCACCCCGCACAACGACATCTGCCCACAGAGACATCTGCCCGGCAGATACGTGCGATGAAAACACCGCACAGCGCTAACACCTCACTCTTCCGTATTCACTCGTACCGAGTACACACACCTCACTCTGCGCCCTCAACGCGAGTCGGCAACGTTACGCCGCATCGTGCGCACTCGGTACCACTCACCTCAAGGATGTCCATGCTTCGCATTGCTCGCCCCTCACAGGCACGCAGCCCCCAGCGTTCCCTGCTGAGCTTCGTCACCGCAACCTGCCTGCTTTCGGCAAGTGTTATCCCCGCCGTGGCAGTACCCACCGCGCAGGCTAACCAGGCCAAGGCATCTGCGGCGGCACAGGCTTCTACCGCCGCCCAGATTTCCAATAATGCGCAGGTCACCCAGTCCGCGCCCGTGGCATACAACCGCTTCATCATCACCTACACCGATGAGGCGAAGAATGCCGCCTCCACCGACGCCACCGCAGACCAGATTGACTGGTCCGCAGCCGCCGGCACCCAGCAGGCGACCTGGACCGACGCACTCTACGCGGGCATCACCTCCGATGTGCAGAGCATTGACGAGCTGCTGAACATTAAGACCAGCTATGTCCGCTCCACCGCGCTGGATGCCAGCGTGGTCACCACCTCCGCGGAGCTCACCCCGGCTCAGGCGCAGCAGTATATGAACGCCCTGAGCGCGAACTCCAAGGTCGCCTCCGTGTCGCCCGATATGCGCCGCTATGCTACCGTGGATCACACCTCCGCGGAGCCCGTCAAGATTAACGACCCGAAGATGAACCGTATGTGGTCCCTCACCGGTGAAAAGGGCGTCTCCGCGCTGGAGGCATGGGGCACCACCCGCGGCAAGGGCGTGACCGTGGCGGTGCTGGACTCCGGCATTACCGCCCACCCGGACCTGGACGCTAACGTGCTGCCCGGCTACGACTTTATTGCCGAGTCGGCGTTCTCCAACGACGGTAACGGCCGCGACTCCGACCCGACCGACGCCGGCAACTGGACCGTAGATAACCAGTGCTTCACCGGTTCGAAGGCGACCGCCTCCGACTGGCACGGCACCCACGTGGCGGGCACTATTGCTGCTATCGCGAACAATAACGAGGGCATTGCCGGCGTGGCACCCGAGGCGAAGATCGTGCCCGTGCGCGTTCTGGGCGCCTGCGGCGGCTTCGACTCGGACATCACCGACGGCATTATTTGGGCTGCCGGTGGTAGTGTGCGCGGTGTCCCCGCAAACCAGAACCCCGCCCAGGTCATTAACATGTCCATCGGTAGCGAGGGCACTTGCACCACCCCGTACCGCCAGGCGATTGCTCAGGCGAATAAGCGCGGCTCCATCGTGGTCGTCGCAGCGGGTAACAACAACTTTGATGCCTCGAAGTCCAGCCCCGGCAACTGCGAGGACGTCATCAATGTGGGCGCAACCGATAAGAATGGCAAGCGCTCCTACTTCTCTAACTACGGCTCCCGCGTGGACGTGAGCGCACCCGGTGGCGACCGCCGCTACTGGGGTGGCGGTATTCTCTCCACCCTGAACGCCGGTAAGACTGCTCCCGGTAAGGCTGATTACGCCGAGTACCAGGGCACTTCCATGGCGGCACCGCATGTTGCCGGTATTGTGGCGCTCATGAAGTCGGTCGACCCGAAGCTGACGTACGCTCAGGCGAAGAAGGCCCTGCAGTCCACCTCTCAGGGCGTTGAGTGCGACCAGTCCGCGTGCGGTTCCGGCATTGTGAATGCGGCACGCGCGGTTCAGCAGGTCCGCTCCGACCGTGAGGCTGCGGATGCTGCCGCGGCACGCAAGAAGGCTGAGGAGGAAGCCGCACGTAAGAAGGCGGCTGAAGAGGCGGCACGCAAGAAGGCTGAGGAGGACGCTAAGCGTCAGCAGGCCCCCGCACCGAAGGTAACCCCTGCACCGAAGGTGACCCCGGCTCCGAAGGCCAGGACCCGCCCGTCCCGCCCGGTGACTCGCCCCTCCTACCCGTCGCGTCCGCGTCACGGCCACACCCCGCGTTACCGCTCCTGGTACGGTGCATCTGCGAACACCTACCCGAACAGCAGTTACCCGAGCAGTGCATACCCGAACACTGGCTACCTGGGCTTTGCGACCGGTAACCGCCGCTAGTCAAAACTCGTTTTAGATACGAAAAGCCCCCGATGAGTTCTTGAACTGCGCCCCGAAACTTGGACGCATTAA
>NZ_KV800102.1:0-798 GCF_001810135.1 Rothia sp. HMSC069D01
TCGAAGGCACCGGGCGGTTTGCCGCATCCACCTCAGACATGCTTATGAAGGCATGCAGGCTTAAAACCCTTACGCCTGACCGAAGACCTCGTTGAGGTGGGCAGTATAGTCAGCGAGATACTGTTCGACCTGCGGATTTTTAATCACGTCATAGCAAATAAAGGTGGGCAACTGGGTAGTCCCCATGAACTCATGGGCCTTATGAAAGTGCATATAGAGGGCATCTACCCCGAGTCCCTCAAAGAAGTCGCCCTCCCGGGTAAAAGCTTCGCGAGGCGCGTTCCACGTCAGCGACAGCATATGCCGACGACCCTGAAGAAGACCGCCCGTGCCGTATCCTTCAGTGGGGCTGACCCTGTGGCGACCATCATTAGCGTACAGGGTACCCGCGCCCGCGGTAAACACCTCGTCCATATATTTTTTCACGGTCCACGGCTCGTGCATCCACCAACCGGGCATCTGCCAGATGACCGCATCCATCCACTGGAATTTTTCTACTTCCTGGTGAATATCGTACCCGTCGTCAATCACAGTTTCTCGCACATGATGACCGAGCGCCGATAACGTATCACGGGCTACTTGATGCAGGGTGTGGTTCAGGCGACCCGCCGAGTGGGCGAATGCTTTACCGCCGTCAATCAAAAGAATATTCACTGTAGTTCGCTCCTTAAACTCAACACCGCGAGAACGGTTGGCTATATTCCAGCCGCTTGTTTCATAGTACAGGGCTACTACGCTGTGAATCAGCCCTTAAAATTACCGCTTACGGTAAATTACGCCTTACGGCGGTACACCACA
>NZ_KV800103.1:0-239 GCF_001810135.1 Rothia sp. HMSC069D01
CTCCAAGCCCGTTGGCGTGGTCTTCTACTTCGACGGCGACTACTGGCGCAACGACCAGTCCAAGGTCTACGACCCCTCCGGTGAGCTGGCTCAGATGGCTGCATCCGCAGCGGCCCAGAACATGCTGTTCGTGCCCGTCATCTCCCCGGACGCCAACCGTTACGACGCTGGCGTGACCTGGTGGGAAGACATGGAGCGTAACGGCGAGTTCTTCCGCTCCTTCGCTTCCTCCTTCATCG
>NZ_KV800104.1:0-20319 GCF_001810135.1 Rothia sp. HMSC069D01
TATAGCGTCCAAGTTTCGGGGCGCAGTTCAGAGAATATCCAGCACGGGGGCTTTTTCCTGACCTCGCGAGAACCTTTTGCATTATGATGTAGTGACAGTGGAGGTTACCCTTCACACCTTGACACCCCCTGGAGGTCACAATGTCGTACCCGCAAACCAAGTATCCGTCGGCTAAGCGCCCCGTCCCGTTCTTCGTGTGGGCGTCCCCCATTCTGTTCCTAATTTACCTGCCGCTGCTGTGGTTCAAGGTCATCCCCAATTCTTTTGAGGTGACCGACCTGTCCACCCTGCTGTTGGCGGCACTGCAGTGGACCGCTTTCGGTAGCCTGCTCGGGTACCTGGGCGAGCGCCGCTTCGCCAAGCCTCGCGCCTCCAAGTAATAGCCAGACAAAAGCTAAAAAGCCCCCGTGCCGGAAGAACATCCAGCACGGGGGCTTCTCACACCCACACGGGGCGAAAACTATAGAAGTGAACTACTGAATCACGAAGTTCACCGGAGCCGAGCTCACACCATTGACGGTGACCGCAGCCCAGTAGGAACCCTTCTGAGCGGTCGAAGCGGAGGAGCAACCCAGGACATTGATCTTACGGTCCCACGCCAGGTCGGTTGCGCCCTCGGCACCTGCGGCCACCTCAGACTTCTGAACGGCGGTCGCCGCGCACAGGCTGCGGGTGTACACCTGAGCCGCACCGGAGGTGATGTTCAGGTCCACGCCGGTGTTCGCACCCTCGCCACCCACAGCGCAGGGGGTCTTCGAAGAGTTCGTGTAGGTCACGTGGAAGGACACCTGCTCACCGGCTGCGAAGGTACGCTTCGCGGGGGTGACGGTCACCTTCAGGTCGTTCGCGGTGCACGCCGCAACAGCAACCGCAGTGGTCACCGAGGGTGCCGGTGCGGGGGTAGTCGGGGTCGCCGCAGGGGTGGTTGCCGCAGGGGTTACCACGGCGGTGGTCACGCTTGCAGTGGGTGCCGCAGAAGCGGTCACCGAGGGGTTTGCCGAAGCAGTAGCCGACGCGGTTGCAGAGGCAGTCGCGCTAGCGGACGGGGTAGCCGAAGCAGTTTCGGAGGGGCGAGCACTGAAGCTCTGGAAGGGCGCGCCGGAAGCCGTCGCGGTGGAGGCTACAGTGGCGTCCTTCTTGCCGTTAATCATGCCGACCATGGAGGTCACGCCAGCGACCAACAGCAGAATGACAGCGAGCAGAGCAATAACCGCCACGATACGACGGCGGCGGTAGACTTCGGGAGGCAGAACGGGACCATTTTCAGACATACCCTTAAGGATACCGGGTTTAACCCTGAGATTCACAGTGAACTCTGTTCATGCAGTTTTGGGAATATATGCCCTGTGGCGTAGGCTTTTCGGATGACCTCAGAGCCCAACCGCACCGCACGCACACGCCCCGAACCGGCCCTGCCCGAAGGCACGAATACCGAGGCGCTCCACCGCCGAATCAACGGGTGGTTCCTCGACCAGGCACGCGATTTGCCGTGGCGTCGTGACGAGTGCACCCCCTGGGGCGTGATGGTCAGCGAGTTTATGCTGCAGCAGACCCCCGTCAAACGCGTTCTACCCGTGTGGGAGGAGTGGATGCGCCGCTGGCCCACCCCCGCCGACCTTGCCGCCGAGCCCGCCTCGGAGGCGGTGCGCGCCTGGGGCCGCCTGGGTTACCCGCGCCGCGCGCAGCGTCTGCACGGTGCCGCTGTGGCGATTGTGGAGCAGCACGGCGGTAAGGTTCCCGCCGACTACGAGGAGCTGCTGGCTCTGCCGGGCGTGGGTTCTTACACGGCGGCGGCGATTAGCGTGTTCGCGTTCGGTCTGCGCGCCACGGTCATTGATACGAATATCCGCCGCGTGCACGCCCGTGCGGTATCCGGTAAGGCGCTACCCTCGCGTTCGTTGACGGCGGCTGAGACTCGCCTGGCGGAGGCGCTCATGCCCGCCGATACCCCCACCTCCTGCCTGTGGAATGCGGCGACCATGGAGCTCGGTGCGCTGGTCTGCACGGCAAAGTCCCCGACCTGCGAACTGTGCCCGGTGGAGGATCTGTGCGCCTGGGTTGCGGCGGGCAAGCCGGAGGCGGACTACACCCCCAAGGGCCAGAGTTGGCACGGCACGGACCGCCAGGTGCGCGGTGCGGTCATGGCGGTGCTGCGTGCGGCACATGAGCCGGTGAATCGCGAGCTCATCCTGGGTGCGGGAGTAGGTGCGGGTGTAGCCTCGGCTGGCGATACGACCTCTTCACCCGTTGCAGCCTCTTCGCCAGACTTTACGTTCCCGGCTGATGCACCCGCCGCGGTGCATCGTCCGCTGAAGGCGCTGTACGCCCTCTCCCCCGCCACCGAGCAGCTGCAGCGCTGCTACGCGGGGCTGCTGGCGGACTCTCTCGCCCGCGAAGTCACGCAGGGCGATAGTGTGCTCGTCTCGCTCTAGTACCCGCCGCAGAGGAGCTCCTGGAGCCTCCCAAAAGCATAGAAACGCCTGTGGGGCGGCACCGGATGATTCCGGTACCGCCCCACAGGCGTTTAGTGCGCTAAAGCCTAGCTACCTAGAGCTTATTCCAGAGCCTAGTCGTTGCCCTGACCCTCAGCGGCAGGTGCCTCAGCTGCGGGAGTCTCAGCGGGAGCCTCGGAAGACTCGCCCTCGTTCAGCTCCTGCACCGAATCCAGAGCCAGCTCCTTCATCGGCTGAGAAGAGAAGACGAACTTCGCGGAGTCGCCCTCACCCTCAACGTCCACGGTGATCTTCTCGCCGGGCTTGATGTCGCCGAAGAGGATCTTCTCAGACAGGGCGTCCTCAATGTTGCGCTGCATCTCGCGGCGCAGAGGACGAGCACCCATGGACGGGTCGTAACCCTTAGCCGCCATGAGAACCTTCGCAGCGTTGGTCAGCTCAATGGACATATCCTGCTCCGCCAGGCGCTTAGCCAGGCGGCCCACGAACAGGTCCACAATCTGCAGAATCTCAGACTCGGAGAGCTGCGGGAAGACGATAATGTCGTCCACACGGTTGAGGAACTCGGGGCGGAAGTGCTCCTTGAGGTTCTCCATCACACGCGACTGCATACGCTCGTAATCGGCGGTTGCGTCGTCCATCGCCTGGAAACCAACCGGGATGCGGCGGTTCACGTCACGCGAACCCAGGTTGGTGGTCATGATGATGACGGTGTTCTTGAAGTCCACCACGCGACCCTGCGAGTCGGTCAGGCGACCGTCTTCCAGGATCTGCAGCAGCGAGTTGAACAGGTCGGCGTGAGCCTTCTCCACCTCGTCGAACAGGACCACGGAGAAGGGCTTGCGGCGGACCTTCTCGGTCAGCTGGCCGCCCTCATCGTAGCCAACGTAGCCGGGAGGCGCACCGAACAGACGGGAGACGGTGTGCTTCTCCTGGTACTCGGACATATCCAGGGTGATGAGCGAATCCTCATCGCCGAACAGGAACTCGGCAAGTGCCTTGGCAAGCTCGGTCTTACCCACACCGGTCGGGCCGGCGAAGATGAACGAACCACCGGGGCGGCGCGGGTCCTTCAGACCTGCGCGGGTACGGCGAATAGCGCGGGACAGCGCCGCAATAGCGTGATCCTGACCGATGACGCGCTTGTGGAGCTCCTGCTCCATGGTCAGCAGGCGGCTGGACTCTTCCTCGGTGATCTTGTAGACGGGAACACCGGTGGAAGCGGCCAGAACCTCAGAAATAACCTCGGGGGTCACGGTGCCGAATGCGTCGCCGCCTTCGCGCCATGCCTTCTCGGCTTCTTCCTTCTCAGCCAGGACCTTCTGCTCCTGATCACGCAGGCCTGCGGCCTTCTCGTAATCCTGGGAGTTGATGGCGTCTTCCTTCTGCTGGCGCAGCTTGGCGGCCTTCTCGTCGAGCAGCTTGATTTCCGGGGGTGCGGTCATACGCTTGATGCGCAGGCGTGCGCCCGCCTCGTCAATCAGGTCGACAGCCTTATCCGGCAGGAAGCGGTCAGAGATGTAGCGTGCCGCGAGGTTCACGGCAGTCTCGATAGCCTCGTCGGTAATGGTGACGCGGTGGTGTGCCTCGTACTTATCGCGCACGCCCTTGAGGATCTGCACGGCGAGCTCCTGAGAGGGCTCATCAACCTGAATCGGCTGGAAGCGGCGCTCCAGAGCGGCGTCCTTCTCAATGTGCTTGCGGTACTCGTCCAGGGTGGTTGCACCGATGGTCTGCAGTTCGCCTCGAGCCAGCATGGGCTTGAGGATGGAGGCAGCGTCAATCGCGCCCTCTGCGGCACCTGCACCAACGAGGGTGTGAATCTCGTCAATGAACAGGATGATGTCGCCGCGGGAGCGGATTTCCTTCAGGACCTTCTTCAGGCGCTCTTCGAAGTCACCGCGGTAGCGCGAACCTGCGACCAGGGAGCCGAGGTCCAGGGTGTACAGGTGCTTGTCCTTGAGGGTTTCGGGAACGTCACCGTGCACGATAGCCTGTGCCAGGCCCTCCACGACGGCGGTCTTACCGACGCCGGGCTCACCAATCAGCACGGGGTTGTTCTTAGTACGGCGGGAGAGGACCTGCATGACGCGTTCCATCTCCTTGTGGCGGCCGATGACCGGGTCCAGCTCGCCCTCACGCGCTGCTGCGGTGAGGTTGCGGCCGAACTGATCCAGGATGGTCGAACCCGCGGGAGTGCCTTCGCGAGAGTTACCTGCACCCACGCCGGCGGTTTCCTTATCGCCAGAGTTGTTACCGGGGTAGCCGGAAATCAGGTCCATAACAGCCTGGCGCACGGCAGCGGGCTCAGCGCCCAGCTTGACCAGCACCTGGTTTGCCACGCCCTCGTTTGCACGAACCATGCCCAGCAGGATGTGTTCGGTGCCGATGTAGCCGTGGTTCAGCTGAATAGCCTCGCGCATGGACAGTTCGAGAACCTTCTTCGCACGCGGGGTGAAGGGGATATGGCCGTTAGGCGCCTGGGGGCCGGGGCCGACGATGTCCTGAACCTGCTCACGTACTGCGTTCAGGGTAACGCCCAATGATTCCAGGGCACGGGCACCGATGCCTTCGCCCTCGTGAATCAGACCGAGCAGAAGGTGTTCGGTACCGATGTAGTTGTGGTTGAGCATGCGTGCCTCTTCCTGGGCAAGCACCACAACGCGCCGAGCTCGATCGGTAAAGCGTTCAAACATTTACGCACTCCTTGCATTTTCCTATTGATACAAGAGTACGTTGAGAGCGGCTGAAAGGGCGGGCTGATGGGCGTCTGTTCGCCATCAAGAGAACAGATGAGCTGTTCGGGGCGTTTTAGGCGCGGTTTCGGGGCTTCTGGCGGGGTTCGGGGGCGGTTTTGAGGGGTCTAGCTCACGCAGGTGAGCCTACCCTGAAGATGGACGGGTGCCGCCCGGTCGGTGCTACCTGTTTTTGCCGGGGCTGGCTGTTTTTACGGAGGCAGTCTGTGCAGAGTGTGCGCATATTACCGTCGGATGTACCGCGGGAAGGTGCTACAGGTGGGTTCTGAGGGACTGCAGTGCCAATACGAGGGTTTGCGAAAGAGGTGAACGCACAAGAACCCACACAGACCAACACCTAAACCCCTTGTTTCCTGCACGTGCATGAATATATTGCAGAAATTTTTAAAAATTTATATGTTTAAGTGAGAAATTTCAATAATTCGCAAAAAATATTTGCCGGACAACACGGTACTTATTTCCCGGATAATTCCCGCCTCATTTCGGTGCCCCATCAAGAGATAATCGTAAGTTCCGATAGCGCCACCGAAGATGCAGGGTCCCTAATTATTCGAAAATTTCAGTCAGTACATTCCAACCTCTTCAATGGAATACTCGACTCAACGACCGCGTGAATATCACAGCGCATATCCCCCGCTTTGAAGAGATTAATGCACCATTACCTTTAGTGTTCCTGCCGATGCATGAAATCTAAATGGGGAGCCTGAACTCGACACCATATTGCGCATCCGATTCTCGGATCTTCCTCCTAATAATTCAGAAGCGGGCATTGGCAAAGGATCAATATGTTTTACATGTAAATAGTTAATTGGGGTAGGTGATATAAAAACACTCCACCCTCCGCAGATATGCAGCGCATATCAAGAAATACCGGAGCACAACTAAAGGCGGATGGTGAGAACACCATCCGCCTTTAGCGTCCGAAGAATTAGAGCCCTAAAGCACCAAACCCTCCGACAGCATGAATACTAAGAGCCTTTAACCCTGAGCCTTCATTGCTTCGTAGTATGCGTCCTGAACATCCTGGTGGATGCGGCCACGGTCAGAAACCTTGTGACCGTTAGCCTTAGCCCATTCGCGGATTGCTGCGGTCTCGGGGTTGCGCTTAACCGGAGCAGCGGTGCCACGGGGAGCACGGGTGCGCTGGGTAGCGGTGCCCTGCACGCGGCGGGACTTCGCTACGAAGGGGCGGATAGCGTCACGCAGGCGAGCTGCGTTTGCGGAGGACAGATCGATTTCGTAGTGAGCGCCGTCCAGGCCAAAACGGATAGTTTCGTCTGCGGGGCCGCCGTCGAGATCGTCTTCAAGGATGATGCGAACCTTCTGTGCCATTGAGGCACCTCCTCATCTGTTGCATATATCCTGTGGAGTAAACTCAAAAGCCTCTATCGGGATTGAGAAAATAATGTGCCGGATATATTTATGTACTAATTTTCTTTCATATAGTAACAGAACTGTATTAAAAATTCCGAAAATATTCTGAGCATTGAAACAATGCACCAATCACCCGCAGCGATATATCGCTTCTGTGCATCCCCGCTAAATCTGCACTCGCTACAAGAACATTAAAGTGAAGTTTAGAGTGCAAATACTTTGGATTCTTCCAGACAGCAGACACAGCCCCCAGAGACAAAGACACCTAATAATGCGCCCCGGCGTCCCCGACAATCTGAGCGCAATATAGCGCCCGCACGAGCCTGCACATTAGACCATTCACACCATACATTTCAGCCCTATTCAAAAGCGAAATTCTGCCACCTCTCAACCCCTCATTATTTTCTATGTAACGCGTTCATGCATAAGAGCAGAAACCCCCGCCAGAGTGAATAGAGCAGCATAAATCAGCACCAGAATAGAGTAAAAACGCCCCTGACCTGTGTAAATAAACAGAAACCCCACCCCAGAAGCTATACACCGTGCAAAAGAGTACACAGAAAACGGCGGGTACCGCAGATACAACCGTATCCGCGGCACCCGCCGCATTAACACCCTCACAGGTGAAGGGGGAAGCTTAGGCCTCCGGCTTCATCAGGGGGAAGAGAATAGTCTCACGAATACCGGGCTGACGCACCACAGTACCCGGACGCTCCGGATCCTGATCGCCCGCCAGCAACATAATCAGACGGTCAATGCCCAGACCCAGGCCACCCATCGGGGGTGCACCGTGCTCCAGGGCGCGCAGGAAGTCCTCATCCAGCTCCATCGCCTCATCGTCACCGGCAGCAGCCAGCAGCGACTGAGCGGTCAGGCGCTCACGCTGAATGACCGGGTCAATCAGCTCGGAGAACGCGGTACCGCGCTCCATACCGCCAATAATCAGGTCCCACGCCTCAATCAGGGGCTCACCGGAACGGTGCGGGCGAGCCAGCGGCTGAGCGCTCGGCGGGTAATCGTACACGAAGGTCGGGTTCACCAGGGTCGGCTCAACGATCTCTCCGAAGAGCTCGGTCACCAGCTTCTCAGCGTCCCACTTCGGGTCGATGTCCACCTCGTGCTTCTCAGCAATTTCGCGCAGAACGGAAGCGTCAGTCTCGGGGGTGATCTCAACGCCCACAGCCTCGGACAGGCCCGGGTACACGCCAACCCACTTCCACTCACCAAACAGGTCAATGGTGCCGTTCTCAGTCTCAATACGCTCAGTGCCGACAGCCTTCGCGCAGCTCTGGATAATCTCCTTCATGCGCTCAGCCATCACGAACTGATCAGCATAGGTCTCGTAGCACTCCAGGGTGGTGAACTCGGGGCTGTGGGTCGAGTCCACACCCTCGTTACGGAACACGCGGCCAATCTCGTACACGCGGTCAATACCACCGACCACTGCACGCTTGAGCGGCAGCTCAGTCGCAATACGCATGGTCATCGGCTGGTCAAAAGCGTTCAGGTGAGTACGGAACGGGCGAGCCGTCGCGCCACCGTGCACCAGCTGCAGAACGGGGGTCTCAACCTCAATGTAGCCGTGATCTTCCAGCACGCGGCGGACGGTGCGGGTAATCAGGGCTCGCTTCTTCACCAGCTCGCGAGCCTCATCGCGAACCATCAGGTCCAGGTAACGCTGGCGAACGCGGGTTTCCTCGTTCAGGTCCTTGTGCAGAACCGGCATGGGGCGCAGCGCCTTCGACGCCATCTTCCAGTCAGTCACCATAATGGACAGCTCACCGCGGCGAGAAACAATCACGCGGCCGGTCACGAACACGTGGTCACCCAGGTCAACCAGGGACTTCCACTCAGCCAGGGACTCCTCGCCAACCTCAGCCAGCGACAGCATCGCCTGGATGCGCTTACCCTCGGTACCACCCTGCAGGGTCGCAAAGCACAGCTTACCGGTGTTACGAACGAACACCACGCGGCCACCAACATGCACCACACGGTCAGTCTCGTCGCCAGCCTTCAGCTCCTCAGCAGCCAGCTTCGGATCGTACTCGGCGCGCAGATCCTCAATGTGGTTGGGCTCCACGCGGTTACCCTCAGAATCCAGTAGACCCACCGGGTATGCCTCGCGACCCGACTCGATCAGCTTCGCACGCTTCTCCAGGCGAATCTGCATCTGCTCGGACATATCAGCAATCGCCGGTGCGGCAGTGTGCTCAGTGCTCACAGTGATACCTATCTGTGTAGTGTGTTGGGGACTCTTCTAAACGAACGAACGCTTAGCGCAGGTCCATGTTGTCAATCAGGCGGGTCGGGCCAACGAACGCGGCAACCAGTGCCAGCACTCGCTCCGACTCCTCAGTCGGCTCACCGAAAGTCATCGGGTCGACCAGTTCCAGGTAGTCAAGGCGCACGCCCGGAGTGGAGTTGATACGCTCACGCGCACCGTCCAAATCAATCTCGTGGAAGCCACGGTTCAGCGAATTCTCACGCAGCATCGCCAGGGTGCGGGACAGCACCAGGGCAGACTCGCGCTCCTCATCCGACAGGTAGCTATTACGCGAAGACAGCGCCAGGCCGTTATCTTCGCGAACAATCGCCACGGGGCGCAGGGTCACGTCGTGGTTAAAGTCGTGAACCATACGCTGGATCAGGATGTACTGCTGAGCGTCCTTCTGACCGAAGTACGCGTTCACCGGGTGGTTACCGGCTGCGGGGCGAATAATGTTGAAGAACTTATTGACCACGGTCAGCACGCCATCAAAGTGGCCGGGACGGGTCGCACCCTCAAACTTGGTGCCCAGCTCGCCGCTCGAAATGCGGATGAGCGGGTCACCGTCGGGGTACATCTCTTCAACCTCGGGGGCAAAAATAATGTCAACACCGGCAGCACCAGCCAGGGCAGCGTCTGCCTCCAGGGTGCGCGGATATGCTTCGTAATCCTCGCCGGGGCCAAACTGCAGCGGGTTCACAAAAATGGAGGCGACCACTACATCATTCTGTTCAGCGGCGCGACGCAACAGGGTTGCGTGGCCGTCGTGCAGGGCGCCCATGGTGGGCACGTAGCCCAGGGATGCGTTCGTGTACTGAACTGCGGTGCCGTTCTGCTCCGCCTCCTGGCGGGCTGCCCGGTCCAGTTCCTCCTGCGCTGCGGCAAGGGATTCGGTGATTGCCGTGCGGAAATCCGCAATGGTGGTCACGACTCGGGGCATCGAAGTCTCAGTCATGACGAGAACTCCTTGTTTTCGGGGGCTGAATCATCAATATCGCCGGGGTGGTTGCGGTCCGAAGACTCACCCAGCAGATTCTCAATTCGTCCCAGTTGTTCATCGTTTAACAAACCTCTATTATGCGCTCTTTTTGCGGTTGCGTGTGCCAGAGCGGCATAAGAGTCTGTAATATCACCTGTTTTCTCATGCTCTGAGTACTCATTCAGAGCCTGAAGGTGAGCCTTCACGGTGCCTGCGTCTCCGCGTGCCACGGGCCCGGTGAGAGCACCCTCACCGCTGGCGAGCGCATTATCCACGGCGGCTCGAACGAGCGGCCCCATGTAGCGTGCCGGGTCCTCAATACCGATGGAGGCGAGCATCTGCTGGGACTGACCCAGGATGGTCACGAGGTGGTTCGCGGCGTGCGCTAGGGCTGCGTGGTAGAGCGCTCGGTCGGCCTCGGCAACGTGCACGGGTTCGCCGCCCATCTCCACCACGAGTGCCTGAGCAATCGGGATGAACGGCGCGGGTCCGGTCACGGCGAAGCAAGTGCCGTTCAGGCGCTGCAGGTCCACGGACATGCCGGTAAACGTCATGGCGGGGTGAATCGCCAAACCGATAGCACCCAGCGCGGTTGCCGGTGCGAGAACCTCGGTGCCGTGACGGCCAGAGGTGTGCACCAGAATCTGACCGGCGGTAATACTTCCCGAGGACGCCAGGTAGGTGATGAGGCCCGGCAGCTCATCATCGGGAACCGCGAGAATCAGCAATTCGCTATGCTCAGCAATCTGCTCCACCGGCAGCAGCGGCACATCGGGAAGCAGCATCGCGGCGCGCTCCTGAGAAGCCTCAGATACCGCGTGAACACCCACAATAGTGTGCTCGCAGGCGCGCAAAGCCGCACCGAGGACGGATCCGACCCTCCCGGCGGAAATAATTCCAATGCCCAAACGCGCAGGTTTTGAATGCTGTATCACGGCTTTAAGTATATTCTCCCTTTCACGGCAGCCCTGCCGCCGGTGTCACGAAGAACACCGACGGCAGGGCCCGTTCTGTAGTTTTGCTGCCCGCTAACCCTGCGGGGAAGCTCAGCTGACGGGCTGGCTTAGGGGTGCCCACTCATCACCGGTACGCGGTAGTAGGGCTCAATACCCTCCAGCCGAACCGTCATCAGCCACACCAGGTCCTCGCAGACGCGCGGCGGCAGGTGCATCATGAGCGTGCGTACCGGGCCGGGCACCGTACCGAAATGCACGCTCGCGCATCCGAAGACACGCTGCAGCGGGCCCTGACCTCGGCTCACGCTCAGCACACGGCTGACCGGAACAATCGACAGCGTGCGGATAAAGTAGCCGCCACGAATCAGTAGCAGGTCGCCCCGCGTATGCTCACCAACACTCGAACGCGCCGCATCAGAATCAATGCGGGTAGTCGCCTGCACCGAACCGGCAGTGTAACCGACCGTGGTCACGCCGTTACGCTTCCAGGTGAGCAAATCCATCCAGCGCGCCGACGAAGGGGTCACAATCATTGCCGGAACCTGCGGCTGCTGACGCTTCAGCGAACCGTCGGCGGTATCCAGCAGCACCTGCGCCTGCGCCTCATCCAGGGCGGGCAGAAGCAGACGCAACACCATCAGTGCCTCCTGCCTATTACCAACCGGCAGGGCAATATTGCGGGTCACCAGCTTCTGGTTATCGTTCTGCTCAACACCAATACCGGCAATAGTCATCTTGATGCGGTACCAGCCAAACACACGCCACAGAATAGACTGCTCCACCACCAGCGCCTGAATACGCTCAACCATCACGTTCTGAGTGTGCGTACCGGTGAAACCGTACCGCAGGGTCACACCGCCCTGACCGCTCGGGGTGATTTTGAAGTTCGCGGCACCATCAAAACGTGCCCACAACGTACCCAAGTAACCGAGCAGCGGTACAAAGGTGCCGGGTAGCAACGCCATGAAAATCAGGAACGGGCTCTCGCCGTCCAGGATCGCGGCAATGACCGCGGCACCAACCATGAGAGCCACGGCGGGCACCAGCCACACCAGATGCTCCAGCATGATGGAGGCAATCAGACGCATATTCGAGATGCGGAAAATCGGCGGCTGCGAGGGGTCAGCCGCGACCGGCATCGGCATGCGAGCGCCGCGGCGGGATGCGCCGGGCTGCTGGATGCCCTGCTCGGGTGCAGGCTGCGAGTAGCCGCCCTGCTGAGGCGCCGCCTGCTGATGAGCGGGCTGGGCGCCGTCCTGCGCGGGCGCACCATAAGATGCCTCATAGGGCGCACCATAGGAGGCCTCGTACGGCTGATGCAACTGATCTGCATCCGGCATGCGCTCCGCCGAAATCTGCATGCTCTCGGGCAGCACGTCGACCGGGCGGCCCGCCGCCTCCGAACGCAACAGGTTGATGCTCGCCATCGCGGTACGGCGCAGAACCTCCGCCTTGCGGGCGGAAACGTACTTGATGTGCAGCGCCTCCGAAGAGCCGTCAGCCACCTCAAAACGAAGCTCCGACACACCCAGCAGGCGCGCCACCAGAGGACGCGAAATGTCCACGCTCTGCACGCTCTCCAGGCGAATCGTGCGGTTCTTCTTGAACAGAAAACCGCTACGGCGGTGAATCGCCAAATCGTCCAGGCTGTAGCGGGTAAACCACCAATCAATCGAGCCGCCAACCAGAATCAGCATGAGCACACCGAAGCCGATGAGCTGCGAGTACGTCGCACTGAAATAGCTGCTGTTCTCGTCGAATGCCTGCGTCAGGCGCGCGCCCCACTCGTTCGGCGGGGTGGTCAGAATATTCAGGATGATGCTCTGGAAGAAGCCAAACGCCAGCAGAATAACGAACCAGAGGTTCATGATGAACGTGCGAATATCGGCACGCCACCACTTCTGCTCCTGCGGCACCTGAGACGCAGGAGGCTGCGGCGCGGGGTTAACCGGAACCGGGATACTCATTAGAGTGCCGCCATTTGCTCATCGGCGCGGCGCACCAGATCCGCGCGCAACTCCTCCGCCACATTCAGCGGAATACCGAACAGCACCATCGTGCCGGTGGTCGTACCCGCGGTGCGCACCGTCAGGCGGGCAACACCGCACATGCGCTCCAGCGGGCCCGAATCCACATCAACATACTGGATGCGACCGTACGGCATAGAGCTCATCGAACGGAACACGATACC
Source organism: Rothia sp. HMSC069D01 (assembly GCF_001810135.1). Lineage (NCBI taxonomy): Bacteria > Bacillati > Actinomycetota > Actinomycetes > Micrococcales > Micrococcaceae > Rothia > Rothia sp. HMSC069D01. The sequence goes on from NZ_KV800104.1 coordinate 12,976, forward strand.
GCGGCGAGCCATCAGGTGATTCGACTCCAGGGCGTAACCAAGCGCGCGAGTACGGCGCGGAGTGGTCAGAATCCACCACAGACCCCACAGACCAAACACCGCAATCACAGCCAGGCCGACGATGCGTAGCGCCTCCGGACCGCCGAAGAACGCACCCGCACAATACAAGGCAACGCCCGCAAGAATCGGGAGCGCCAGGGCGGAAAGAGTGTGAACAAAACGAACCGTCAGGTAGCGGGAGGCGGCGGGCACCCACTGCGGCTCCGGCACAGATTGCGCAGGAACCGGCTGGGAGCTTACCGGCTGCGCGGGCTGAGCGGGCACCTGCTGAGAAGGCACCTGCTGAGGCGCGTTCGGGTACGCGGCAGCCGGCGGAACCTGCTGACCGTACTGTGCTTGCTGTCCATACTGCGCCTGCTGGTCATGCTGGGTTTGCTGTCCATGCTGGGCACCAGGCTGACCGTAAGCCGCCTGCTGGTACTGCCCATACTGGTTCTGCCCGTACTGACCCTGCTGACCGGGCTGACCGGGCTGACTCTGCCCATACTGACCGTATTGGCCGTTCTGAGCGTCCTGCCCGTACCGACCATTTGGCGAATAACTATTCTGGTTAGGAGCCGACATAGGTTCCTCCCTCTCGCGGCTTGACAGCACCAGAAGAGGAGGCCGCATCCTCATCATCCTCCGGCGGAATACGACAACAATGCTGAGCCCATAGCCCAGCAATCAGCAGGGCAACACTGCCCACACAATTAACAAGGACCTCCCAAAAGACCACCGAAAAACCGCGCACAGACACCATCGCCACATGGTAACCAAGAATCGCAGCGCACCAGCCCGTCAAGAGGGCACCGGTCATGATGGAACCCTGCGCATACGCCACCGCACGCGCCGCAAGAATCGGGCCCATATGCGGCACCTTCTCACGCGTCTGAATACGACGATAACGAGCCACCTGCACACCCAGCCACACGGCACCCGCCGCAACCAGCAGGCACACCGCGCCGAGCATCCACGAAAAATTCATCTCACCAAAACCGGCGCCAATCATCACGGAATTCACCATAAGAGCGGCAGCGGCACCGCACACAGCCGCCACAATAATCGCCCGATAACTCAGGGGCTTCATGGTGTTTCCTTTCGGTAGGTTCCTCTACCTTCCAGAGTGCCACATTTAAGGCTGATCAGGTACCTGCATCTCACGCATATAGCTAATAGCGTCTTCATCCGCACCAAGCAGCGTGCGGGACAGCTCCGCAACATTCACGACCTCGCGGCTCAGCGGCTCAGGGACCTCATCCGGCCGTTCCCCCGAAGGCTTCGCACGATGCGTCACCGTCAGGCGCGCCTGCGGGTCCATCTGCGCCCACGGCACCAGCACAAAAGCACGCTCCTGCGCCCGCGGATGCGGCAAAGTCAGCACCGGATCCTCAGAGATCACGCCGTCATAGTCAATCACGTCAATATCGAGGGTGCGCGGGCCCCAACGCACCAGGCGCTCACGGTGATGCGCCGCCTCCACCGCATTACACAGCCTCAGCAGCTCGTAGGCGCCCAGGTCAGTGGTCACCTCAATGACCGCGTTCACGAAATCCGGCTGACCCGCCGGGCCACCCACCGGGGCGGTACGGTACAACCCGGAGGCGCGCACCAGCTGCACGCCGCCCGCCACCAGGTCGGCGACGGCACGCTCCAGGGTGTCTTCGCTTTCGCCCAGGTTCGAGCCCAACGCCAACACCGCGCGGTGTTTCAGGGTGTTGGGCTTCTGCGTGCTGTGCTTCTGTGTATCAGGCTTCTGGGTGCCCGCCACTAGCGGCCGTCCTCAGCGGTACGCTCAGTAACACGCTCACGGAACGCACTCACCGCCACGTTACCGAACGGTAGCTCAATCGGCGCCTGCGGCTTCGATACGGTAATCTCCACCGCCTCAACGTACTCAAACATCGCGAGAATACCCTCGGCAATGTTCACCGCGAGGGTCTCAATCAGGTCCAGAGAACCGTTCGTCACGTGGCGGTGAATCAGGTCAACCACGAGCGCGTAGTTCGTGGTCTTCGTCAGGTCATCCGTGGCGGCTGCGGCGGAAAAATCGCTGTACAGGGTCGCGTCCACGACGAAGGGCTGGCCGTCGCGCTTCTCAAAGTCGAGCACGCCGTGGTAGCCCTTGGCGGTAATACCGGTGAGGGTGATGCGGTCGTGGCGGGCGTAATCTGCCTGGGTCATTGGGGGGTCTCCTAGATGGTATTCGGGTAGTCGGCGGTCGCGGGTAGTGGTTCTAGCTGGCAGAGCCTTAGCTTACGGAGCGCAACGCGGAGGCGACCGTCACCGCATCCACGCTGGCGGGCACATCGTGCACGCGCACCGCCCACACGCCGCGCGCCGCTACCAGGGCGGTCACCGCCGCAGAGGCTGCCGCACGGTGCTGAGCCGGGCGCGGCTCCGACAGCGGCTGCCACAGTTCGCGTTCAGCCTCACCCGCAGCGGTTGCGGTGAAACCACTCGCGTTCAGGCGCTCAGCCAGCGCCATATCCGCTGCCGTGAGGGCGTTGGCGATAAAACGCTTGCGGGAACCGGCAATGAGCAGGCGATGCCCCAGACCCTGCAGCTCATCAAGGGCGGCGAGCAGCTCCCAGTCCTGCATACCGCCCTTCGCGAAGCCCAGGCCCGGGTCAAGAATCAGGTTCTGCGGCAGCACACCGGCGGCGAGGAAACGCTCACGCAGGCCGGTCAGCTCCTCCACCACCTCGGTGACGACGCCGCGCGGGTACTCTGCCAGGCTGTTCATGGTCTGAGAGGTGCCGCGCGCGTGCATGAGGATGTACGGCACCTGCAGTTCGGCGGCGGTTTCAATCATTTCGTCGCTCACGTTCAGACCGGACACATCGTTGATGATGTGTGCACCGGCGGCAATGGCGGCGCGGGCGGTCTGCGGGTTCATGGTGTCAACGCTGATGGTGGTGCCCAGCTGCGCGACCGCCTCGATGACGGGCAGGATGCGGCGCTGCTCCTCCTCAACGCTGATGCGCACGGCACCGGGGCGGGTGGACTCACCGCCAATGTCGATAATGGAGGCGCCCTCGGCAATCATGCGGGCGGCGTGGGCGATAGCGTCGGTGGCGGCGTAGTGCTGCCCGCCATCGCTGAAGGAGTCGGGGGTGACGTTGAGGATGCCCATCACGAGGGTGCGTTCGGCGGCGAGCGCGTCGCAGGGCAGGAGGGCTACACGGGTGGTGTGTGTGGATTCAGTCATAAATTTATCGTACCGAATCTGTGGTGCTCCCATGTTTGCCGCTGTGACTTGGGGCGGGGGTTGGTGCAGCTGTGGGGGCGATTCTGGTGACACGGCATTCAATACTTGCATTACAGATACTTATTTAAGGGTATGCTGGGAGGGCACGCATACCGTGCCGGGCGCGTCCCCGGTCGGTGGTGCGCACCCACACATACATACTCTAGGAAGTGACTCATTGTGAACTTGAAGACCGGAGCTTGGATCCTCTCCCTGGTGGCTCTTGCCGCGCTGGTGACTATTGTGCTCGCTGAAGGTGTTCCCGCCGTGCGCTGGATTGCTTTCGGTACTGCAACCGGTTGCGGTTTCATTGCCGTGGGCTTGATCGTGACTCTTGCCCTGGGTTGGGATAATCCGAGCGAGTCGAAGGGTAGCTTGCAGCGTTAGCGGCGGGGCTCTGCTAGCTTCTGCGGTGCGGCACTACCGGCGCTGCCACGCCCCGCGGAAGGTACCGGCTCAGAACACATTCTCAGAGCACTTTGGCGATGCGAAAAGGGGCGGAGGTTTTCACCTCCGCCCCTTTCAGCGTGTCTATAAGCTGTGAAGATTTTAGCTCCACAAACGGGTTTCTTCCCACCCTTGCGGTATACCCATAGCCCGCGATACATCAACCCCAGGAACGGAAATATCAGGACGTTCCTTCAGAATCCGGGTTAGAGATTCCGTATCCCCGATTCCGCCCTGGTCCATCAGATATTTGAGGAGGGTGAGCATGCCGAAGGTCTTACACATCTTATGGTTCTCTTCAGCCTGCGGCACACCAAACAGGTCAACAACCTCACGGATTTCAGGACTCTCAACTCTTCCACCTCTCAACACACGTGGCAAACGAGGCTCTGGGTGCAGCTTATTGTAGAACCTACTTTGATGCGCACAAATATTGCGCATTACCCGCAGCGAATTAATCCAAGTTTCCAACTGAGGGTCAGTACACCCCAAGGCTTTCGCGATATCTCGTCGAATATTTGGCGGAGAGACCAAATACAGATTCTGTAGAGCCCCCAAATCTAGAACTTCCACCACAACCCACACGGGCAACTTCCCGCCGTATTGTTCACGGTGATGCTTCACGAATTCTTCTTCAGAAGTACGAATAAGCTGTTCGCTTTTTCTCGTAAATCTGCTCCACGCAGTGCGCCTTTTACTGCCTTGAAGGTCGCACCGGGTTTCATCCTCGTATATGAGTGGATCCACTTCCCCCAGTAAATTCCCTAGGCGGGACCGCAAATACACCTCAAACTGCGAGAAGTACGAAAACGCAATAGACCGAAGATTACGGTCATATTCATACAGGGCCACAATATCTTCAAAGACCGTTCCGGGCACGAAAGTATCCAAGCGCTGCCCGCTTCCCGACGACCGCCGAAACGAATAATAGTAACCACTCAGACGGTAGTAACTAACACGCTCGAGGACATAAACAGCACGTTCTTGCGAACCTACGAGCATCCCCCGCTCTTGCAAGATACCAACCTGCTGTTCATATGATTTAAATGGTTTTACGCTTGAAAACATGTATTATCCATCGCTTGATATCGTTTCATCATTGTAACTCTTTAATAATATCAACATAAGGATATTAAGGGTATAACTACATGCCCTGTAAGCCATCTGCTTTGCTAAGGCAATCATTTAAAAACGATGACCGGTTCTGGACCCATGAGGGGAGGAACCGGTCGCGGTTATTTTCGTTTCAGATGAGACGAGGAACAGCCATGCTTGCACTAACAACGGTACGTAAAGAACGCGATACGTAGCGTTGTTAAAAAAGAAGACCGGTCCTGTACTCCCGAAGGAGTGGTGCCGGTACTAGTGGTACTACTCTACAGCTGATGATGCTCTTCACGCAAGGGCTCTCGTCATACAGCCCAACAAATGCGACCGCATAGCGCAGGGGGCAGGATTTCTTAGAATCCTGCCCCCCTGTCGTATAGCTATATGCTCATCCCGAGTGCTTAGCGCTGTGAGAAGATCAGGCTCATCGCCTCCGCACGGGTTGCGCCGTTCATCAGCGCACCGCGCACCGCGCTAGTCACGGTCTTCGCGCCCGGCTTACGCACACCGCGCATCGACATGCACATGTGCTCAGCCTCAATCACCACAATCGCGCCGCGCGGGTTCAGGTGCTCCTCCAGAGCCTCCACCACCTGCGTGGTCAGACGCTCCTGCACCTGCGGGCGGCGAGCGTACAAATCCACCACGCGGGCGAGCTTGCTCAGGCCGGTAACCTTACCGTCCGGGCCCGGAATGTAACCCACATGCGCCACGCCGTGGAACGGCACCAGGTGGTGCTCACAGGTCGAGTAGAACGGAATGTCCTTCACCAGCACCATCTCAGAGTGGGCGATGTCGAAGGTCGTACCCAGAATCTCGCCGGCGTCCTGGTGCAGGCCCGAGAAGAACTCCGCGTAGGCGCGCGCCACACGTGCAGGGGTCTGCTGCAGACCGTCACGGTCCGGGTCCTCACCAATCGCGAGCAGAATCTCACGGACGGCAGCCTCAATACGCGGCTGGTCGACGGCGTTCTTAGCCTCGCTCATTCTCTGCTCCATTCTGGTTCGGGTTGCCGTTCTCCGGGCGCTGCGCCGGAGGGGCGGGGTAGTTCGGGTACTGCTGGGTGGGCATTGCGACGGTCGGATCGGCGTCCGGGTCGCTGAGGGGTGCCTGAGGCGGTAGAGGCTGCGTAGGTGCTACCGGAACCTGCTGCGCGGGTGCCGCCGGTGCTACAGGAGCGGTCGGCGCTACGGGAACAGTCGGCGCCTCGGCAGGTGCTTCCTCAGCCTTCTGTGCCTCCTGAGCCAGCTCGCTCGGTGCCTTCACCGGCGGGATGTCGGTACGCTCGCGGGTCGGCTTGGAGTACCAGTGCTCACGCTCGGGGCGCTTGCGAACATCCTTGAAGATTTCGGCAATCTCGTTCTCGAGCAGGGTTTCCTTCTCAAGCAGGGCGAACGCCAGGCGGTCCAGAATATCGCGGTTTTCCAGCAGAATCTGGAACGCCTCATCGTGTGCCTGCTCCAGCAGGGCGCGAATCTCAGCGTCGACCTTTGCCGCGGTCTCGTCGGAGTAGTTGCGTGCCGAAGCGCCGCCGCCACCGAGGAACGGTTCGGTGTCTTCGCCGCCGAGCTTCACGGAACCAATCACGGCGCTCATGCCGTAGTCGGTAACCATCTTGCGGGCGGTGTCGGTTGCCTTCTGAATATCGTTAGAGGCACCGGTCGAGGGATCGTGGAAGACGATTTCCTCAGCCGCACGGCCACCCATCGCGTACGCCATCTGGTCGAGCAGTTCGTGGCGGGTCGTGGAGTACTTGTCGTCCTGCGGCATGACCATGGTGTAACCCAGGGCGCGGCCGCGCGGAAGAATCGTAATCTTGGTGACCGGCGCGGAGTTACGCAGTGCCGCCGCGACCAGGGCGTGACCGCCCTCGTGGTATGCGGTGACCTTACGCTCGTGCTCGTTCATGATGCGCGAGGAACGCTGCGGACCAGCCATGACGCGGTCAATCGCCTCGTCGATAGCGCGGTCGTCAATCACGTTGCCGTTATCGCGGGCGGTCAGCAGAGCCGCCTCATTCATGACGTTCGCCAGGTCAGCACCGGTGAAGCCGGGGGTGCGCTTAGCCACCTGTGCCAGGTCCACGGTGTTAGCAATCGGCTTGCCTGCGGCGTGCACGCGCAGGATGTGTTCGCGGCCCTGCATGTCGGGGGCGTCCACACCAATCTGACGGTCAAAACGGCCGGGACGCAGCAGTGCCGGGTCCAGAACGTCGGGTCGGTTCGTTGCCGCAATGACGATGACGTTCGAGTTGCCGTCGAAGCCGTCCATCTCAACCAGCAACTGGTTCAGGGTCTGCTCACGCTCATCATTACCGCCGCCCATGCCGACGCCGCGGCGGCGGCCAACAGCGTCAATCTCGTCGACGAAGACGATGGCGGCGGGGTCGCTCTTCGCTTCCTTGAACAGGTCGCGCACGCGGGAGGCGCCCACACCCACGAACATTTCAACGAAGTCAGAGCCAGAAATCGAGTAGAACGGCACGCCTGCCTCGCCCGCCA
>NZ_KV800104.1:20419-23431 GCF_001810135.1 Rothia sp. HMSC069D01
GCACGCCTGCCTCGCCCGCCACAGCCTTGGCGAGCAGGGTCTTACCGGTGCCGGGAGGGCCGTACAGCAGCACGCCCTTGGGGATCTTTGCACCCAGGCGGGTGAACTTTTCGGGTTCAGCCAGGAACTCGCGGACTTCTTCCAGCTCGGCGAGCGCCTCGTCCACGCCGGCGACGTCGCTGAAGCGGACTTCCGGCTTGTCCTTGGTGAACTTCTTCGCGCGGGACTTGGAGAAGCTCATCACGGAGGAGCCGCCTCCGACTCGTCCCATCAGGAACCAGAAGAGCACACCAAAGAGCAGAATCGGCAGGAGCAGGGACACCAGGGAGCCCAGGAAGCTGTGCTCAACCGGCTGGTCCGTGTAGCTTTCCAGTTCGGCGGATTCCATTGCCTTAGCAACTTCGTCGCCGCGGGGCTGCACGTAGTAGAAGCGCACCGACTTACCGTAGTTGTCGTTGCCCTTCTTGTAGTCGTCCTTAAGCTGCAGCTCGACGCGCTGGTCGCCGTCGTAGATCTTTGCGCTCTTGACCTGGTGGTCGTTGAGCAGCTGAAGACCCACGTTGGTGTCCACCTGACGCGAGGGCTGGGTGAAGAAGGAGGCCATGAGGAAAGCCAGCATGACTACGATAGCTGCGCCCGGCAAGAACCAGGAGCTATGAATCAGCTTCTTCAGGAAGGCCTCCGAGCCTTTCTGCGGAGTATTGGGATTTTGCGCCAATGCTTTGTCCTTACGTTGCGGCTGTAACCCGTCGGGGGTTGCGGCATGCTAGCCGGAACACCCAACGATGCAACCTTAAATGTACCCTACCCCGGCGAGCGGCTAGGTACAGGGCTTCTCTATTTCACCTGCGGGCTAAAGGGTTGTAGCACTCGGCGGGGGTGAAAGTGCATCTTCTGCGGCGGGTACATCCGCCCCCGAGTACATTCGCCGCCGGGTACAGCAACGCCCCGCTCCCCCACAAGCGTGAGGAGGCGGGGCGTCACCACCTTACAGCATGGTTGCTGAGGTGAAGGCTTAGGAGTAAACGTGCGGGTGCAGGGTTGCGACGCAGTCCAGGTTGCGGTACTTCTCAGCGAAGTCCAGGCCGTAACCAACAACGAACTCGGGCTCGATGTCCCAGCCGACGTACTTGACCTCAACGTCAGCCTTGACGACCTTGGGCTTGCGCAGCAGGGTGCAAATCTCAACGGAAGCTGCGCCGCGAGAAATCAGGTTCTGCTGCAGCCATGCCAGGGTCAGGCCGGAGTCGATGATGTCTTCTACGATCAGGACGTTGCGGCCTACCAGGTCGGTGTCCAGGTCCTTGAGGATACGCACAACGCCGGAGGACTTGGTGCCGGAACCGTACGAGGAAACAGCCATCCAGTCCATGGTGTAGTGGCCCTTGAGAGCGCGGGAAAGGTCAGCCATGATCATGATGGCGCCCTTGAGAACACCCACCAACAGCACGTCCTTACCGGCGTAGTCTTCGTCGATGCGCGCCGCCAGTTCGGCGACCTTTGCATTAATCTCTTCCTTGCTGAAGAGAACGTTCTTAATATCGTCCTGCACGTCGATAGCCTGCACGATGTATTCCTTCGTATTCTTTTAGACGCTCTGCGCCTCCGCCGGGGGCCCCGGGTGAGGGGTTTCATGCCTTCCCACAGCGGACAATGTGGATGGTGTTCGCCTTAAGTATGGCTTAAAACGGCGCCGCGGCGCACCTCACCACGCAGATAGTGTGTGCTGAGGGGGCTCCGCGGGCACCTAGCTGGGCACCTAGTTAGGGTCGAGTTGGCACTAATACGAGCACGTCCAGGCGTTCACCGGTTGCTGGATGCGCAATTTTGCGGCGACGGTACGCGCTCACGTGACCGGGCATCTGAACGGGCCCAGCCACCGCGTATTCGGCGGTGAAGGAGTCCAGCGCCTGCAGTCGCTCGAAGCCGGGGTTCTCTCCCCCGGCGGCCTTGCAGGCGGTCGCAAGCACACGCAATCGAAGCGCCGGGTGCAGCGCCGCCACCTGCGCACGGTCCAGCAGCACGGCGTCTTCACATTCGATGCCGCGCACGGCGGTTCCGGCGGGTAGGAGCGCCTGCTCGTAGGCGGCCTGTGCCTGCTCGTCGAGGTACTCGGCGTCGGGGCCAGCTACGGAGGCGGTGCGCGCCAGGGAGCGGGCGACGTCCCCGCCGAGGTGCTCCTCCAGGTAGGGCAGCACGCTGTGGCGGATGCGGGCACGCATGAGGGACTGGTCGGCGTTGGTCGGGTCAATCCAGGGGGTGAGGGTTTCGGCGTCGCAGATGTCGAGCATGTCGGTGCGGCGCAGGCCGAGGAAGGGACGCAGGTAGGTGACGCCCCCTTCGACGCGCACGGGCGGCATGCCCGCCAGGGAGCGCGTGCCGGAGCCGCGGCTCAGGCCGAGCAGCACGGTTTCTGCCTGGTCGTCGAGGGTGTGGCCGAGCAGTACGGCGCGGGCGCCGGTGGCTTCAACAGCCTTCTTGAAGGCTGCGTAGCGGGCGGTGCGTGCCGCCATTTCGGGGCCCATGTTGCCGACGGGAACCTGCACTTTTTCGGTGATGACGGGGTGAAGCCCCAGGTCGGTGAGGGTCTGCGCGGTCTGCGCGGCAACCTCGGCGGAGTCTTCCTGCAGGCCGTGATCGACGATGATGGCGCCTACGCGCACGTCGCCGCGGCGGGCGAAGTGCGCGGCAATTGCCGCCAGTGCGAGGGAGTCGGGGCCGCCGCTGCAGGCGACCAGGAGCAGGGGCAGGTCGGCGGCGTCCGCGGTGGAGGCGGTGCGGGAGCGTCCGGTGGCTTTGATGCTTCCGGCACCGAGGAGCTTTTCGAGGGCGGCGGCGAGGTGGCGGCGGGCAGTGCCGACGGCGGGGTGCAGGCGTCCTGCGCGTCCATTCTGCATGAACCAGTCCTATCACGAAGTTACGGTTTACCTGTAGAGGGCAACCATGGCGGCACCCGTGTTAATAGTACGGGCACGGTAAGGGGCGTGCCCACCGCCTCCAGCACGCACGAAA
>NZ_KV800105.1:0-202 GCF_001810135.1 Rothia sp. HMSC069D01
ACCCCCAGCAGCCAACCAGAGTGCAGCTACGTGCCAAGGTTGCCCAGATTTTTTCGCGTACCCCTAACGGGTGCGGTCACAGGCAGGTGGCCATGTGTCTGCGTGCTGAGGAGGGGGTGCGCATTGCCGATAAGACGGTTTTGAAGATGATGCGTCAGATGGGGTTGCGTTGCGGTATACGCCGCCAGAGGCCCTACCACAG
>NZ_KV800106.1:0-1634 GCF_001810135.1 Rothia sp. HMSC069D01
GGCATTCGCCGCAGACGGTGCGGTTGCAGCGCTTGCACTGGGCGTAGCTAACGCGGTTGGGGTGGTTGACGCAGACGGTTGGGGTCTGCCCGTAGCCTGCGTAGTTGGGAAAGTTCTCCACTGAACCTCCAGGGGTTGTGTACCGGATCAACCGGGGTGGTGTGCGGGGGATGGCGCGCGCGGGCATATAAGCGCAGGGACCCACCGGAAGAATCCTGGCGGGCCCCTGAACTATACGTGTTTTCTCAACACCTTCAGCAGAATGCTCGTATGAGCCTTCCGATGGGGTTTATTAGAGCTTTTCGATGTCGATCGAGGAGATGACAACGTCCTTGACCGGGCGGTCCTGGAAGCCGGTCTCAACGCCCTCAATAGCGTCAACAACCTTCTTGGATGCCTCGTCGGTAACCTCACCGAAGATGGTGTGGCGGCCGTTCAGCCAAGGGGTCTCAACGGTGGTGATGAAGAACTGAGAACCGTTGGTGCCGGGGCCTGCGTTAGCCATTGCCAGCAGGTAGGGCTTGGAGAAGGAGAGTTCGGGGTGAATCTCGTCCTTGAACTGGTAGCCGGGGCCACCAACGCCCATGCCCAGGGGGTCACCACCCTGAATCATGAAGTCCTTGATGATGCGGTGGAACACGACGTCCTTGTACAGGGGGGTGTTCATGATTTCACCGGTGCGGGGGTGCTTCCACTGACGGGAGCCGTCAGCGAGGCCGATGAAGTTCTCAACAGTCAGCGGTGCGTGGTTGCCGAAGAGCTCGACGACGATGTCACCGTAGTTAGTGTGGATAGTTGCCTTAGCAGTTGCATTAGTCATGGCTCTATTGTGGCACGGGGCGGCGCTCATTCGCCATCTAACATGTTTTTTCGCCCCGGGCGCACCGTCGGGCGGGCTTTTTGGGCGGGAATTGAATATCCTGAGAGGTGAACACTACGCGCGCGGCGGCGTTTTCTGGTCGCTGGCGCATTTCAACCGATGGAGGTCACCCCATGTTCTGCTGCAAGAAGCGTAAGGCACGCAAGGCTGCTAAGGCTCAGGCTATCGTCTCTTCTCTGGCTGCTGTTGAGTCCGCGCTGGAAGGCAAGACCGCTGAGATGTTCGCTGAGAAGCTGACCGGCAACAAGAAGGCCCTGAAGAAGGCTCGTAAGGCTACCGCAAAGACCGTTCGCGCCGCTGAGAAGGAACTGGCTCGTATTGAGCGTAACGGCGGCAAGCGCCCCCGTAAGGGCCTGGCGTTCCTGGGTCTGCTGGTTGCTCTGGGTGTTGCAGGCGCCGCAGCCTACAACGCAGCTCGCCCCGTGGAGGACCCCTGGAAGAACGCATAAGCGTTATTCCCCGCATTTTCTTCTCTACACGTTCTGAGGCGCCGCTAGCGGCGTGAGGGAGCGCATTGTGAGAGATAGCCGCCCGCTAGAGTTTTACTCTGACGGGCGGCTATTAGTTTATTTTTTCGGGGTGTTTGTTTTTTAGGGGGGACAGGGGCGAGAGGAGGAGCTAAAGATAGAGCACTGAATCTCCCCGGGTGCACCCTGCGGTATTTCCCCTAACATACCCGGATATACAAAGAACCCCATGTCTTTCGACATGGGGTTCTCGGTTCAAAAATAAACCGGCGATGACCTACTCTCCC
>NZ_KV800107.1:0-871 GCF_001810135.1 Rothia sp. HMSC069D01
GATGTGGGCATGGTCTGCCCCGACTGCTACCGCGACCTCACGGGCGGCAGCTCGAAGGCGCAAGGTTCGAAAGCACAGGGCTCATTCCTGGCGCGCCACTGGCACATTACGTACACGCTCATTCTGATTAACGTCGCGATGTACGGTCTGCAGCAGATCATTCCCAATGAATGGGTGGTTAGGCACGGCAACATCTGGTGGCCCTACGTCCAGCATGGCGAGTACTACCGCATCATCAGCTACGGTTTTCTGCACATGCAGAACGACCCGATGCACCTGGTGTGGAACATGATTAACCTCTTCATCTACGGCGTGTCCCTCGAACGCATGATGGGGCGCTGGAAGTTCCTCCTCGTGTACCTGGGCTCTATCGTCTTCGGCGCCCTCGGCGTGTACGTGCTGGCATCTGACACCAGCGTGGTGGGTGCCTCCGGTGGTCTATTCGGCCTCATGGGCTCTTTCTTGACCCTGCTAATCATCAGGAAGCAGAAGGACACCGCACGAGTGTTCGTCATGATTACTGCCCCGAACATCATCTATAGCATTCTGACCCCCTCGAATATCTCCCACGCATGCCATGCGGGTGGTTTTGTCGGTGGTGTGCTGTTGACACTGCTGTTTGTCCCGCTTGTGGATAAGCCCGAGCCTCCTCAGCAGCAGAGCCCGCAGCAATGGCAAAACGGCAGGTACTAAGCCTGAAAATACGTGAAAAATCTTCGGAAAATCCGGCACACAACCCTTGGAGGGTCAGTGGAGAACTTTCCCAACTACATGAATTACGGGCAGAGCCCCACGGTCTGCGTCAACCACCCCGACCGCGTTAGCTACGCCCAGTGTGGGCGCTGCAACCGCACCGTCTGCGGCGAATGCC